>VBJI01000100.1 GCA_005880875.1 Chloroflexota bacterium
AATGATGAACGCCAGCTTGCCGGCGCGGTTCAGGACGAAGCGCCGGTCGTCGAGGGCGCGCGCGCGGAGCACCGTCCGGTAGGCGTCGAGAACCTGGTCCCGGGTGAGTGGGGCTTTACCGCGTGACAACCGACGTACTTTATCGCGTCGCCGGCTCAGCCATGCGGGCGCACCACGCCGATGCCGACGCCATCGCCCACCGGCACGATGGTGGCCTCGAGCTGCTCGTGTCGAAGAAATTTTTCGTTGAACGCCCGCAGCGCGTCGGTATTGTCATCATGCTCGCCGGCGGCGATCCGTCCGCTCCAGAGCACGTTGTCGACCGTGATCATGCCGCCGGGAGCCATCTTCGGCAGCAGCGCGTCGAGGTAAGCGGAGTACTCCGTCTTGATCGCATCGATGAACGCGAACTCGATGCCAGGCGCCAGCCGCGGCAAGACCCGCAACGCCGGTTCATTGATAACCCGGACGCGGTCGGTGACACCGGCGCGCAACCAGTACTTGCGCGCGCGGTCGGTCCGCGATCGGTCCGGATCGATGGTGTCGATGCGCCCTCCGGGCGGCAGCGCGCTGGCCATCCACAGGGTCGAAAACCCGATCGCCGTGCCGATCTCGAGCACCCGCTTGGGTGCCATGGCCGTCGTGAGGACCCGCAGTAACCGGCCCGTCGCCGGGTTGACGATCGGCACCCCCTCGCTCCGGCCGGTCTTGAGCATTTCCTCCAGCACCGGGCCCATCGGCGAATGGATCCCTTCCAGATAGTCGACGTCGATGCTAACGGTGGACATGGCCCGCCTCGGCCGCTGGAAAGTGGTGCATTGGCCCGTGGCCGCGCCCGAGACCGGGCGCTTCCACGAGTGCACGGCTCACATAGTCACGAGCCTGGGCGACGGCCGCCGGCAGGTTCTGGCCCCTGGCGAGCGCCGCGGTAATGGCGGCGGAGAAGGTGCAGCCGGTGCCGTGGGTGCTGGTCGTGTTCACTCGCCTCGCCCGATACTCATGCACACCAGTTTGATCGATGAGCAGGTCGACAATCGGGTCATCATCCGCGTGACCGCCCTTGACGATCACCGCTCGAGCGCCCAGCTGCAGGATGGCGCCGGCGGCTGCCAGCCGATCGTCCCGGGTGTGGATGGCTCGGCCCGCGAGCACCTCCGCCTCCGGGATGTTCGGGGTGACGACCCCGGCCAGCGGCAGGAGGTCGCGGCGCAGCGCCTCAACCGCATCCGCGCGCAGCAGGCGATCGCCGCTCTTGGCGATCATCACGGGATCGACGACCAACGGCCCGAGCTCGTGGCGTCGGATAGCATCCGCCACCACCTCGACGATGGCGGCGCTGGAGAGCATTCCGGTCTTCAGGGCGCCGATCGAAAAATCCTCGGCGACGGCATCGATTTGAGCCAGGACGTTCTCCGGGTCGATTTCTTGAACCGCACGCACGCCGATGGTGTTCTGTGCGGTCACCGCGGTGATGACCGTCACGCCGTAGACGCCGAGGGCGGCGAAGGTTTTCAGGTCGGCCTGGATGCCGGCGCCGGCGCCGGAATCCGACCCGGCGATCGTCAGTCCGACCGGGATCGTCATCGTTGGCGTCCCAGGACGAGGTAGGCGGCGGCGCCAACCAGTGCGCCGACATAGCCCGAGACATCCGTGTTGTGCAGCAGATGAACGGCGAGCGGGCCCTGCCACAGGGTCGAGTCCACGAAGGGCACGGCGACGGCGAGCCCGAGCAGCCAGGCGAGCACGGCGCGACCGTTGAAGAGCGAGAGCAGTCCGGCTCGCCGGCGGAACACGAACATGTCGACCAGGACCACGGCCGCCCAGGGCGGCACCCACAGATAGGTGATGAGCAAGAAGTTCGTGTACTGGGCGGCGAAGTTGGAGACGAACATCGCGATATAGGCGAGCACGCCGCCGACAGCGCCGCAGGCAAGGGCGGCCGCCCAGCGCGGACTGCGAAGGTTGAGGGCCAGACCGGAAAGGCCGGCGGTGTAGACATCGAGATAATTCGCCCAGATCTCGCCCACGGCAATGAAGAGCAGGAATGGCACGACCACCGACAGTGGGGCCTTCGCCGAGATGAGGGCGAGCAGGTTGCCACCCGCCTTCGGGTCGATGCTCGCCAGCAGGACGCCGAGCGACCCGAACAGGAACATCGACAACGCGGTGCCGGCGCCGATCCAGCCCGCGACCGAGCTCGTCGACAACCGCTCGGGCAAATACCGCGAGTAGTCCGACGCAAAGCTGTACCAGGAGGCGACGAGGGCGAAGATCACGCTCGTGCCCAGCACGAGACTCGCGACGTGGTCCGCGCCGGTGACCGATGGCGCCAGGCTCCAGTTCACTTTCGGCAGCAGGCTGAGCCCAAGGATCGCGCAGAAAATGACAAAGACGATGGCGCCGTATTTTTCGAAAACCGCGATCGTCTGGTGGCCGTAAACCGCGACCAGGACGGAGACCACGACGACCACGAGCAGCGCGACGCCGCTCAGCAGGTTGCCCGATGGCAGGCCGGCCAGACGGCCCAGCTGCACGATCGCCTGGGCGGCGATCACGCAATCAACCGCGAACCACCCGACCGCCAGGAAGATGGTGAAGAAGGCGCCCCCGTAGGCGCCGCGAACGCCGAAGGTCTGTCTGGCCGCCACCACCTGGGTCGTGCCATAACGGGGACCCGCGACACTCAAGAGGCCGTGCAGGCTGGCCGCCAGCACCGAGCCCACCGCAACCGCCAGGATGGCTTCCGCGACGCCCAGCCCGAACGTGATCAGCAGCCCGCCGGTGATCAAGGAGACGAAGTTGGCGAACGCCGCGACCCAGAGCCAGGCGACGTCGCGCGCCGATCCTTTGCGCTGACTCGGCGGAATGGGGTCGATCCCGTGGGTCTCGACCTTCAGAAAGTCATCGGCGGACCGCTGCCGCTCGACGACCTGGCGCTCAACCGTGCTCACGTCTCCCTCCGCTGGCATTACCCAGATCAGGTTCGAAGGGTTGGTGGAGCGGTCCACCTCTCAGCGTTCCAAACGCACCCCGTCAGTCGAGTATAACTACCAGTACCGCTCCTCTTTCCAGGGGTCCGCGCTGTTGTTGTAGCCGTTGCGCTCCCAGAAGCCGAGCCGGTCGTGCACCACCCATTCGAGGGCCTCGAGCCACTTCGCGCTCTTCCAGGCATAGCGCTTGGGGACCACCAGCCGGAGCGGTCCGCCATGTTCCGACGTCAGCTCGACGCCATCGTGCCGGTAGGCGATCAGCACATCGTCGTCGGCGAGCACCTCGATCGGTAGGCTCGTGGTGTAATCGGCGTCACAATGCGCGATCACGTGTTGCGCGGTGCCGCGGGGATTGACCAGCGCGGCCAGGTCCTTGAAGGCGACCCCCTCCCAGGCGTTGTCCAGCCGGCTCCAGGTGGTGACGCAATGCATGTCGGCGGTCACGGTCGTCGACGGCAGGGTACGGACCTCCTCCCAGGTCAGCGTCGCGGGCGCGTCGACCTCGCCGTACAGGCGCAGCCGCCAGCGCGCCATGTCGTATCGCGGCGGGCTGCCATACGACAGCACCGGCCATTTTTGGGTCAACACCTGACCAGGCGGCAGGCGATGCGGATCCTTGAGCACGCGCGGATCCTGTTCCTGGTCGCGGCGAAATAGCATCCCGGTCAGCTTTCCGCCGGCGCCGGCCGTTTCAGCTCTTTGCGGAACTGGTCGAAGGCGTCGACGACCACGTCGCTGACGCCGTACACGCTGAGCACCCGCTCGAGAGCCCCCTGAACATCGGACTCGGGAACCAGGTCGGTCTGCACCTCGTACCAGGGTATGACATCGCCGCCAGCCGTTTTCCAGCTGCCGTCCTCATAGTTGACGGGCACAAAGCCGTGGGCATGCTCCGGGTCCGATGGGATCACTTCCCTAATCTATATCGGCGCGCATGGCTACGCTCGCTTCCGTTCCCATCACCGGTTGCCACGAGTGCGTTGCGCTGGTGACACTGCCGCTGGCCCTCTTTCTGCTGCTCGCCGAGACCGCCGTTGGAGGGATCGCCACCGTGGCCTACCTGCGGGTCACCGGCGGACTCACCCAGGGGTTCCTGAAATTCATCGCCGTCACGTACGCGATCTTCGGGATGCTCGCCTTCCTGATCGTGCTCGCCGGCCCACCCAATCCGCCCGCGATCAACACCTCGATCGCTCGCGGGCTGGTTTTCCTTCAGGGGATGCTCGTGATCGCGCTGGTGGTCAACGCCGTCGTCATCTGGCGGCACAAGGACGCCCTGACCGGCTGGGCGCTGACGCTCTCGGCTTCCGTCCTGCTGCTGGCCGCCGTCGCGGCCGCGCTCTGGCCGCTGGCCGGGTCGCTGCTCGATGGCGCGGCGATCGTGCTGGTGGTCGCGCTGTCCGCGGCCGTGCTGGGCGCCGCCACCACCGGCATGCTGCTGGGACACTGGTACCTCGTGACGCCGGCGCTGACGAACCGTCCGCTGTTGCGGGCCATCGCCGTCCTCCTGGTCAGCCTGGTGCTCCAGGCGATTCTGTTCCCCCTTACGCTGGGCGGACTGGCCCACGGTTCCGGCTCCGTCGGCCAGGCGCTGGGCCTGAGTCCGGTGCTGACCGCGCTCTGGGCTTTGAGTGCGGTGGTCCTTCCGCTGGTCGCCGCCGGACTGGCCCTTCCCACCTGCCGGCTTCGCTCCTTCATGTCGACCACCGGGTTGCTGTACCTGGCGATGATCGCGATCCTGCCCGGTCAGCTCCTCGGCCTTCTGCTCTTTTTCATCGTCGCCTCCGCTTGATAGCCCCACTGTCGCTAACCGGATAGCACCGACGAGGGGTTTGTCGGGCGTCTGACGGCTTGGTCTGGCCAGCTCCGGCCGCCTAGAATCCTGCGAGCCAAGTCAGACCACAAGGGGGATTCTGAATTGCCACGCTCCGTTACAAAGGCGGCTTTGATCACCGGACTGCCGTTGGTGGCCATCACCACGGCGACGATCCTGGGGTCGCAGCCTCGCCACCATGCCCCGACCAAACCGCCGAAGGCGGCAACGGTCGCGTTCGTGCGGCCCCAGCGTCTCGGCGCGATTCGCTTCCGGCTGGCCGCCACCCCATCGCCGACACCAACGGTGGTCGCCGCGGCCCCCGCAACCCCGGCTCCAGTCGCCGTTCGACCGGCCCCACCGGCACCCGCGCCGCCCCGCCCGCCGGCACCGCCTATCTCGGCCGTCGGCGGCGCCGCCGGCGTCGAGTTCAGCCTGGTCAATCAGGACCGCGCCGCCAATGGAGCCGCGGCGCTGGCCTGGAGCAGCTCACTGGCCCGAGTCGCCCAGTATCGCGCTCAGGACATGCTGAACCGGAACTACTTTTCGCACTATGACCCGGCAACCGGGCAGCTGGCGTTCGTCCAGCTGCTCCACCTGTGGGGCATCCCTTACAGCACCGCCGGCGAGAACATCGCCTGGTCGACCAACCCGTCGATGGCCGGCATCAACACGATGTTCATGAACTCCCCGGAGCACCGGGCGAACATCCTGAACGGCGGCTACCACCGGCTGGGCGTCGGGGTGGCCAGCAACGGGGCCAAAACCATGGTGGTCGAGGTGTTTTCGAACTAGACAGGGGGCGCTCCCGACCGCCTGGACAGGGGGAATTTCCCGAGTGACTTCTGAGTTACTCTAGATACAGATCGTCCAAGCAAGGGAGAAGTATGAGTAAAGCCATTCAAGTCACGACGGCCACCTTCGAGGAACAGGTGCTGCTCGCTGACCAGCCGGTCATTGTCGATTTTTACGCCGATTGGTGCGGGCCCTGCAAAATGCTGTCGCCCGTGCTCGAGCAGCTCGCGATCGAGCACACCGACGTCAAGATCACCAAGGTGAACGTCGACGAGGAGCCCGCCCTGGCCGAGCGCTACCGGGTCCGCGGGATTCCCTACGTGGCCGTCTTCAGGGACGGCAAGCTGGCCCAGCAGGTTGTCGGCTACAAGCCGAAGGCGGCGCTCGAGGCCGGCCTCGGCCTCAACGGCAACTAAGCCCTAGCGGCCGGCGCCGCCTGGCGCGCACTCCTCGCAGGGGCAGATCGCTCGCAACAGGTTGAGCCCGTAGATGCCGGTGTCGTGCCCGTCTTTCCAATATGGGCGGATCCCGAACAAGCCAACCGGCTCCATCTGCGCCAGCTCGACCTGGTCGTCGGTCAGCTGGCTGGTACTGGCCAGCCTGCCGGGGAGGCCGCCCTCGCCGGCGCACTCGGCGCATGGACACCGCCAGCGGAGGAGCTCGAAGTCGTAAGCCGATTGATGGCCGTCAGCCCACTGAATCGTGAGCAGCCGGCGAGCCCGATCCGCCAGGATGTCCAGAGGCCGCTCGCGGTCGGCCGGATCGGCGCTCAGCGCCATTCCGGCCGGAGCGTCGTCAGGCGGCCTCGTCGTCTCCAGGCTCGAGCGTCAGGTCCAGATCCTGCCAGTTGGGCACCCGCCGCAGCTCGGCGAGCTCGAGCATGACTCGACCCTGTGCCTCGAAGACGGCGTCGTGGACCGCGTTGAGATCGTCGCCGACCGCCACCTCGATCCGCTCCGACAGCACCGCGTCATGGCGCTGGGCGTAGCCAACCACCAGCTCGCGGATATCCTCCGGAACCACGCGCTCACCGGCCAGGCGGAGCTCCTCGAACCGCGCCAGCAGCGCATCCAGGGCAGCCATTCGCCAATAGGCCAGCCGAACCGGGGCGTGCGTCAGCTCAGCCTCAGCGGCAGCCTGGGACATCGCCCGGACAGCCGACTCGTAGTGGGGCGCCGCCTGCGTTGCCGTAGTCATTCCTTGAAGTACCGTCACTCCTTGTGCAGATCGCCCGTCGTTCAGGCCCGTGTCTTGTACCCGGTCCGAATCCCCAATAAACACAACGAGGGCGGAAATTCCGCCCCTCAGCTGGAGGAATTCGAACTACGCCAGTATAACGTCCGTCGGAAATTGCGTCAATCGGGTCGGCGCCCTACTCGGGCTTGGACTCTCTGGCAAAGCCGGGCGTCTGTCCGCGGCGTTTCTCGCGCCGCAGATAGATCCGATCGGGGCCGCCGTTCGGCCCTGGCGGAAGAATGATGAAGAGCTCGAATCCGTCGTCTGACAGCTGGTTCGCTTCCTCCACGGTGTGGACCACCCGGTATTCGAACGGCATCTCAGCGCCTTAGCATAGCGTCCGTTCAGCCGAGCTCGCCCAGGATCCGAAGTCCAGAGGCGCAACCGATGATCGCCGCCCTGGCCATCCCGAAGAAAAGGCCGTGCTCCAGAACCCCCGGGATCGCGTGCAGCGCGAGTCCCAGCGCCGGGTCGACACCGCCAAAGGTCGTATCGAGGATCAGGTTGTCGTTGTCGGTCATGAAGGGCTTTCCGGCCGCCGTTCGGAGCTGGGGACGGCCGCCCAGCGATTGAATCGCCTGACTGGTCGCCTCCCAGAGAAAGGGCAACACCTCGATCGGCACTGGCCCGCGACCGAGCCGGCCGACCAGTTTGCTCTCGTCGGCGATCAGGACGAATCGGATACCGCCCGCTTCCGCGCGGCGGCGGGTCTCCAGCGAGGTGACCACGGCTCGGACCTCGAGCCCAGCCAGGACACGTTTGATCAGTCCCTCGATGAAGTAGCGCGCCGTGGTGCCGGTCCCCAGCCCGATGACGGTTCCGGGGCGGACCAGATCGAGTGCACGCTCGGCGGCGGCCCGTTTCTGCGCCTCGACTTCGGCGTCGGCGTTTGCCATTTACTTGATAGGAACACTGTTAGGTAGAATCGAGGGCGTGGGCGGCTTGATGGACAGCGTCCCGGGCCGGGTGGTGAGGAAGTTCCTGGAGGACCAGGCGCCGAACTGGGCCGCGCTCATCGCCTGGAACGCGCTCTTTGCCATGTTCCCGATTGTGATCTTTGCCGCGTCACTGCTCGGCTTCGCTCTCCGATTGTTTGGCGAGGCGAACGATGCCGTGTACAAGACGATCTTCAGCGCCATCCCCGGCGACCCGCATCAGCAGGGCGAGTTGCTCAAAGCCGTCAGCGGCGTGAAGAGTCAGGCCGGCCTCCTGTTCATCATCGGCCTCGTCGGCCTGCTGTGGGGTGGGTCGGCATTGTTCGGTTTGATGGAGCAAGCCTTCGCGGTGATCTATCACACGAAGCCCCGCGACTTCATCCGCCAGAAGCTCATTTCTGTCGGCATGATCCTCCTGTTCACGGTTCTCGTGGGCATCGCCGTGGCCACCTCTTCCCTGCTCCCGGCTCTCAAGCACATCCCCGATATTCCAAGCTTCCTTTACTCGGGCGCGGCGGCCTTCATCCTACAGGTGATCATTGGGGTCGCCGCCGGCTTTCTCCTCTTTCTCAGTATCTATTACGTCATTCCCAATCGAAAGCAGCGGCTACAGCAAGTCATTCCCGGCGCGTTGGTGGCTGGCATCCTTTTCGAGTTGATCACCCTGGTCTTTCCGCTCTATCTCTCGCTGAACAAGGGCATCAATCAGTACGGGGCCACCTTCGGGCTGCTGTTCGTCTTGATGACTTTCTTCCTTTTCCTCGGCCTGGTCACGATGATCGGGGTCGAGGTCAACAGCGTGATTTATCCGGTCCCCATTGAGTTGCCCGGCAAAGACGCCCACGCGGTGGCGGCTCCCGAATCGGGACCCGGGGCTGAGCATCGGCGGCCGACCATGGACGGTCATGCGCCCGACGGCAGCCGGGGGATCCCCGCTCGGGCCGCACTCGGGCTGGCCGTCGTGGCGTCGATCGCCGGCGTATTGCTCGGCCGGCGCAGCGCCGGAAACGATTGAGAGGCGAACTAAACTACTCATGTGGCGGTTGAAGCCCTAACTCCGAAGCCAGCAACGGCTAAGGAGGCCTCCCCGGGCCGAGCCTGGTGGATCGAGCCGGCCGTCACCGTCGTCTGCGCTCGGCCTGCGGGGCAGCTGCTACTACTACCGAAAGTCATACTTCCGCTCCTTTTTCTGGGACCCGCCGGCCTGCGCCATCCAGGAACTGAAGCGCGGAAAGTATCGCGGGGAGACGCGCTTTCCCTGGGTGCTCAACAACTATCACCGGTATTTCCTGCTACTGAGCCTGGTCGTCCTGATCTTTCTGTGGGCCGACGTCGTCCGGGCGTTCATCTATCACGGCTCGTTCTTCATCGGCCTGGGCTCGGTGTTCATGCTGGTCAACGTCGTCCTGCTGAGTCTGTATACGCTGACCTGCCATTCGTTCCGCTACTTGATGGGAGGTCGCATCGACGCCTTTTCGCGAGCCCGTTTCGGCATGGTCTGGCACCGCCTGGTCACGCTGCTGAACTACGCCAACCCGCGGCATGGCTTCTATGCCTGGGTCAGCATGTTCTCCGTCGCGCTGACGGATGTCTACATCCGGCTGCTGATGGCGGGGATCATCCACGAACCGCGGTGGATCGCATGAGCGAAACCTACGAGACGCTGACGACCGACGTGCTCGTGATTGGCGCCGGGGGCGCCGGGCTGCGGGCCGCGATCGAGGCCGCAGCCGCCGGAGCGCGCGTCGGCATCGTCTGCAAGTCCCTCCTCGGCAAGGCGCACACCGTCATGGCCGAGGGCGGCATCGCCGCGGCACTCGGCAATGTCGACCCCGACGACAACTGGCAGGTCCATTTCCAGGACACGATGCGCGGCGGCCAGATGATCAACAACTGGCGCATGGCCGAGCTGCATGCCCGGGAGTCACCCGACCGGGTCTACGAACTCGAGACCTACGGCGCGATCTTCGACCGCACGCCCGACGGGCGGATTATGCAGCGCGCCTTTGGGGCGCATACCTATCGACGGCTGTGCCACGTGGGCGACCGCACCGGGCTGGAAATGATCCGGAGCCTGCAGGACCGGGTGGTGCAACTCGGCATCGAGGTCCACATGGAGGTCACTCTGACCCGACTGCTCAAGGAGGGAGACCGCGTGGTCGGCGCCTTCGGCTATAACCGGATCGACGGCCGCTTCGTCGCCTTTCGATCGAAGGCCGTCATCCTGGCGACCGGCGGCTGGGGCCGGATCTTCAAAGTCACCTCGAACTCCTGGGAAGGCACCGGCGACGGCGTCGCCATGGGCTTCGACGCCGGGGCGGAGGTGCTCGATCCGGAGATGGTGCAGTTCCATCCGACCGGCATGGTCTGGCCGCCCGGGGTTCGCGGCATCCTGGTCACCGAGGCGGTCCGGGGTGAAGGCGGCTATTTGAAGAACCGCGAGGGGAAGCGGTTCATGCTCGAGTACGACCCGAAGAAGAAAGAGCTGTCCTCCCGCGACGTGGTCGCCCGGTCGATCTACAAGGAAGTCGAGGCGGGGCGCGGCACGGAGCATGGGGGTGCTTTCCTCGATGTCACCCACCTGGGCGCCGCGACGATCGAGAAAAAGCTGCCTTCGATGTACGAGCAGTTCCTGCGGCTGGCCGACGTCGACATCACAAAGGAACCGATGGAGGTGGCGCCGACCATCCACTACGCGATGGGCGGGCTTCGAGTCGAGGCCGAGACCGGAGCGACCACGCTTCCCGGTCTTTACGCCGCCGGTGAGGTGGCAGCCGGGCTGCACGGGGCCAACCGGCTCGGTGGAAATTCGTTGTCCGATCTGCTCGTCTTCGGTCGTCGCGCGGGCGCCGCCGCGGGGGCGTACCAGCGAGAGGTCGCGCTCGGGAAAATCGACGACCGCCAGGTCGCCGACGAACAACGGCTGCTCCTGCTGCCCTTCAGCGTCGATGGCAAAGAGA
>VBJI01000101.1 GCA_005880875.1 Chloroflexota bacterium
CTTTCTCTATGGGATGGTCCGCCGGATCGCCGGCGCGCTGGTTGATGTCGGTCGTCGCCGCCGGACGCTCGAGTGGATCGACCAGTTGCTCGCGGGCTCAGCGCTCGGATTGCGACTCGCACCGCCCCAGGGTCTGGTGCAGGTCGGGGTCGAATACTAAATGCCGCAGCCAGGAAAGACCTACAGCGCCAAACCGTCAGAGATCACGGCGGGCTGGTACATCGTCGATGCCAGCGGCCAGACACTCGGCCGCCTGGCCGCGAATGTGGCCAAGGTGCTGCGCGGGAAGCACAAGCCGATCTATACGCCGCACCTGAACACCGGCGACCACGTGATCGTCGTCAACGTCAAAGGCATCCGGGTGACCGGCAAGAAACCCACGGATAAGTTCTATACGTCTTATACGGGCTATCCAGGCGGGCTGCGAAAGCGGGCGTACGGCGACATGGTCGACCGCCACCCGACCTTTCCGTTCCGGCATGCGGTCAGCGGCATGTTGCAGCACGGAACGCTGGGCAAGGAGCAGCTGCGGCGACTCAAGGTCTACGCCGGCGATGCGCACCCGCACAAAGCGCAGCAGCCGGTGCCAATCAAATTCTCAGCGCAAGGGGAGATCGAAGTCATTGGCCGATAACGCTACCTACTACTACGGCACGGGTCGCAGGAAGAACGCGATCGCTCGAGTGCGGCTCTATCCAGGTGACGGCACGATCATGGTCAACGACAAGCCGCCGCTGCAGTACTTCGGCCGGCGCATGCTGGAGATGGTCGTGGTCGAGCCGCTGCGGCTAACCGAGAGTGGCAAGCGCTTCAACGTGAGCGCCAAGGTCGACGGCGGCGGGATGTCCGGCCAGGCCGGCGCCGTCCAGCACGGCATCGCGCGCGCGCTCATCGTTGCGGATGGCGCGATGCGGCCGGTGCTGAAGAAGCATGGCTTGCTGACGCGCGACCCGCGCATGAAGGAACGCAAGAAGCCCGGATTGAAGCGCGCCCGCAAAGCCCCGCAGTACACCAAGCGCTAGGCACATACCCCGCAGCCGCTGGGGTCGACCGGCCGCCGGGCGTGCTCGACGAGCCGGCTCCCCTAAGTCCAAATCGGTTTTTGGCAAGCCGGCGTAAAGCCTCTGTCGTTCATGCCCAAGATCAATCGTTGCTTAGCCCTCGACCAACCTGGCGATCCGGCCGGTCTGCGACGCGCCCGACGGCCCGCCTCCCCGCCGGCTGCGGCGCCGATTCTTCCGCGTCGCGCCCGAGGGCGTGCCTCCCCGCAGCGGCGGCGGCTCAGCCGGTCCGAGCTCGCGGCGCGGGTCTCATCTACCTTGCGCCCGAGGGCGTGCCTTCCCGCTGACTGCCCGTCTTCGGCAAAGCCGACTCGTGCTTCAGCCGGTTCGCGCTCGGGCCAGGACTTTAAGCGGCGGCGGCGTGGCGTGCCACCGCGCGTCCTTCTCGCGCCGCAACGTCCAGCCTTCTTCATGCACCTTCCGGTGATGCGCGCCGCACACCAACCCAAGGTTGTCGAGCGTCGTCGGACCATCGTCCGCCCAGTGCACAAGATGGTGCCCGTCACACCAGGGCGAGGGGCGGTCACACCCGGGGAAGACACAATGCCCATCCCGCGCCACCAGCGCGCGGCGGGTCGAGGGCGGAATCGTTCGGGCGGCATGGGTGAGTTCCTGCTCGAGCTCGCCGAGACCGGTGATCCGGGTGATGGCCGAATCGCACGCCATCCGGCGCGCCGTCTCGGCGGGGATGGTGCCGCCCCACTCGAGCTCGCCGGCGGGTGCCCCGTCAATACCCGCCAGGGTGTCCAGGTCGACCTTGATGATCAATGACGGCCGCGGCCCGCCGCCGCTCGACTTGCCGTCGCCAGCAATCGCGCCGCGCCGCAGGATCTCGAGCAGCGCGTCGTGGGACCGCTGGCCTGTCGATCGCTCGTCACCCTTCGCCGGCTTCAGGAAGGGCTCCAGCCGGGTCCGCAGCATCGCCGCCGCCTCGGGGACCAGTTGGCCCTCGAGCCGGACGAGCCCATTGGTCACCTCGCCGAGCTGGAGATAGCGCCGCGCGTGCGCCCGGTTGGCGTCCGCCAGCACGGCCTCGGCATCCACCTGGTGCTCGAAGTTCTTCGCCACCGTGACGAACTGCCCCGGGTCCATGGTCTCGGCGGCCTTGAGCAGGGTGGCCTCGGCCTTGCGCACCTGGGCCGCCCCCACATGCTCGGCGGTCCTGGCCATCGCCACCGCGTGCTGGTAGCCGATCTCGCCGCGCGCCAGCGCCTCTTCGGTGCGGGGCAACTCCTTCAACTGGCGGGCGGTATCGACCCGCTCGGCGGCGGCGGCCCCCGAAAGCTTGCCGTTCACCCGGAGCCAAGGCACCATGCCGAGGAAGCCGTCGCTCCGGTAGCCGCCGGCCTTTTCGAAGCGGCGGGTGGCCTCGGCCGCCACCGCCTCCGTCCGGTCGATGATTTCCCGGCTCTTGATGATGACCTCGCCGAGGCGGCCGGCCGGCTGCTCGGCCACCCAGCCAGGCAGCTCGCGCAGGCCCGACAGGATCCGCTCGAGCGGCGTCTCGCTGGCGCGGCACATGTTTCAATCGTGAACGATGGTTGCGACAGCTGTCTGTCGTTATCGCAAGTCTCGGCGAAATATAGTGATGGACATGTGCGGCCGGATCGGTTCGTCGATGCCCCGGGCGGAGCTGCTCGAGACCTATCACTGGCTGCGCGATGCCCCGGACGAGCTCCCGCGCTACAACATCGCGCCCACGGATCCGGTTCTCGCCGTGGGCCCGGATCGCGCCGAGGTCGTCCGCTGGGGCATCGAAGGCGCGAAGGGCGGTCTCTTCAACCTTCGAGCTGAGACCGCCCTCGCCAAGCCGTACTACCAGCGCCTGTTGCTCAGCCAGCGAGTCCTGGTCCCGGCGAGCCACTTCTACGAGTGGCGTAAGGTCGGCGAGCGGCGGCTGCCGATGGCCGTCTCACGCGCAGATGGCGGGTTCCTGCATCTGGCCGGCGTGCTCGCGCGCTGGGCAGGTCAGCCCGCGGCCACGATCTTGACCACCACGCCCAATGCCGACATCGCCGACCTCCACGACCGGATGCCCGTCGTCCTCAACGACGCCGACGCCGCGACATGGGTGCTCGAAGCGCTGTCGATCGAGCAGATCATGGCTTTCCTTCGGCCCTGCCCTGACGGCTGGCTGCGCCTTGCGTCCGCATCGCCGCGGGTGAACGACGTCCGCAACCAGGGCCCCGAGCTCCTCGACCCGGAGACGCTGCCGGCGAACTACCAGTTGGAGCTGATGCCGCCGGCCTGAGCCGCGGCGGCGGGATACGATCGCAGGCGGCCGATCGGGCTGACGACCACGATCGTGATCGGGATGATTCGCAAACCGGCGGCGATCAGGAATACCGAGACCGGACCCGTCCAGTCGGCAATGAGTCCGCCCAGGAAATTCGCGAGTGGCCAGACGCCCCAGAACAAGGTCCGAAAGGTGGCGTTCATCCGACCCTGCAGGTGCGAGGGCGTGACGCCCTGCCGGAGGCTGACCTGCTGGATGTCCATGACGGTGATGGCGCACGCATCGACGAAGGAAACGAAGATCAGCCATGGAACCGCGGGCAGGAAGAGCGCCAGCGGCACGCCGGCCAACGCGAGCGCGGAGCCGGCGATCCCGAGGGCCATCGCGCGGCCGAGGCCGAGGACCGCAACCACGCGCGCCGCGATTACCGAGCCGACCAGTGCACCCACGCCCAGGCTGGCGAAGATGAGCCCAGCTTGCGCCGGGGTGAGGTGCAGCCGGCGATAAAAGAAGATGAGGAAGACCGGCAGTGCGAGCTGGAACCCGAAGGAGTCCACGGTGACCATGGCGAGGAGGCTGCGCAGCAGCGGGTGGTGAACCACCAGCCGGATGCCTTGCGCGATCTCCGCGAAGACGCCGGTCCGCGCTGACACCTCGCGCGGCAGAGGCTCCGGCTCCCGAATCCAGGCCAGGGTGAGTACCGACACGAGGTATGAGATCGCGTTCGCGCCGATCGCCTGGGCGGCGCCGATGAGCTGGACCAGCACGCCGCCAAGGCCCGGCCCCGCGAGCATCGCGATCGAGAAGCTCGAGGTCAGCTTGTTGTTGCCCTCGACGATATCGGCCTGACCCACGAGCGACGGCAGGTAGGCGAGGTAAGCGATGTCGAAAAGGACATTGCCGATGCCCATGGCGAGACCGACGACGAAGAGTTGCGCCAGACTGAGGACGTTCAGGGCGAAGGCCAGCGGAATGGAGGCGAGGGCAATCGCCCGCCCGGCATCGGCCAGGATCATGACCGGCCGGCGACGAACCCGGTCGACGAGCACGCCGGCGAAGAGTGACAGGATCGGGAAGGCGATGCGCTGTGAGCCGATCAGCAGGCCGACGACCAGGGCACTGGTGTGGAAGCGGAAGATGGCCAGTGTCGGCAGCGCGAGCGCGGTGATCTCGCCGCCGATCACGCTGATGGTCTGACCCGACCACAGCTTCAGGAAGTCGGGATGACGCCAGAGCCGGCTGCCTCCCAGCATCGCCGGCACAGGTTACCAGCCGATAGCTGAGATCACCTCACGACGTTCGGCGTCGGGTCTGAAGCGGCGGCTAGGTGGGTGGGGCGCCTCGCCTGCGCGACATCCACCAGACGACAGCGGCGACGATGATGACCAGGACGACCACGCCGGCGATGATCTTGTTGGTGGTGATCGCCGTCGTGATCAGGGGCACGATCAGGGCGACGAGCGCGGTGATGTCCATCGCCCGAGTCTAGGCGATCGGGGCGCGGCCGTGCGGTTGGCCCGCCGCAATTGGACGATACTATTGACCGCCGGTGGACGTAATCCTGCGCGACATCCTCGTGTTCCTTCAGAGCGGGAACATCATGCGCCATGTCCTCGATCTGATCGACATTGGCCTGGTCGCCTTCTTCCTGTACCGGTTGTTCCTGCTCATCCGGGGAACCCAGGCGGTCCAGCTGATGTTCGGGGTCCTCTTGCTCGCCTTGATCGGCTTGCTGGCCAACCTGCTGAATCTACGGCTGCTCTCGTGGATCTTCCGCGAAACTGCCCCGGCCATCCTGGTCGGCATCATCGTGCTCTTTCAGCCGGAGATCCGCCGCGCCCTGGACCAGTTCGGCCGGATCGGGTTCATCGGGCGGCCGCTGGCCCACTACAACCTGCAGATTTTCACTCGCATGATCGACGAGGTGATTCGCGCCACCACCAAGCTGACCCAGCGCTTCACGGGCGCCCTGATCGTCTTCGAAAAGGAAACCGGCCTCGAGAATTACGCGAACAGCGGCATCCGGATCAACGGCGAGCTGACGGCCGAATTCCTCGAGGCGATCTTCTTTCCGAACTCGCCGCTCCACGATGGCGCCGTGATCGTCCGCGGCAATCAGATCCTGGCCGCGGGGTGCGTCCTACCGCTGGCGGAGGAGGGGACGGTTCGTGAGCGGATGGGCACCCGCCACCGGGCCGGCCTCGGCCTCTCGATGCAGACGGATGCCGTCGTCCTGATCCTGTCCGAGGAGCTCGGCCAGATCGCGGTCGCCCACGAAGGCAAGCTGCTGCGCAACCTCGACCCGGACCGCCTCCGCCAGGTGCTGACCTCGCTGCTCCAGCCCCGGCCCGAGATTCACCGGCCTCCGCTCCCCGTGTGGCGACGAGAGGACCGGGCTCGGTAAGATACGGTCCTGCTCAGCAACCTTCGGCTCAAGCTGCTGGCGATCTTTTTCGCCGTCGCGCTCTGGAGCGTAGTCGCCTATACGTCGAATCCGACGCAAGTTCGACTACCGGACGCTGCACGTGACCGGAAACTTTTCGAGCGTCAAGGTCGGTCGTGCCGACGTTCCGATCCGGGTTGACAACCCTGACCCGAACGTGACCATCGACGCCCCATCCTCGGTCGGGGTGACGGTCGATGAGCTTGCCAGTTCCACCCAGACGGTCTCGATCGAGCGGGTCCACGCGCTCCCGTCTGGATTTCACGAGCAGACCAGTGCCACCACGGTGACGCCAGCCAGCGTCCGGGTCGACGGCCCCAAGAGCAAGCTCACGGGGATTCAGGCCGTGGTGCAGGTCGACCTGGCCGACCTCCCACAGACCGGTATCAACTCGCCATATCTGGTGGTCATTCGGGACGCGAACAAGAAGCTGGTGCCCCAGATGACCGTCACGCCGGCGCAGGTCACGGTGAAGATGGTGATCCAGGCCGACGCGGTCACCGAGCCCCGGCCCGTCGGCTGGACGCTGACCGGCCAGCCGGCCGCCGGCTACCGGGTGACGAATGTGCAGATCGCCCCGCTCGAGGTTCAGGCGACGGGGTTGCAGAGTGTCCTGAGCGCGCTCTTGCTCGCCACCGATCCTGTCGACATCACCAATGCGAAGTCGGACGTGGTCAGGACCGTCACCATTCGACCGCCTGCTGGGGTGGAGGTGAGCCAGAAGACGGCGACGGTGCACGTCTTCATCTCCGCCGCCCCCGGCGTTTCACCCTCGCCGGGGCCGTAACCTTCGGCGCGGCAGGCCGTTTAACCGAAACCACGAACCGAGTTCGCTGGTTTGACCGTGTCCGGGATGGGAACATAGGAGGCCGCTAATGTGCGGGATCATCGGCTACCTCGGTGAGCGCTCGGCGGCGCCCATCATCATGGAAAGCCTGAAGCGGCTCGAATATCGGGGCTATGACTCGGCCGGGGTGGCCATCTTCAACGAGGCCGACGGTCACACGTCGGTCGTGAAGAGCGCCGCCAAGGTCGACACGCTGGTCGAGCGGCTCACGGAGGAGATGCCGGTAGGCCGTCTCGGAATCGGCCACACCCGCTGGGCGACTCATGGCCGTCCCACCGTCATCAACGCCCACCCGCACACCGACTGCCACAAGCAGATCATGGTCATTCACAACGGAATCATCGAAAACTTCGCCGAGCTGCGCAAGGAGCTGCAGGCACGCGGCCACGTGTTCATCTCAGACACCGACACAGAAGTCGTCCCCCACCTGATCGAGGAGAACGACCAGGGCGACCTGGTGGCCGCCGTCCGCGCCGCGCTCAGCCGGCTGCGGGGCGCCTACGCGATGGCGATCTTCTCGCAGAAGGATCCGGATCTTTTGATCGGCGCCCGGCTCAATGCCCCGCTCGTCGTCGGCATCGGCGACAAGGAATGGTTCGTGGCGTCGGACATCACGGCCGTCATCCCTTACACGAAGAAAGTCCTGCTGCTTGGCGAAGGGGAGATGGTGTCGATCACCCGGCTCGGCCCTGAGGTCAGTACCACCGGCGGCGCGAGCGTCAAACCGAAAATCATCGAGGTCAAGTGGGACATCAGCCAGGCGCAGAAGGGCGGCTATCCGCACTTCATGGCCAAGGAGATCAACGAAGCGCCGGAGGCCGTCTCGAACGCGCTGCGCGGCCGGCTGACCGACGAGGGCGAGGTGACCTTCGAGGAGTTCGGCCTGACCGACCGCCAGCTGCTGAAGATCCAGGCCATCAAGATGGTGGCCGCCGGCACGTCGTACTACGCGGCGCTGCTGGGCAAGTACATCGTCGAGGATCTCGCCCGGATCCCGGTCGAGGTCGAACCGGCCTCCGAGTTCCGCTACCGCCAGCCCATCATCGACCAGGACACGCTCGTCATCGGCATCTCGCAATCGGGGGAGACCGCCGACACCCTGGCGGCGATTCGCGAGGCACACGAGCGCAAATCAAAGGTCGTTTCCA
The DNA here is from genome assembly GCA_005880875.1 of Chloroflexota bacterium. Lineage (GTDB taxonomy): Bacteria > Chloroflexota > Dormibacteria > CF-121 > CF-121 > CF-13. The sequence continues at coordinate 7,736 of VBJI01000101.1, forward strand.
TCACGAACGTCGTCGGCAGTTCGATGGCGCTGGAAAGCGATGGCGTCATCTACCTCCACGCGGGTCCCGAGATCGGCGTCGCATCGACGAAGACGTTCATCGCGCATCTGACCTGCCTTTACTTGCTCGGCATCCGGCTGGCCGCGATTCGGCATCGCCTGACGCCGGAACGGTTGCGCGAGCTGACCGCGGAGCTCAAAACCTTGCCCGAGGCGGTCCAATCCGTCCTCGATCGAGCCGAGCAGCTCCAGGCCCTCGCCCGGAAATACTCGGGCCATCGGAACTTCATGTATATCGGACGCGGCATCAACTACCCGATCGCGCTGGAAGGCGCCCTCAAGCTCAAGGAGATCTCCTACCTGCACGCGGAAGGTTACGCCGCCGGCGAGCTGAAGCATGGACCGATCGCCCTGCTCGACAGCGGCTTCCCGGTGTTCGCGATCGCGACTCAGGCCGCCACCCTGGAAAAGATGGTGAGCAACATCCAGGAGGTGATCGCCCGCGACGCGCCCGTGATCGCGCTGGTCACGGCGGGCGACCAGACGCTGGATGAGATCGAGGCCGACCGCTTCGAAGTGCCGGGGGTCTCGGAGTTCCTGTCGCCGATTGTCAACGTCGTGGCGCTGCAGCTGTTCGCCTATTTCGTGGCGACCGAGCGCGGCTGCAACGTCGACCAGCCGCGCAATCTGGCGAAAAGCGTCACCGTAGAGTAGGGGCATGACCCCTCGGGTCGGCGTGGATGTGGCGGCGATTCCCCGCATCGCGGAGGCCCACCGACGCTTCGGCAGCCGGTTTCTTCACAAGTTTCTGAGCGACCGCGAGATCGCCTATTGCGGCGAGAGCCCCGAGCGCTGGGCCGGCCGCTGGGCCGCCAAAGAGGCGATCGGGAAGGCGATGCCCAGCGGGGTTCCCCGGCCGCGGATGCGCGACGTCGAGATCTTGCCCAGCGGTGATGGGCGTCCCCACGTGCGGGTCGCGCCGGCCACCACCCTGACCGGCCGCAGCGTCGACGTCAGCATCGCGCACGACGGCCACTTTGCCGTGGCGGTCGCCGTCATTCCCGAGGCCGAGGCCATCCACTCCGATGGCGAGCTTCCTGATGGCTTCCGGCTCCCGGACCGGCCGCGGGATGGCCACAAGGGGACATTCGGGACGGTCGTCGTGCTGGCCGGGTCGCAGGGCTTCACCGGGGCGGCCTACCTGGCGGGCATGGGCGCCGCGCGCGCAGGGGCGGGGATCGTTCGCCTGCTGGTCGCGCAGTCGATCTACCCGATCCTGGCCGAAAAATGCACCGAGGTGATCGTCGGCCCGGTCCCCGAGGTCTCTCCCGGGGTGGTCGGACACGCGTCGCTCAGCGGCGTCCTGCGTGGCTTCGCCGGCGCCGACGCCGGCGTGATCGGCCCCGGAATCGGCCGCGACGCATCCACCCGCCGCTTGATCGAGGACCTCGTCCCCCGCGTCGCCGCGCCGTTGGTCCTCGATGCCGATGCCCTGAACCTGCTCTCGGAACATCGCGCGCTCTTGCCGCGGCTGTCGCCGCAGATCGTGCTGACCCCGCACCCCGCGGAGTTCGGCCGCCTCTCGGGCCTGGAAACCAGCGCGGTCCAGCAGGACCGCCGCGGCATCGCCTCGCGATTCGCGAAGGCCTGGAACAAGGTGGTCGTCCTCAAGGGCGCCGGCACCGTGATCGCGGCCCCGGACGGCCGCGTCACCCTGAATCCGGTCTCCACGGCGGCACTGGCCTCCGGCGGCACGGGCGACGTCCTCGCCGGCTTGATCGGCGGGCTGATGGCCCAGAAGCTGCCGCCCTTCGAAGCCGCGGTGACGGGCGTGCACCTGCATGGCCTGGCGGGGATGGACCTCGAAGCATCGCTCGGCCAGGCCGGCGTTCTGGCCTCTGACCTGTTGCCGCAGATACCGCGGGTGATGGAGCGCTTGCGCTGACGGAGCACGGCGCGACGAAGTGGGCCGATGTCGATGCGTCGGCCATCGCTCACAACACGACACTCGTCAAGCAGCTGGTCGGCCCCCGGACCGGCGTCATGGCCGTCGTCAAGGCCAACGGCTACGGGCACGGGGCGGTGCCCACCGCTCGGGCGGCGCTCGAGGGTGGCGCAACCTGGTTGGGCGTTTCCTCGGTGCCAGAGGGCATCGAACTGCGTCAGGCGGGCATTCGCGCGCCGATTCTCAACCTCGGCTACACCCCGCCGCCCGCCCTGTCCGCGGCGATTGCGTCCGGGCTCGCGCTGACCGTGTACGACCAGGCCAGCCTGGCATTGTTGAAAACCGCGGCGACGGAGATCGCCATCCACGTCAAAGTCGATAGCGGCATGCATCGCCTCGGCGCTACACCCGACCAGGCCGTCAGGCTGGCGACGGAGGTCCATGCCGATCCGCACCTGCGGCTGGAGGGATTCTGGACGCATTTCGCCGACGCGGACCGCGATCTCGAATTCACGAAAGACCAGCTGCGCAGCTTTCTCGACGCTCGCGCCGCGCTCGTTCGGGCAGGGGTCACGGGCTTTATCAGCCATGCCGCCAACTCGGCGGCGACCCTCCGCCTCCCGGAGGCCCGGCTCGACCTGGTTCGTGCCGGACTGATTCTCTACGGCGTTCGACCAGCGTCGAGCTGGAGTGACCTGCCTTCCCTTCGGCCGGCGCTGACCTGGCAGACGATCGTCACCAATGTGGTCTCCGTTCCGGCGGGGGAGACGGTCGGATACGGCCGCCGGTTCAAAGCCAAACAGCCGTCGCGGGTGGCAACCATCGCCGCCGGTTACGCCGACGGACTCCACTGGCGGGCCGCGGAAAAAGGGTGCGCCATCGTCCGCGGCATCCGGGTCCCCTTCGCCGGGTCGATCAGCATGGACCAGGCGGCACTCGACGTGGCAACCGTGCCTGCGGTGCAGGTTGGGGATGTCGTCACGCTGATCGGCCGCGATGGAGATGCCCGGCTCACGGCCGACGATCTCGCCGACGCGTCAGGCACCATCTCGTACGAGGTGCTTTGCGCTATCTCCTACCGGGTGCCGCGCCGATACCTATAATCTATGCAGCCCTAGCGGAGCGGAATGCGCTGAGAAAGTCGGTTCGCCGGCTGACGCTGGAACCTGATCAGGGATAGAACCTGCGGAGGGAACGGGCTCTCGAGCATTCCGGCGCCAGCCAGGGGACTGTAGATATGAAACTGGCCGAACAACGACGCGAGACGCTGGCGCAGATGCGCCTCTACGTGATCACCGGCGATCAGGGTGACGAAGTTCAAACCGCCCGGATCGTGGAGGCGGCGCTCGACGGTGGCGCCACGGTGATCCAGCTCCGCAAGAAGTCGACGCCGATGCTCGAGACATACCGGCTGGCCCTCGCGCTGCGGACCCTAACCCGGGCCCACGAGGCGCTGCTGATCATCAACGATCACGCCGACCTGGCCATCGCGGCGGACGCCGATGGCGTTCACCTGGGGCAGGACGACTTGCCGCCCGCCGCCGTCCGCGCCCTGCCAGGATTCGAAGGACGCCTGATCGGCCGCTCGACGCATAGCCTCGCGCAAGCCCAGATCGCGGTCCACGAGGGCGCCGACTATATCGCGGTCGGTCCCGTCTATCCGACGCCGACCAAGGAGGGCCGGCCTGCCGTCGGTACCGCCCTGGTTTCGCGCGTGGCCGGAGTCCTCGACCGGCCCTTCGTGGCGGTGGGTGGCATCGACCTGGAGAATGTCGCCGCGGTCGCCGACGCCGGGGCGCCGGCCGTCGCCGTGGTGCGGGCGGTCTACGACGCGCCGGATCCGGCCGAAGCCGCCCGACGGCTGCACGAGGCGCTGATCACGCGGCTGGCGGCGGCTCGCCGGTGAGCGACGTCACCGTCACGCTGAATGGGAAGCCTCGGGTCGTCCCCGACGGGCTGAGCCTGTTCGAGCTGCTGCAGCGGCTCGAGGTGCAGCCGTCGCGGGTCGTGGTGGAGCACAACCGCGAGATCCGTCGGAAGGAGGATTTCATGACGGCGAAAGTCCGCGACGGCGACGAGCTCGAGCTCGTGTACTTCGTTGGCGGCGGGTCTCCGACCGGCGATGATCCGTTCGTCGTTGGCGGCCGAACACTGCGCTCCCGCCTGATCCACGGCACCGGAAAGTACGCGTCGAACGCGGTGCTCACCCGCTGCCTCGACGCGGCCCAGCCGGACATGATCACCGTCGCCATCCGCCGGCTGAATCTCGACGGCGGCCGCTCCGAGCTCGAGGGCATCGACCTGCGTCGCTACACGCTGCTGCCGAACACCGCCGGGGCGACCACGGCAGAGGGCGCGGTTCGCCTCGCCCGCCTGGCTCGCGCCGCCGGATTCTCGAACTTCATCAAGGTCGAAGTCAGTGGCGACGAGGACACGTTGCTGCCCGACCCACAGGCGACGCTCGAAGCGACCCGGCAACTCGTCGAGGAAGGCTTCATCGTCATGCCCTACACGAGTGACGATGTCGTGCAGGCGATCCGTCTCTACGAGGCCGGCGCCGCCGCGGTGATGCCCGGGGCCGCGCCGATCGGCACCACCCTTGGAATCCAGAACCTTCTGAACCTGGAGCTGATCGTCAACAAGGTCAAGGTCCCCGTCATCGTGGACGCCGGCCTGGGCGTTCCTTCCGAAGCCGCGCGCTGCATGGAACTCGGCGCGGCCGGCGTGCTGGTCAACACGGCGATCGCCCGTGCCCAGGACCCACCCGAGATGGCGCGCGCTTTCGCCGAGTCCGTGGTCGCGGGGCGCCGGGCATTCAAAGCCGGTCGCGCCCGCATCGGCGTGAAGGCGGTCGCCAGCAGTCCCGTCGAGGGCGTCCCCGTTTAGCCAAGCGCCACCGCGCCGGCCGCCAACGCTGGCAGAACTCGGCGAATACCGGCTGCTGCGTGCGATCGCCCCCTACCTGGACCATCCCTCGACAGGGCTGCTGGTGGCCGCACCGAACGACGATGCCGCGGTCTGGCGCGGCGATTCCCTGGTGGCGGCGACCACGGACACGATGGTCGAGGGCGTCGATTTCCGGCTGGAGTGGCCGGGCCTGACGTTTCGACTACTCGGCCGCCGCCTGATGAGCATCAACCTGAGCGACCTCGCCGCCATGGGTGCCGACCCTGGCCACGCCCTGATTTCCCTCTGTCTGCCCGGCAGCCTCGTTCTGCAGGACGTGACCGGCCTGTACCGCGGCATTTCGGAGCGAGCTCGACAATACGGCTGCACCATTGCGGGCGGCGACCTCAGTGGGACGGACGGACCGATGGTCTTGACGGCGGCGCTTTACGGGACCCTGCCCACCGGCCGTCGCCCACTGCGCCGGAGCGGTGCTCGGGCGGGCTGGGGCCTTGGCGTCACCGGCGTCCTCGGGCGCGCGGCAGCCGGTCTCGGTCTCCTGCTCGCCGGAAAATCTCCACGAACCGCCGCCGAACGTCATATCGAGAGCCTGCCACTGCGGCGTGGCCTCAAGCGGGAGCAGTGGCCGCTGGCGGTGAGCGATTCCGAGGACTTCGAGTTGATCTGCGCCGCGCCACAGGGTCGATTGCTCACGGCCCAGCAGGCCCTCAAACGCCTCAAGCTTCCGCTGACGGTTGTCGGTGAGATCGACGCGCGGCCCGGCATCCGGATCAAACACGGCGGGCGGGTCGAACGCTTGCGGACAGGAGGCTATGAGCACTTCCGTTGAGACGCGGTCCGTCGAGGAGACCCGCCAGCTCGGTCTGCGCCTCGGTAACGCCCTGGAGGCGGGCGACGTGGTCGGACTGGAGGGCGATCTTGGAAGTGGAAAAACGGAGCTGGTCAGGGGCATCGCGGAAGCCCTGGGCGTGAGCGGCAGCGTGCACAGTCCGACCTTCGTGCTGCATCACCACTACCAGGGACGCCTTCCCGTCGAGCATTTCGATCTCTACCGTCTCGAGGGGATGTCCTGGGTCGATACCGGTCTGGACGAGCCCGCGCCCGACGCCGTCACGCTGATCGAATGGCCGGAACGCGCCGGCGTGGTGAACGTCTGGGCCACCACCCTGATCCGGCTGACCAGCCGTGGTGACGACCGGCGGCGCCTGACCCTGGTTCGCGGCCCCGACCGGGTCCGCGAGGTGTTCGAGCTTGCGCGTCGCGATTGACACGTCGGGGGTGGACCAGGCGCTGGTCGTCCTCGATGGACGCCGTCTCCTCGCGGTTGACGACTGGGTCCGGCGCCGGGACGATCCGCCGGTGCTGGCACGCCTCGATGCGCTGGTGAAGCGGGCGGCCGGGCGGCCGGACGATCTCGACGGCGTCGCCGCCGCGCGCGGCCCCGGGTCGTTCACCGGGCTCAGGGTTGGCCTCTCGTTGGCGGCCGGGCTCGCCTATGCCCGCCATATTCCGCTGCATCTAATCGACAGCCTGCCCATTCTGGCCCGGCGAGCGGCCGGCGGTCCCGCCACCTTCGCCTTGCGCGACGCGGGCCGGGGCGAGGTCTACGCCTGGCGGGAAGGCGAGGCCGCCCGTCGGATGCCTGCGGATGAGCTTGCTGAGTGGCTGCCAACCGGCGCCCGCGTCATCGTCGAGCCGGCCGGCATGCTGGCCCGTTGGTCCCTGGAGCTGGCGCATCTCGAGATTCCGGCCACGGAGCGCCGCCCGTTGAGCGCCGCACTGCTGGATTCCGCCATTTGGACCTTCGAATCGCAAAAACCGCTGCGATATGATGAGGTGCAGGCACTCTACGTTCAGCCTGCCGCCGCCGAGGAGCGAAGAAGGAAGGCCCCATGATGCAACTGAAATCCCGGACGCTCGTCGATGCCATGCGCGAGGAGGACATCCCCGAGGTGCAGGCGATCGAGCGTGAGATCTTTCCCACACCGTGGCCGCGCAATGCCTATTACCGCGAGCTCCACCACAATCGCTCCGCGTACTACCTGGTCTTGCGCCATGACGAGGAGATTGTCGGCTACGCCGGGCTGTGGAAGATGAGCGATGAGGCCCATATCACGACCGTCGGGGTGCGCGCGAACCAGCAGGGTAAGGGTTACGGGCATGCCTTGATGGCCGCCCTGATCCAGCGGGCCTATCAATTGGGCTCGCGCTGGCTCACGCTCGAGGTGCGGCCATCGAATGACGTGGCCGTCCGGCTGTACGAGAAATTTGGCTTCAAGGTGATCGGCCGGCGCCGCGGGTACTACACGGACAACAACGAGGACGCGATCGTGATGTGGTCGGACTCGATCCAGGCGGCGAGCTTCAAGAAGCGCTTCCGCGAGATCCTCGAGACGCTCGAGATCGAAGGGCTGGACCGCAGCACGCCGCAGTAGCCGTCACCAACCGGCGCGTCCTGGCGATCGAAACCTCCTGCGATGAGACGGCGGCGGCCGTCGTCGAGTCGGGTCCGCGGCTGCTGTCGAACGTGATCCGGTCCCAGGATGCGCTCCACGCGCCCTTCGGCGGCGTCGTTCCGGAAATTGCGGCGCGCGCGCATTTACAGACCCTGATCCCGGTGGTCGAGCGGGCGCTCGAGACGGCGTCCACCCGCTGGGAACAGGTCGATGCGGTCGCGGTGACGCGCGGCCCCGGCCTGGTCGGGTGTCTGCTCGTCGGCGTCAACATCGCGCAGGCGATCGCCTGGGCGCGCCGGCTGCCGGTGATCGGGGTCAGCCACCTGGCGGCCCACATCTATGCGGCCCAGCTCGCCGAGCCCGACCTCAAACCGCCGGTGCTCGGGCTGGTGGTCTCGGGCGGTCACAGCGACCTGATCCGGTGGCAGGCAGATGGCAGCATTGCCGTCATCGGTCGAACGCGTGACGATGCGGCCGGGGAGGCTTTCGACAAGGGAGCGAGGATTCTGGGCCTGCCGTTTCCGGGCGGACCGGCGATCGACAAGCTGGCCGCCGACGGAAATCCGAAGGCGGTGAACTTCCCGCGGCCGCGGGCCCCGGGGCTCGACTTCAGTTTCAGCGGCGTGAAGACGGCGCTGCTGTACGACGTGCGCAAACGCGGCGAGCTGAGTCCCAGGCAGCGCGCCGATCTGGCGGCGAGCTACCAGGAGGCGATCGTCGATGCGCTGCTGCAGCGAGTGGAGGCGGCGCAGGCGGAGCAGCCGGTTCCGACAATCGTGGTGGGCGGCGGCGTGGCCCGGAACCGCCGGCTGCGGCAGGCCGCCCAGGAGCGCCTCGGCTCGCTGGCGCATCTGGTCATCCCGGCGCCCGAACTGTGCACGGATAACGCCGCCATGATCGGGGCCGCCGCGCTGGTCGAGTGGGAGCGCCGAGGCCCGGATCCGGCGCCCTTCGACGCGGACCCGAGCCTCGGATTCAGCTAGCTACTGGAGCGCGGCGGCAACCGTCTGCGCCAGGACTTGGGCGCCGAAGGTCGATGGATGAATGTCGCACGTCCCATTCGGCTTGACGATCAGCAGGCCCGCCGCGCAACTGTCGCCTCCAGCTCTGCTAGCAATCGCGCCGAACGCGGCAAATCCGTCGGCGACCCGGCCTCCTGCCGCCAGCGTGGTCGCTTTGACGAAGGCATCAATCGAACCGATGACGAGCACCGCGAGGGGGTCGTTGTAGTTCGTTACGTAGTACGTGAGCGCAACGATCCTTCCCGTGTAGCCCGTGGCACGGATCTGCGTGTAGATCGTCGCGAGGTTCGTCTGGAGGCTAGTTAAGACCCCGGCTAGACCGCCCTCGATGCAGAGCACGTTGTTGTTGCATGCCTTTTGGAGCAGGAAGAAGTCATTCGCACCGATCGTCATCGTGACCAGCGAGGTGTGCTTGTGGGCGCGCAGGAACGCCAGCGCGTACGCGAGTTGCGGCCCCTTGTAGTTGACGTG
>VBJI01000102.1 GCA_005880875.1 Chloroflexota bacterium
GCATCCTGCAGGGCTGGTCCGAGCAAGTCGTGGCCCGCGGCGCGGCGTAGAGCCCGCGAGGCGACCGCCGGTGGCGCGCAAGAGCATCGTCACCAAGACCGGCGATGGAGGGGAGACCGGACTTCTCTACGGAGGCCGGGTATCGAAAACCGATCCGCGCACGGAAGCATATGGGGCGGTCGATGAGGCAATCTCCGCGCTGGGTGCCGCTCGCGCCTTGATCACGGATCGCGAGCGGCACGCGGTCGTCCTGCGGATCCAGAGCGAGCTCTTTACGGTCGGCGCCGAGCTGGCGACCGACCCGGCCGAGTACGACAAGCTGCAACAACACTTCATGGTCGTGACCCCGGATTTCACCAAACGGGTCGAGACGGAGATCGCCGAGCTCGAGCGCCGGATCACGATTCCTGATGCCTTCGTGATTCCTGGCGGCACCGCGGCCGGCGCCGCGCTCGACGTGGCGCGGACCGTGACGCGGCGCGCTGAACGCCGCATCGTCGGGCTGCAGCAGACGGGCCAGCTCAAAAGTCCGGAATTGATGCGATACGTCAATCGGCTCTCAGACCTGCTCTTCATGCTCGCGCGCGCCGAGGAGGGCACGACCGTCAAACCGCTGACGGGACGGCGAGCGGCCCGCACTCCTGCAGCGCGAGCGCGCACTCGTCCCGCACCTGCGCGTCGAGCTCGCGGCTGAGCGCCTGCTGCAGGGCGGCGCGTGCCGCGCTGCCACCCAACCGGCCCAGCGCCCAGGCGGCATGGCCGCGAACCAGGGGCTCGGGGTCATCGAGCGCGGCCGTCAACGCCGGCGACGACGCGCGATCCGCCACGTTGCCGAGCGCGATACAGACATTGCGGAGCAGCCCGGCGCGACGCGTGCGCCAGACCGCGCTGTCGCGAAACCGGGCCCGGAAGCCCTCGTCGTCCAACCTCAGGAGTTCCTCGAGCCGCGGACGCGGCTCGAGAGGTGGGCCGAACGCCTGGACGGCGTCGGCGTCGGGAAGGGCCGGTCGTGCGCCGGCATTGATCGGGCAGACTTCCTGGCAGAGGTCGCAACCGAAGATCCAGTCGCCGATCAACGGTCGCATCTCGAGAGGGATCACCCCCCGATGCTCGATCGTCCAGAAGGAGATGCAGCGGCGGTTGTCGAGCACGCCGGGCGCAACCAGGGCGCCGGTGGGGCAGACTCGAAGGCAGGCGTCGCAGCTGCCGCAGCTCTTCTTCACCGGCTCGTCCTGATCAAGCTGCGCCGAGGTGACGATCTCGGCCAGCAGGACCGACGAACCGGTGCCCGGCACCAGCAGGTTGGTGTTCTTTCCCAACCAGCCCAGGCCGGCCCGCGCCGCCGCGGCGCGGTCGAGCATCCAGCCGTGATCGACGTAGCTCTTGGCGCGATGACCCTGCTCACGCAACATCGCGAGCAACGGCTGCATCCGCTCCAGGAGGACCTCGTGGTAGTCGCGACCGAGTGCGTAGGAGGCGATCCGGCCGCGGGGGCCATCTTCGTCCCTGGATTCGGATGGGACCGGCGTCGGATACGGATAGGCGAGGGCGATCACGCTGCGGGCATCGGGGGTGTTACGCCGTGGATCGGCACTAGCGTGGGCGCGGCCGTCGCTCCACCAGGTGAGCCCGTCCATCAGGCCCTCGGCCGTCCGAGTGGCGGCCGCCGTCTCGGCTTCCTCGAACGGGTCGGCGCCGGTGATACCGACGGCGCAGAATCCGAGGGCTTTGGCCCGGTTCTTGACCTCCTCGGTGAGGTTCATTTGCCCCTAGCTTAGGGGCGTTGCCCGGAGTTAGGATTATGGGCAATGCAGGGGACTTCGGTCTGGAAGGAGCTCCAGCTCCTCTTGAGCCTGAACCTGCCTGACACGGCGTACTACCTCTGGGAAGGGACCGCGACCTGTTGCCACTGCGATGACCAGCGGTTGGTGATCGGCGCGCCCACCGAGCAATCGGCCCGGCAGCTCGTCATGGCGTATCTGCCGGTCGTCCGCCGCACCCTGGAGGCGATCCCCGATGCGCCGAAGCGCGTTTCGGTGGTCGTCACCCCCGGGCCGCTGGCGCACGCGTGATTGCCATCTAAGGAGCAACGGCGCCGCCTCAAGGCGGAGATCATCGGCGACGTGCAGGGCGTCGGCTTTCGTTTCTTTGCCGAGCGGCACGCCCGCCAGCTGGGGATCGAGGGCTATGTGCGCAACCGATACGATGGCGCGGTAGAGGTGGAGGCGGAAGGCGCGGCACCGGCGCTGGAGCAATTTCTCAATGAGCTTCGCCAGGGACCGCGCCTGGCGCGGGTCCAGGACGTCAAGGTTACGTGGCTGCCCTATACCGGAGAACTCGGTCCGTTCGGCGTGAGAGGATAGTCATCGGATGAAATTCGCCCAGCGGATGGACGAGATCGGCACCGAAACCGCGTTTGAGGTGCTCGCCAAGGCCCGCAAGCTCGAGGCCCAGGGGCGGAACATCGTCCACCTGGAGATCGGCGAGCCCGATTTCCCGACACCGCCGAACATCGTCGAAGCCGCCGAGCGCGCCCTGCACGATGGTTACACCCATTACACGCCGGCCGGCGGCTTGATGCCGGCGCGGCAGGCGGTGGCTGACTGGATCCGCCGCTGGTACGAGGTCGAGGTCAAGCCCGAGCAGGTCGTGATGGTGCCCGGCTCGAAGAACGTGCTGCTCTTCACGATGCTGGCGGTGGTGGACCCGGGCGACGAGGTCATCGTGCCAGACCCCGGCTACGCCATCTACGCCTCGGCCGCGGCGCTGGCCGGCGGGATCCCGGTCGGCATCCCGCTGCGCGAGCGCAACGATTTCCGGCTCGACCTCGAGGAGCTCAAATCGAAGATCACGCCGCGAACGAAGCTGCTGGTCATCAACTCGCCGCAGAACCCGACGGGCGGCGTGCTGTCGACCCGCGACCTCGAGCAGATCGCCGAGCTCGCCATGCGCCATGACTTCTTTGTCCTTACCGATGAGGTGTACGGCCAGATCACCTATGACGGCCATCACGCGTCGATCATGACCGTCCCGGGCATGCTCGACCGCACCATCTACTCCGATGGGCTGAGCAAGGCGTACGCGATGTGCGGCTGGCGGCTGGGCTTCGCGGTCGCCCCGCTGCCGCTGGCCCAGAAGTTCGAGACCCTGATGATCAACAGCAGCTCATGTGCCGCGGCCTTCACCCAGATGGCCGCCATCGAGGCGCTGTCGCCGCGATCCGATCCATCGGTGCAGGCAATGGTCGCCGAGTTCAAGCGCCGCCGCGACATCGTGGTCGATCGCCTCAACCAGTTGCCCGGCGTTCATTGCCACAAGCCGTTGGGCGCCTTTTACGTGTTTCCCAACATCGTCGAGACCGGGCAGAGCGAGCGCGAGCTGGCCGACCGGATGCTGAACGATGGCGGCGTGGCCCTCCTCGCCGGCTCGACCTTTGGCGAGGCGGGGAAGGGGTACCTGCGGCTGTCTTACGCCAACTCGGTCGAGCAGATCGAAGAGGGCGTCAAGAGGATGAAAGGAGTCCTGGAGAAGACCGCAGCCCGCGCTTAGTCGGGATGGTGGATTCCCGCTGATGGCCACCAAAGCCGCTCCGATCCTCGAGCGCATCGTTGAGGCGCGACGCCGGGAGTTCGCCCGTTTCAAGGTCGACGGGCGTGCGGCGGCATTGCCCGCGCTGCTCGAGGCAGCGCCACCGACCCGCGATTTTCGGGACGCCCTTGCGGGCAGGGCCCTCGCCTTGATCGCCGAGTGCAAGCAGCGCTCCCCTTCGGGCGGCCTGCTCCAGGATCCGTACGACCCAATCGGCCTGGCCAGGCGCTATACGGAAAACGGCGCCGCCGCTCTGTCGATTCTGACCGAGCCCGAGTTTTTCGGGGGGAGCTTTGACCATCTCCGGGCGGTTCGGGCGCTGGTCAACGTACCGATCCTCTGCAAGGACTTCATCGTCGACCCGGTACAGCTCCTCGCTGCCCGCGCCTTTGGCGCCGATGCTGTCCTCCTGATCGCTGGGATCCTCGATGACGGTGAGCTCGACCAGCTGCAGTACCAGGCCCACCACCTCGGGATGCGGTCCGTCGTCGAAGTGCATAACGAGGCGGAAGTGCAGCGCGCGCTGCACCTTGGCGCCGCCATCATCGGCATCAACAATCGCGATCTCACCCGGATGAAAACGGACCGGGCGACAACGGCGCGGCTCCGGCCGTTGATCCCCGGCAGCCGAACCGTGATCAGCGAGAGTGGCATCGAGAGCCGCGCGGACATCGATGAGCTGGCCAGGCTGAAGGTCGACGCCGCCCTCGTCGGCGAATCGCTGCTACGGGCGGTCGACCTCGAGGCCAAGGTCCGGGAGCTCAGCGGACGATGACGAAGATCAAGATCTGTGGGAACACCAGGAAAGAGGACGTCGACCTTGCGGTCGAGCTCGGCGTCGATCTGCTCGGGTTCATCTTCACCCGGAGCAAACGCCAGGTTCGGGTTGACGACGTGAAGGCATTGCTCGCCGATGTGCCGGACACGATTGGGCGGGTCGGCGTCTTTGTCGATGAGTCGCCGGAACAGATCGCGGCGGTGGCGGATGCCTGCCCGCTGACGGCGATCCAGGTCTACCGGCCATTGACGCCGGCCGACCGCTCGCTCGGCCTGCTGCTGCTTCCCGCGTTCCGGGTGCAGGCGGGCGAAGAGCTGGCCGCGATGCCGATCGAGCAGGACGATCATCCGCTGCTGGATACCTGGGCGCCGGACATCATCGGCGGCACGGGACGAACCTGGGCCTGGAGCCAGGCAAAGGACGTGGCTCGGAAGTATCCGGTCGTGGTGTCGGGCGGCTTGACGCCGGAGAACGTCGACAGCGCGGTCCGCACGCTGCATCCCTGGGGGGTCGACGTCTGCAGCGGCGTCGAGTCCGAGCCCGGCCGCAAGGATCACACAAAGTTGCGCGCCTTCGTCGAAGCGGTTCGCCGGGTGGAGTCGTGAGTTCGGCCAAGCTCGACAGGGGACCGGACGGGCGCGGGCGCTATGGGCGCTACGGCGGGCAGTTCATCCCCGAGACGCTGATGGCCGCCGTCGAGGAACTGACGGCGGCGTTCGAGGCGGCCCAACATGACGAGGGCTTTCGCCGAGAGTTCGAGGAGCTATCGCGCAGCTTCAGTGGCCGCCCAACGCCCGTGTATCGCGCTGACCGGCTGAGCGCGAAGGCGGGTGGGGCACGCATCTGGCTGAAGCGCGAGGACCTTTGCCACACCGGCGCCCACAAGATCAACAATGCCCTGGGCCAGGTGCTGCTCGCCCGGCGGATGGGCAAGCAGCGGATCATCGCCGAGACCGGCGCCGGCCAGCACGGGGTGGCGGTCGCCACCGTCTGCGCGAAGTTCGGCCTGACGTGCGAGGTCTACATGGGGGTCGATGACATGGCCCGCCAGGCGATGAACGTCTACAAGATGCGGCTGCTCGGCGCGACCGTGACGCCGGTGGAAACCGGTAGCAAGACTCTGAAGGACGCGACCAACGAGGCGATCCGGGATTGGGTGACGAATGTGCGCACCACGCACTACGTCATCGGCTCGGCGGTCGGTCCGCATCCGTACCCGCTGATGGTTCGCGAGTTCCAGTCCGTCATCGGTCGGGAGGCGCGGGCGCAAATGCTCGCCCAGACCGGGCGGCTCCCGACGGTCGTCGTCGCCTGCGTCGGGGGTGGCAGCAATGCGATCGGGATCTTTGCTCCCTTCTATGACGACCCGGTGCGGTTGATCGGCGTGGAGGCGGCGGGCCGGGGCCTCAACAGTGGCGCCCACGCGGCGTCGATCGTCGGTGGTCGGCCCGGTGTGCTGCACGGCTCGTTCAGCTACCTGCTGCAGGATGAGGATGGCCAGGTGCTCGCCACCCATTCGATCTCGGCGGGGCTCGACTATCCCGGCGTGGGCCCCGAGCACGCTTTTCTCCATGAGGCGCATCGCGCCGAGTACGTCAGTGTCACGGACGAGCAGGCGCTCGGCGCCTTCCACGAGACCTGCCGGCTGGAGGGCATCATCCCCGCGCTGGAGAGCTCGCATGCGATCGCCTACGCGATGCCGCTGGCGGCTGAGCTCGCTGCCGACGATACGGTGCTGATCAACCTCTCGGGTCGTGGCGACAAAGACCTCGATATCGTTCGCGGGCTGGCCGGCGCGTGAGCGCCGTCGCATCCGGCTGCGGGTGACGCGGCTCGAGTCGACCTTCGCCCGGCTGCGCGCGGAGGGGCGGCTGGCGCTGATCGCCTATCTCACGGTCGGGTATCCGCGGCTCGACCTGACGCCCACACTGGTCCGGGCGGCCGCCGCATCCGGCGCCGACGCGATCGAGCTCGGCATCCCGTTCTCCGACCCGCTGGCCGACGGTCGTACCATCCAGGCGGCATCACAGCTGGCGTTGAAGGGCGGCGTGACCGTCGCGCGCGCCCTCGAGATGGCGAAGGCCGTTCGCGAGCAGGTCGAGATTCCGCTGCTGTTCATGACCTACCTCAATCCGATCCTGGCGTATGGGGTGGAGCGTTTTTGCCGCGCCGCGCACGAGGCCGGCATCGATGGACTGATCGTCCCGGACCTCCCGGCCTCCGAAGCGAGTGACCTGCGCCGGGCCGCCGAGGCCGCTGCTCTGGACCTGGTCTTCTTCGTCGCGCCGACCAGCCGTGAGGCGGCCATCGAAGCCGCCTGCGAGGCGGCGAGCGGCTTCATCTATTGCATCGCCGTCACCGGTGTCACCGGCGCCCGGGCGGAGCTCGATCCAGCGCTGCTGCCCCTGATCGAGACGGTGCGGCGGCATACGACGCTCCCCGTTGTGGTCGGCTTCGGGATCTCGAGGCCGGAGCATCTCCAGGCCCTGCAAGGAAAGGCCGATGGCGTGATCGTGGCGAGCGCGCTGCTGGATGCCATCGCCCAGTCGCCCGGCGACCCAGCCAGCCGGGTACGGCAGTTTCTCACGGGCCTACGGCCCCCACCCTAACGCCTCAAACGCTCGCATCGCACTGAAGCGCGGCTCGCGTGGGCCGGCGGGCCCGGAATTCGCGCAAGCGGGGGAGGGAATTGACCGTCACACCAGCGGGAGATGGCCCAGCCAGAGGTTCCCTCGCCTGAGGGGGATGCCGAAGAACGCCGGTTGATCGATCGGAGCGCGGCGGGGGACCAGGAGGCCTTCCGTCAACTCGTGCTCCGCCATCACCGGCTGGTGATCAACGTCGCCTTTCGGGCCCTGGGCGAACTCTCGCTCGCCGAAGACGTCGCCCAGGACGTCTTCATCAAGGTCCACAACGCGCTAGCGAGCTACCGCCACGACAAGCCCTTCAACGTCCGTCACGCGATCGCGAACCTCCCGCCGCACTACCGTGACACCATCGCCCTGCAGGCCTTTGGCGAGCTCAGCTATGACGAGATCGCCAGGGCGCTCGACATTCCGCTCGGCACCGTGATGTCACGGTTGAACGGCGCGAAACGGCTGCTGCGCGAACGCCTCGGTGATCTGGTCAGCCCCTGGGAAGAGGCGAATACGGCGTGAATACGAGGCGTTTGATCAGGCAGAGGGTGTCTCCCAGATGTTGAGTCATGCAACGACCCGCGAATGGCTCATTCCCTATGCCGATGGGATGCTGGCTTCGGACGAGCGCGGCCGCCTCGACGCCCACATCGGCGGCTGCGCGAGCTGCGCCGCCGAGCTGCGCGAAGTCCGGGAGCTCAACCTGCTACTCGTCACCCTGCCGCCGGCGCCGCCGGTCGCCTTCGCCCCGTTCTGGCTGAAATTGCAGGCGACCCTGCCGCAGCGGCGAGCCCTCCGGGTCCCGACGTTCGCGAGCTATCGCCGCCTCGGGCTGGCCTTCGCGATGGCGGCCATCCTGGCCCTGGCGGCGGCGAGCGCCGCCTTTGCCGCACCGTCTGCGCTTCCAGACAACCCGCTCTACCCGGTCAAGCAGCTGGAGGAAAGCGTGCGCCTGGCGGTCACCCCGAGCCCGGACCGACTGCCCCTCCAGATCGAACTGGCCAACGAACGGCTTCGCGAAGCCCAGGCGATGGCGGTCGACCACAAACCCCTGCTGGCCGCGACGAGCCTGCGGGCGCTGGGCGTCATCGTCAACGACGCGTCGGCGGCCCTCAAGCGTCCGACGGATCCGCGGGTCGCCAGCAAGGACCTGCATCAGCTGCGCGACGGTCTGGCCGCCGTCGAGCGGACCAATGCGAGTCGGAATGACGATGATGCGGATCTCAAGCAGGTGCTCGTCGCCGACCTGGACGAGATCGATCGGATCGAGCAGCCGGAAGTGGGCAGCACAGCCCCGACGCTGATCGTCGGCACCCAGGCGACACCGAAGCCGACCCCGCAACCGACCCCGCGGCCAACGCCGCGACCGGAGCCGTCCGATGACGAGCACCATCACTAGAATCGGCCGTGCGCATCCCTGAGACACCGTAGACTCAATCGCGTGAGCGCGCGGGAAGACGTCCTGGTCGTGCCCCGGGATGCGCTGTTTGCGGGTACCGAGTGGAGCGGCTTTCGGGACACCGGGCTCGACGAGTTGCTGGCGCGAGTGCGCACGAACTATCGGTTTCGGCCTCGGCGCGAGGTCGAAGAGGATCCGTTAGAGCCGCAGATCATTCCGTATGTCGTCTTCCGCCACCACGATCGGTACTTCCTGACCCACCGACTGCGCCGCTCGAGCGAGCGTCGGCTCCGTCACCTCTATTCACTCGGGGTGGGCGGTCACATCAACCCCGAGGACGTCGCCGGAGCGGCCGACCCGATCGAGGCGGGGTTGCGGCGCGAGTGGGAAGAGGAGGTCGTGTACGCCGGCTCGTTTTCGACGCAGCTGCTTGGATCGATCAACGACCAGACGACCCCGGTCGGGAGGGTGCACGTCGGGTTGATCTTTCTGGTCGACGGCGACCGGCCCGAGATTTCGATCCGCGAGGTCGACAAGCTCGCCGGCGCGCTGTTGCCGCTGGAAGCGATGCGTAGCTATTACCTGGACATGGAGTCCTGGTCGCAGCTGATCTTCGATTATTTG
>VBJI01000103.1 GCA_005880875.1 Chloroflexota bacterium
GCTGGCCGTTCTGACGCGCCGCTTCGACGCGCTGGCGATCAACCTGGCGGCGATCGCGATCGGATTGGTGATGGGGAAAGGCATTGGGATGTTCATCTTCCGGCGGACATTGCCAACCGGGCACAAGTAGTAAGAGGAGGAAGCGATGGCAGAAGCAGCGGTAACGACCAGGCTCAAAAAACTGATCAACACCCCCGAGACCGAGGTGAAGGACGCGCTGGCCGGAATGGCGGCGGCCCACCCCGACTTGATCCGGGTGGAGTACGACCCGAATGTGGTGATCCGCAAGGATGCGCCCAAGAAGGGCAAGGTCGGACTCGTCTCCGGAGGTGGCAGCGGCCACGAGCCGATGCATGGTGGCTACGTCGGGTTGGGCATGCTCGATGCGGCCTGCCCGGGGGCGGTCTTTACGTCGCCGACCCCGGATCAGATGGCGCGGGCAACGGCGGCCGTTGATGGCGGCGCCGGCGTGCTGCACGTCGTCAAGAACTACACGGGCGACATCATGAACTTCGAGATGGCGGCGGAGCTGGCACGCGGAGAGGGCGCCAAGGTCAATGCCGTCATCACGAACGACGACGTCGCCGTCCAGGACAGCCTCTACACCGCCGGGCGGCGCGGGGTGGGGGTCACGGTTCTGCTGGAAAAGATCGTCGGCGGTTGCGCCGAGGCCGGCGCCGACCTGGAGACGGTGACCACACTCGCGAAGAAAGTCAACGCGAACGGGCGCAGCATGGGGATGGCGCTCACCTCGTGCATCGTGCCCGCGGCCGGCAAAGTGACGTTCGAGATCGCCGACGACGAGATGGAGCTGGGGATCGGCATCCACGGCGAGCCCGGAAGGGAACGGACCAAGCTGAAGGCAGCGGATGAGATCGCCGAGATCCTGACCAGCACCGTGGTCAAGGACCTTCCCTTCAAGCGTGGCGACGAGGTGCTGGCGTTCGTCAACGGGATGGGCGGCACGCCGCTGATCGAGCTGTACGTCATTTACAACGCCGTCCACAAGTACCTCACGGGACAGGGCATCAAGGCGACCCGCTCACTGGTGGGCTCCTATATCACCTCGCTCGAGATGGCGGGCTGCTCAGTGACGCTGTTGAAGCTCGACGCGGAGACGACCAAATTCTGGGATGCGCCCGTGCACACGCCGGCGCTTCGCTGGAAGGTTTGAGTCGAACATGGCGGTGACGAACGCGCAGATCTATGGCTGGCTGGAACGCTACGCCGGCATCGTTGCCGAGCAGAAGCAGTACCTGACCGGCCTGGACGCCGCCATCGGCGACGGTGACCACGGCATCAACATGGACCGGGGCTTTCAGACCGTCATGGTCAAGCTGGCCCCGGTCCGAGACAAGGACGTCGGCACGCTGCTGAAGACGACCGGTATGGCGCTGGTCGGGTCGGTGGGCGGCGCGGGCGGCCCGCTCTACGGCACGTTCTTTCTGCGCGCCGGCACGGCGCTCGATGGCAAGGCCAAGGTTTCCGACGCGGATCTCGTGACCGCGCTGGAAGCCGGGCTGAAGGGCGTGGTGGAGCGCGGTAAGGCAAACCGCAACGACAAGACGATGGTGGACGCGCTGGCCCCCGCGACTGAACGGTTAAGGCAATACGTCGACGAAGGTGCGCCGCTGGAGGAGGCGCTCGCCGCGGCGGCAGACGCGGCGGAAGAAGGCATGAAGGCGACGATTCCGCTCAAGGCGCTGAAAGGACGCGCCAGCTATCTCGGCGATCGCAGCATCGGCCATCAGGATCCCGGCGCGACCTCCTCCTATCTGATGCTGCGGGCCCTGAGCGATAGCCTGGCGAGCGTTCCACAGCAAGCAAAAACGACAACCTCTTAAAAGGAGGACTGGCATGGCGGACAAGAAATACGCGGCGGCCGTCGACCAGGGCACCACCGGGACGCGGTTCATGGTGTTCAGCCACGACGGCAAGGTGGTCTCGACCGACTACCTCGAGCACGAGCAGATCTATCCCAAGCCGGGATGGGTCGAGCACAACCCGATGGAAATCTGGGAGAAGACCCAGCGCGTGATCAAGGGTTCGATGCAGAAGAAAGGCATCAAGGCCGACGAGCTCTCGGGGATCGGGGTCACCAACCAGCGCGAGACGGCGGTGGTGTGGGAGAAGAAGACGGGCAAGCCGGTTTACAACGCGATCGTGTGGCAGGACACCCGGACCATCGACATCTGTCAGCAGCTGATCAACGACGGCGTTGAGCCACTCGTGAAGAGCAAGACCGGACTGGTGGTCGCCACCTATTTCTCCGGGCCGAAGGTCCAGTGGATCCTGGACAACGTCACCGGCGCGCGGGCCGCGGCCGAGCGCGGCGACCTGCTCTTCGGGAACATCGATACCTGGGTGATCTGGTGGCTGACGGGAGGCCCGGAGGGTGGGGCGCACGTCACCGACTACAGCAACGCATCGCGCACCATGTTGATGGATCTCAAGACCCTCGACTGGGACCAGGAGCTGCTCGGCAAGATCAAGGTGCCGCGCGCCATGCTGCCGCAGATCCGGCCGTCGAGCGACAAGAAGTTCTACGGCCAGACGAAGGCGAACGGCCCGGTCGGCGGCGCCGTCCCGGTCTGCGCCGACCTCGGCGACCAGCAGGCGGCCCTCTTCGGTCAGACCTGCTATGCGGTCGGCGAGGCGAAGAACACCTATGGCACCGGCAACTTCATGCTGCTCAACACCGGGACCTCGCCGGTCCCGTCGAAGAGCGGCCTGTTGACGACGGCGGGTTATGGCCTGGAGGCGGGCAAGTGCGTTTATGCGCTGGAAGGCTCGATCGCGATCACGGGCGCCGCGATCCAGTGGCTGCGCGACAACCTGCAGATCATCAAGGACGCCGCCGAGACCGAGGAAATCGCCAAGTCCGTCAAGGACTCGGGCGGCATCTATTTCGTGCCGGCGTTCTCCGGCCTGTTCGCGCCCCATTGGGATATGTACGCCCGAGGCGCGGTCGTGGGACTGACGCGGTATGTGACTCGCGCCCACCTGGTGCGGGCCACCCTGGAGTCCATCTGCTACCAGACCAAGGAAGTCGCGGATGCCATGGAGACCGACTCGGGCATCAAGCCGACCACGCTCAAGGTGGATGGCGGCGCCGTCAAGAACGATTTCCTGATGCAGCTGCAGGCTGACATCCTCGGGGTGGACGTCATCCGGCCCACGGTGCAAGAGACGACGTCGCTGGGCGCGGCCTACGGCGCCGGATTGGCGACCGGGTTCTGGAGCACCCTCGACGAGCTGCGCAAGAACTGGCAGGTGGACAAGGTCTTCAAGCCGACCTCCACCGAGCAGCAGCGTCGCGAAGGGCTGGCGGGATGGAAGAAGGCGGTGCAGCGGACGCTCGGCTGGGTCGAGAAGGAGCCGGCCAAGGAGCCCGTCGGAGCCGGCGCGAAGTCGTAGAAGGCCCGATAGGATGAGGGGAAAGGGCCGGCGCGGTCCTTTCCTCTTTCTTTTGCATGCCTGACACCAGCACGGGGGTTGTCGTCATCGGCGGCGGGTCGACGGGCGCCGGGGTGCTACGCGACCTGACCATGCGCGGCATCGACGCGATGCTGCTCGAAAAAGGCGACCTGGCCTCGGGCACCACCGGCCGGTCGCACGGCCTGCTGCACTCGGGCGGCCGCTATTGCGTCAACGACCTGGCGGCTGCCATCGAGTGTGTCGAGGAGGGCCGCATCCTCCGTCGAATCGCCAGGACGACGATCGAGGACACCGGCGGATACTTCGTCTCGGTCTCCGAGGAAGACGAGGCCTGGGAGCCTCGCTTCGTCGAGGGCTGCCGCAAGGCCGGCATCGCCTGCGAGCGGATCTCCGTCGAGGAGGCCCGCCGTCGCGAGCCGGCCCTCTCGACGCAGGTGCGCACGGTTTTCTGGATTCCCGAGGACGGCCACCTCGATCCCTTCTATCTGGTGATGGGCAACGTCGAATCGGCGCGGCGGCGCGGAGCCCAGGTTCGCACCTACACCGAGGTCACCGGCTTCCTCAAAGAGGGAAACCGGGTCAGCGGGGTCAGGACCCGCGACGCAATGACCGGCGAGGAGTCGACGATCGCCTGCCAGGCGGTGGTCAACGCGACCGGCGCCTGGGCGGGATTCGTGGCCCGGCTGCTCGACGTCGAGGTCAAGGTGGTCCCGGTCAAGGGCGTCATGGTCGTGCTCTCGCATCGAGTGGCGCACGCCACGATCAATCGCTGTCACAAGCCGGGAGACGGTGACATCATCGTGCCGGCGCTGAGCGTCGCCATCCTCGGCACCACCGCGGTCAAAGTGCCGCACCCGGAGGTGCTGCCCATCGAATGGGACGAGGTACGACACATGATCGAGGAAGGGTCCTTGATGGCGGACGGCGTCAGTACCGCCAGAGCGATGCGAGCCTACGCCGGCGTGCGGCCCCTCTACGACCTGGGCGCCGAGGCGGAGGGCCGCGAGATGAGCCGCAACTTTGCCGTGATCGACCACGAGCAGCGCGACGGAGTTGCCGGGTTTACCAGCATCGTCGGCGGCAAGGTGACGACCTACCGGCTGATGGCCGAGCGGGTCACCGACCTGGTCGCCCGCCGGCTCGGCGTCACGACCTCCTGCACCACCGCGGACGTCCCGCTCAACGACCGCGGCGACGAGATGGACCAGTTGCGCCACCGGCCGGCCAAGCTCGGCATGCCGAAGCCGCACGGCGATGAACGCGCCCTCCAGCCCCTCCTCTGCGAGTGCGAGCTGGTCCGTCCGCAGGACGCCGAGCCCTGGTTCCGCGATCCGGCCGTCCGCACCCTGGAGGACATTCGGCGACGCACGCGCTCGGGGATGGGCCCCTGCCAGGCGGCAATCTGCGCCTATCGGCTCGCCGGTCGATTGGTGACCGACCGTCACCAGGATGGCCCGACGGCAACCCGGGCGATGGCCGACCTGCTGGAGACGCGCTGGCGCGGGGTGCGCCACGTCTTCTGGGGAAGCCAGCTACGGCAGGCCCAGGTCACGGCGGGGCTTCATCTGGAGCTGTTCAACCTCGATCGTCAATTGATGCAAGCTCTCCCTCCCTCGCTTGCGGGGGAGGGTCGGGGTGGGGGCTTCGAGACGGCGGAGGTGGCCAGTCAGCGATGAAGGCCGATATCGCCGTGGTCGGTTCGGGGTTGGCGGCGCTCATCGCCACCCGCACCCTGCAGCAGGCCGGCCGGAGTCCCCTGCTCATCTGGCCCGGCCTCACGTCGCTGTACTTCACCTATGCCACGGTCGACGTGCTGGGATACGCCGACCCCACGACCGCCGAGCCGGTCGAGCAACCGGAGGCCGCCATCGGGCAGCTGATCGCGGATCACCCCGACCATCCCTACGCGCTCGCCGGTCTGGACGCCCTCCGCGACGGCACCGCGCTGCTCATCGACTGGCTCCGCGCGGCCGGATTCACCTGGCAGGGGAGCCTGGCTCGCAACCTGCTCCTCCCTACCGCCATCGGCACGCCAAAACCGAGCTGCCTGGTGCCGGCGTCGATGGCCGCGGGCGATCTGCGGCGCGACGAACCGATCGTCTTCTGCGGCTTTGCCGGCTATCAGGATTTCGTGCCGGAGCTGGCCGCCTCCAACCTGTCACGGTGGTGGGGGCGGGGTGACCAAGCGGTCCGCGCGATCCGGGTTCCGCTACCGGGATTTGACGGGACCCGATTGTTCACCTCGATCGACCTCGCCCGGAGCTTCGAGGACGACGCCTTTCGACGCGAGGTGGCCGGCCGGATCCGTCAACAGATCCCGGCTGATGGCGTTCGCATCGGCGTGCCGGCGGTCCTGGGTCTGACCCACGACATGGACGTCCACTCCGGCTTTATGGCGGAGGTCGGCCATCCGGTGTTTGAGATCCCGACCCTGCCGCCGTCGGTGCTCGGCCTTCGCCTCTTCGATCGGTTGCGCAAACACATCCAGGAATCGGGTGTCGAGATCATCTGGGCCGCTCCTGCCCACGCGGCAGAGGTCAGTGGCGGCCGCTGCGATCGCATCTTCCTCAAGTCCGCCGGCCGTGAGCAGCCGATCGACGCCCGCGCCTACGTGCTGGCGCTCGAGGACACCGTGGACGGCGCGCTGCGCGCCGGCGTCCATACCGTCAGCGATCCCTTCTTTCACCGATCCCTGGCGTCCCACGCGGTGCCGACCGAGCGCACCGACGAATCCCTGTTCAATCCCCAACCGTTCGCGTCCATCGGCTACCCGGTGACAGACCGGCTGCAGCCCAGGGACGATGAGGGTGGTCCGCTGGCCGGCAACGTGTTCGTGGCGGGCGGTGCGATCGCCGGCTACGACCCGGTGGGCTCCAAATCCCGCGGCGGGCTGGCGATCGCGACCGGATATCGAGCCGCGAAGGAGGCGATGGCGGCATGATCACCGAAGAGATCGGAGCGCTGTCGGACACCGTCGAGGAGGACGCGCCGGTCGAAGCCTGCACCAAGTGCACCGCCTGCAACACGGTGTGCCCGGTGGCACGGTCGACCGAGATCTTCCGCGGCCCGAAATTTCTAGGTCCCGAATCGGAACGCTACCGGTCACAGCCTGAGGCGGCGGTCACCGCCGGGCTCGATCTCTGCTCCGGTTGCAAGCTCTGCGAAGTCACCTGCCCATCGCAGGTGACCATCCAGGAATACATCCGCCGCGCACAGAACAAGGGCGCGCAGGAAAAAGGCCGGACCCTGCGGGATTGGGTGCTGGGGCACACCCGGCTGCTCAGCCGGTTCGGCAGCATGACGGCGCCGCTCGCCAACTTTGGTAATCGAAACCCAGCCGTTCGGTGGCTGATGGAGCGGGTCCTCGGGATCCATCGCGAGCGGCCGCTGCCGCGTTATCAGTGGCTGACCTTCGAGCGGTGGTTCAAACGTCACCCCCATCCGGCGAACGCGCGCCGCACCGTCGCCTACTTCTACGGCTGCTGGGTCAACTACAACGAGCGCCGCCTGGGCGAACAGGTGGTCGCCATCCTGGAGCGCAACGGCATCGACGTGATCGTGCCCAAACAGCAGTGCTGCGGGATTCCGGCCGTGGTCAACGCGAACATGGACCTGGCCCGCACCTACGGGGTCGAGAATGTCCGCAGGCTCAGCGGGCTTCCCGCCGACGTGGACATCATCGCCAGCTCGACGTCCTGTGGCTTGATGCTCAAACATGACTACAGCCATTTGCTCGACATCCCCGGCGCGGAGCAGGTGGGGGCGCGCGTCTACGACATCTGTGAATACCTCTGGATGCTTCACGAGGCGGGCGAGCTGAACCGGGACTTTCAGCCGGTAAAGACCCGGCTCCTCTATCACGCCCCCTGTCATTTGAAGTCGCACGGGATCGGCTACCCCGCGATGCGGCTGCTGCGC
>VBJI01000104.1 GCA_005880875.1 Chloroflexota bacterium
GCCGGTGGACCGCGGTGATATTCAACCCAGTGCCCCGGCCGGGCCCTACGACATCGTCGCCGGGCCGGATGGTGCGCTCTGGTTCACCAACCTCTACGGGGCCGAAATCGACCGCATGACGACGAGCGGCGTCACGACGGTCTACCAGCTACCCGATGCCTTGAACGATCGCCCCTTCCGCCTGACCTTCGGGCCTGACGGAAACATCTGGTTCACCGAGGCCTATAACATCGGCCGGATGGCGCCGGATGGGACCGGCTTCGTCCAATTCCATCTGCCGAAGTATCAGGGGATGCAGGAGCAACCCGACTCGATCGTCCCGGGCCCGGACGGCAACCTCTGGTTTACCGAAGGAGGCGGGGATGACCCGGTGCACGCCGGAGTGGGCGCGGGCGGCGGGATCGGCCGGATCACCCTCGATGGCACCATCACCGACTTTCAGACGCCGACGCCGGCGAGCGGTCCGATGGGCATAGTCGTCGGGCCGGACGGCAATCTCTGGTTCACCGAGAACAACATCTACTACTGGAATTCGCCGAACAGGATCGGGCGCATCACGCCGCAGGGCGCCTTCCGCGAGTACTGGATCCCGGGCGCGCCGCGGACGGGCGGCCCCTGGGGCATCACCCGCGGAGCGGACGGCGCGCTGTGGTTCAGCGAGTCCGGAGGGAACGCGATCGCCCGCTTCGACATCAACTCGCCGACCTGCCCGGCGCCGCCGCCCACCACCAGCACCATGCCGGCGCAGCTTCCGCTGCCTGCACGATCCGTGGCCGGTGCAGCCTCGCAGACCGGGAGCGGCGTCAACCGCGTGGAGCCACCGCCTCCCCTGCCGCAACCCACGACGCCGGCCGCGACCGGCAGCCCGCGGCTGACGCCGCATCCCGCCCATTCAATCGGGTCGACGTCGGCGACTCCGTTGACTTCGCCGCTCGCCGCTTCCGCGAGTCTCCTGCAACCCGGCGTGCAATTCATCGCGCGAGCGATCGCGGCGCTGCTGGTGCTCCTAACCCGAGACTGACGCGGCCAGCTTAGTCGAGCCTCGCTCTGATCTTTTGCGTAAACGTACCGCCCGGCTTGGGCGGGAGACCCAATAGAGGTTGCGGAATGGGCGTCGATTGCGGCACGACACCGGGGACCCTCGGCGAGGAAGCCGGCAAACCATGTGGGACGACGCGCGGCGGCCCGGCGGTCGCGGCCAGATCTTGCGCCAGGTTGTAGGCGTCGACCGATCCCCATCCAGTCGCGAAATCCCAGCCTGCGGTCGCCGCGTAATAGAGGTTGTTGCCGGAGATGACGTCGTGAAACGCCGGGTATGGAGGCTGATTCGTATTCAGCCGATAGAGGCGCGGATTGGCGAAGCCCAGGTTCGGAAAGCCCTGGCTGTTGGCGTAGGTGTTGGCCAGTGAGGTCACCGCCGCCCAGGCCGGGGCGCTGGCGCTGGTTCCTCCGTACATCCTCCACCCGGCGCCGCCGCTGTCGGTCACATAGACGGAGTATCCGGTTCGCGGATCGGCATCCAGGGCCACGTCGGGGACCTGGCGCATGCCATTGCTGTCGGCGTTCTGCACCCCGGGACCGGTCTGCCAGGCGGGACGAGCGAACATCGTCGACAGGCCGCCGCCGCTGCCAACGTTGGGCGTCCTCGAGCGGTCCGACCAGGCGGCTTCCGAGCCGTATCCACCGGAGCCGCTCAATGTCAGCGCGGTCCCGCCGACGCCCGTGACGTAGGGGTCGTCGGCCGGATTGTCGACCGCCAGGCCACCTGACGGGTTGATGGTGGCGCCGGCACAGTCGAACGCGCCGTCGTCGCCGGAGGCGGCGAAGAAGCTCTGGCCCTGCGCCGCCGCCTGCTGGAAGACGTTGTCGAGCGCGGTCATCTCCGCCGCGGTCGTGTTGGGTTCGCAGATTCCCCAGCTCGTCGAGTTCGAGGGGGTGGTGTCGCTCGTTACCATCGCGTTGTAGGTGTCGAGCGCGCCGTCATCGGTGTTGGGTCCCTCCCAGACGGTGATCGGGGCCGAGGGCGCCAGCGCGTGCATCACCTCGATGTCGAGCTCCACCTCCGGCTCGCCGCCGTTGGGCGTCGGGCCCGTGTCGACCGTTACTGGCTTCGGCGGGACCGTGAGCAGCGTGTAGTGGGTGTCATACATGGTGATGTTGGCCTGGTTGAACGAGTCCAGCTCGAAGAGCCCGAGCGACTGGCCGCTGCCCGGGACGGTCGTCCCGATCAGGGGCGTGACGTCGTAGGCCGACCGCAGGTCGGACGGCGTGTAGCCGCCCGCGGGGCCTGCGGCCGTTGCAAGGCCCATTGGCTGGCGCGTCGCGTGGCGTCGGGGGTAGTGGTTGTTGAGGCCGGCGACACTCACTACCAGCGGGGCCAGGCTGGCGGGCAAGACGGGTTGGGCGTCGTTGCCGAAGAAGTCTCGGTTCTGGTCGCGATCGTGCCAATCCGAGATGGTGACGCCGAAGGCCTGCTGCACGGCCCGCACCGGTCCGAAGACATCGATGATGGTGCGGTTCGCGCTCACCGCGGTGACGCTGAGGCCGCTGTGGCGAAGATGGCTCGCCACCTGCTCCGCGTCCGATGCCGTCGGGCTGTAGAGGGCGCTGAACTGCGCCGGCGTCAGGTACCGACCGCGCGCGCGTGATCCCGGATCGCTAACCCGGGCGATGAATGCCTGCAGCGAGGCGGCGTTGCGCAGCTTGAGCGCGACCGCCACGTGCATGATCCGATTCGGATCGCTGGGGCGCAGGCGGACGGCGTGCCCCAGGCCGGGGGTGACGTCGCGCTGCGCCAGGTTGGCGGATGCCGGGATCGCGGCCTGGGCCGTCGCCAGGTTGGCCATGGCCAGGCCGACCGCGACGCCGATGCTGAGTACTCGGTTGATCCCTTCCTGCCCCCGGTTACGAGATACTAACGACCCTAACAGACTTCCTGCTGGCCCCCTGATCCCCTCATCTGATAGGGACGCGTCCGGCCGCTAATCCTTGTAACGAGGCCCGCGGCCCCTTCCATGCGGCCGGTAACCGATCAGCAAAGACGCATAACCACTGTCAGTCCACGCCGTTGTACGCAGTGATGTACAAATTTGGGTTCCGCCTCAGCATCGCCGCGGCGATCGCCGCCGCCACCGCCGGCCTGATGGTGTCCGGCGCCGTTGCAGCCACACCCGCGTACACGGGGCGCACCGGAGCGCACGCGTTGAGCCAGCGCCTGGTTCCGCCCGCGCTTCCGCGGCGGGCAACCGCCTCATCGCCGAACGGGCGCCGCACCGAGCAATTTGGCCGGCTCTCCCCCGCGCCCGTCATCCTGGCTCCGGCCGTTCCTCAATCGATCGGGCGGCTGCGCTCGGTCCCCGCGCCGGTGCCCGTGCTCACCGCCGCGCCCGACGTCTTTCACATTTCACAGCAGCAGATCCTGATCAACCAGGACCGGGCGAGCAACGGTGGCTTGCCGGCGCTGGCCTGGTCGCCCTGCCTGGCGACCATCGCGCTGCAGAACGCGCAGCGGATCGCCGCCCAGGGTTACCTTTCCCACACGAACGGCCCAACCCTGGACCTCGGCTGCGACCCGAGCTACACCCACGCCGGTGAGAACATTGGGGACACGA
>VBJI01000105.1:0-17133 GCA_005880875.1 Chloroflexota bacterium
ACATATCAAGAGCAGCGGTGCGCAGCTGGTCGAATACATGAACCGCCTGATGGGGCCGGCGAGTACGGACAGCGCGGCCGCCGAAATCACCGAGAGCGCGACCCAGCTGCCGGTCCCGCCACCCGGCGCGCCGGCCGTGCTGGTGGCGGCGGACGACCCGACCGTGCGGGAGCGCATCGAACCGTTCCTCCTTCGGGCCGGCTACCGGGTGGAGTTCGTGAGCGACAGCGGGCAAGCTCTGAAGACGGCGGTCGAGCTGCAGCCGCTCGCCATCGTGATCGACGCGGATCTGCCGCCGAAAGGCGCCCAGAGCCTGGTCGACGACCTCTTTGGTGAACCGCGGGTCAGAGACATCCCGGTGGTATTGACGGTGAAGAACGACGGTGAGCAACTGGGGCTGAGCATGGGTCAGGTTGATTTCCTGCGAAAGACCATTAACCGGCAGCAGGTGCTGCAGGTCATGGCGAAATACGACCTGCTCGCCGATCGGCGGCGGGCGAACAAGATGCCGACCAGTGTGCTCGTGATCGACGACGACCCGAAAAATACCCGGCTGGTGCAGGCGATGCTCAAGCCGTTCAGCATCGAGGTGCTGTCGGCGAACGATGGCACCGGCGGGATCAAGCTGGCGCGCACGCGCCGGCCCGACCTGGTCATCCTCGACCTGATGATGCCCGAGGTCGATGGGTTCGCCGTGGTCTCGGAGTTACGCGGGGATGCCGCGACCGCCCAGACGCCGATCCTGATCTACACCGCGAAAAACTTGACGGCGGCCGATCGCGAGCGCCTGCAGGGCAGCATCCAGGCGATCATCCGCAAGGGCGAGCTCAGCAAGGAGCAATTTCTCGAGCTCGTTTACCGGCGCGGCGAACGGCGCCGGCGTCCCCCGGCGGAGGAAGCCGCCGCCTAACCCACGCCCAATCGAGGCAGATTCGAGACCAGGATGTAGGCCGCCAGCAACACCGCGAAGGCGGCCACCGGCGCCCAGTCGAATTGCCCCTGGCCTCGCGGACGCGGAAACCATCCGCGAAACGGACGGGCGAAGGGCTCGCTCGCCTGCATCACCATCTGCGTGATCGGATGCCAGGGATCCATCTTGAAGAAGCCGAAGAAGACCCGGACCAGGACCAGGATGATGCAGAAGATGAGCGCGTAGCTGACGATGGCGATCAGCGCGCCGACGATATTGCCTGACCCGATGAAGATGGTGAGGGCGTAGAGCAGGACGATGCCGACGAGGAACGAGATGTCCAGGCCGCCCGCCGGAGGGATCACCCGCCGGATGGGCGCGAGGTACCACTCGGTCGCCATCACGATGATGCGGCCGGCTTCGCTATAGAGCATGCCGGGGAACCAGGAGAAGATCGCCCGCACGATCAACACCAGGATGAAGATGTTGATCAGCGTCAGCGCCAGGCTGGTCAAGGGGCCAAGCATCGGCAGCTAGTTTACGGCCTTGTCGATGAGTCCCGGCTAAGAATCAGCGACGGCGCCGTCGCGCCAGCAGGTCGCCAGTAGGATCATCAGGCGGTTTCTTCGGCGCCCGCGGTTGCGCGGCTCGCGCGGCGCGCACGCCGTCCACTCGCTCGCGCAGCCGGGTCACCATCGCCTCGGCGGGCATCGCGGGCGCCGGTGCGCGCTGCACGGCGGCTCGCCAGGCGGGCACGTCCTCGAGGCGGAAGACCAACCGGCGCAGGGCGACGTCGATCGGGAAGAGCAGGATGGCGAGCACCAGCAGCATCTCGCTGATCGGCAGCGCCGCCGTCACCCGCGGCACCGGCAGGCGGAACGCCTGGGAAAGGTCCGAGAGCACCACGCCCCCGCCCGCCTGGGCGATCGCCTTCAGGCTCGCCAGGTCGGTGCCCAGATCTCGATACTCGGGTGAGTAGGGGACGACCAGGCCGGCGGTGGTCGTGTGCCGGACGACGCCGCCCGCCGACTCCGTGACATGCAGCAAGTAGCCGCCGACCTGGTCGCTCGGCAGGTCGCCCTCGAAGCGGCCCGCGCCCGTCGGCGACAGGGTCAGGTTGGCGTCGGCCAGGTCGGGCGTGACCGCGCTCACCGTGACGGTGGCGCCCGACGTCGCCGGGGCGGTCACCAGCAGGTGGGTGTGATCCCCCTGCACCCGCGTCTCGACCTGGAGCGCGGGGTCACCGGGCTGGGGCAGGCTCGCATGCACGATATCGCCGAAGAACCGGTTCGCCGGCGGCCATTGCAGCAGGCCCGCCGTCCACCGGCCCTGGGCGTCGCTGGTCCAGGCCATCACCCGACCCAGCCCGTACTGCCAGGTGGCCAGCAGTGGATCGCCCTGCGGGCTTCGCAGCACGACATCGGCGGCCGCCCTCGGGGTGGTGGCGACGTAGCCGCTCAGGGCGGGGAAGCTGTCGAGCGGAACCCCGGGGATCACGTCGGCCAGCGAGGCGAGCTGCGGCGCGATCCGGCCTTCGACGATCCAGGGTTTGAGTGCCTCACGGCTTTCCTTGAGGAAGATCTGCGGCACGTCGGCGACGCTGTTGCTCTGATAGAAGCGGCCATGACCCCAGCCGGCGATCGCCTGCATGGTCGCCGCGTCCGAGAAGGCGGAGGCGATGGCGACCGTCGAGACGGTGATCCCGTGGGCGTGCATCGCCGTGATCACGGGCTCGTAGTTGTCCTGCGCGTCGCCGTCGCCCAGCAGGATGACGTGCTTCAGCGAGGCGGCCGTTTTGGTGAGCGCCTGATCCGCGGCGTTCAGGTCGGGCGTGTAGGTCGGCGGGTCGCCCAGCCCCATGCCGTCGATCTTTCGCTTGACGGCCGCCTTGTCGGTGAGCGGTGCGAGCGGGACGACGACGGCTCCCATCGTGCCGTTCGTAACCCCAACCATGTCGCGCGGGGTGAGCTGATCGACCACCGCCTCCGCGGCGCCGCGCAGCACCTGGTCGCCCTGGCCACTTTCAGTTGATTCAAGAACCAGCATCACGGCGACCGGCGGTTTCTGCATGTCCTGCGGCAGCTGGATCTGGACGGGCAGGGCGGTCTCGAGCGCGGTGCCGGCATAGCCCCCTGGACCGTAGCTGTCCGCACCCCCGATCACGACCAGCCCGGTGCCAAGGTCTCGCACCGAGGCCTGCAACAACGTCATGGCGCCGGCCCCGAGGCTGGCCGCCGGAATGTTGACCAGGACGACGGCCTGGTAGGCGGCGAGGTCCGCCGCGGAGCGGGGCAGCTGGTCGGGCGTGATCGTGCTGCTGCCGATCCCGGTCGAGTGAAGGGCCGACTCCAGGCTGGCCGCCTCGCCAATCGAGTTCTCGACGAGCAGCACGCGGGGCGGTCCGACCACCTGGATGAGCGCCTCACCCAGGTTGTTTTCGGCGTACGTGTCGCGCACCGGGTCGACCACGATGCGGACGGAGTGAAAGCCTGGCTGGGTCGGGGTGACCAGCTGCGTGACCGCGGTCTCGCCGACAGCAAGCTGGAGTTGCGTGGTGTTGACGAGCGTGCGATCGAGGTACCAGCGAGCCGTGGCGGGCGTCGTCGTGTTGCTGACGATCAAGGCCCGGGCATTCGCCTGCTGTCCCTGCGTCAGCGTCTGCGGGGCATCGAGCCGGTCGACGTAGACCTCCCCGCCAACCGGGACCGGCAGGGCCACCGTATCGACGCGAATTCCCTCCGCCCGCAGGAGACGCGCCTCGGCCACCGCGTCACCCAGGTTGGCTCGGCCATCGCTGACGACCACGATGTGCCGCCGGCTGTCCTGCGGCAGGATCGAACCGCCCAGCTGCAGGGCGGCGGCAAGGTCGGTGAACTGGGGGTTCGGCTGGCTCTGGAATTCGCCGAACTGTGGGTTTTTGCTGATGCTGACCTCGACCTGCGGATCACGGCCGAAGCTCAGCACGCCGGCCTGATCCTCACCCTGGCGCTGCTGGAGAAGGCGACGCACGGCGCTGGCCTCGCTGTCCCGCGCGCTCTGCACGCTGGCCGAGAGGTCGGCCGCCACCAGGAGCGACTGGCTGCGGGGCGTGGTCTGCACCTGGAAGCCGGCCAGCGACGCGGTCAACAAGACCACGATCAGCGCCCGCAGGCCGAGCGAGAGCCGGGCCCGTCCACGCGACAGCGGCGGCGGAAACACCCGCCAGGTCAGGACGATGATCGCCAGCGCCAGGGCGCCCGCCCCCACAAACAGGGGGCGGGTTACTTCAAAACCCACGGTGGAAGGCCAGCCACTCGGCGGCGATCACCCCGAGCGCCGCGAGGGCGATCCAGGGCCAGATCTCCAGCTGACCCTGATGCGTGGTCTGGACCGCGGTCGAGTGCGTGGGTGGAAGGGTCAGCCGATCGAGCGGCTTCAATTGCGAAATTGGATCCGAGAAGAGATTGACGCTGAACCACGACCGCTGGGTGGATCCGGCGACGGTCTGCTCCACGCTGTAGAGGCCCACCGGATCCGTGTCGCCGAAGGTCGCGATGGCGGCGCCGGCGAGTGCCCGGTGGCTCCCGTCCGGACGAATCACGGTGACGGACGTGGCGCCTGACTCCGGCACGATCGTGACTGCCTCATCGGGATGAAAGCTGTGGCTGGGCACGCTGGGCGGCAGCATCCACTCACTCAGGTTCTGGACCAGGATTGGAAACGCGATCCGCAGCGGAAGGTCGGACTCGTGCAGGTCGAAGCCGAAGAGCGCCTGCCGGAATGGCTCGTCACGGACCAGCACCAGGGGCGTCTGCAGGCTGGTGATCAGCGGCCGGCCAAAGGTGGAGACGCGCAGGTCCTGGCTGCGGCCGACGTGGACGTCCTGCAGGTCGACGTTGGCGAGCAAGGGATCGCCGGCATCCGCGGCTCGGACCCGCCCGATGCCCAGCGCCGTGCCTCCGGCGAGCGTGGATCCGGCGGGCGGATCGATCACCAGGAGCGGCCCGTCGGGGATTGTCGCTGGGAGGAACCGGTCGAAGACGGTCATGGCATACGCGGCGCTCGGCCGGTAGCCGGCCGGCGCCACGACGTCAACCTGGAGGTCGCTGCGCAGCCGGAGCGCCTGCTCGAGGAACACATTGCCGGGGGTGACGAGCAAGACGCGGAAGGCCCGCGGCGTCTTCGCGACGGCGGTGGCGGAATCGTCGAGGGCGAAGACGTCGCCACCACTCAGGTGCGCATTGACAGAGGTAGCGTCGTTGGGGACCGGGAGGACCAGATCCTGCGACTGGCCAGCGGCGAGCGTCAGCGGGCGCACGTCCAGCAGCCGGCTGTCGGCGCGCCACTCCAGGCTGACCGAGCGCGGCTGCTGCCCGAAGTTCTGGACGTGCAGGTAGGCGGCC
This sequence comes from Chloroflexota bacterium, assembly GCA_005880875.1. GTDB lineage: Bacteria > Chloroflexota > Dormibacteria > CF-121 > CF-121 > CF-13. The sequence goes on from VBJI01000105.1 coordinate 5,293, forward strand.
CGGGTCTGCGCGCTGCTCCGCACCGTCAACGAGGTGAGCCCGACATTTTCGCCGGAAACCCCCAGGCGGTGGTAGTCGACCGGAAAGGGCAGGCCGCTGGCAAACGACGCCCGCAGCGGCTGGACGATCCCGTCGCTGAACAGGTAGGCGCGCGCATCGTCGCCGGGCCGGACGAGGCCAGCCGCGAGGCTGAGCGACGCCGACAGGTCGGCCGGGCCATTGCTCGCGCTGACCTCGTTCAGCGACCGGTGCAGGCCGTCGCGATCCGCGCTGACGGCGGCGACGATCCGCGGGGTGGGCCCCACCGTGATGATGGTCATCCGGTCCTGCGGCCCGAGCTGATCGATCAGGCCGTTGACCTGGCGTTTCGCCTCGGCGAGCCGCGACGGCGTGACATCCGTCGCCTGCATCGACGCCGAGGTATCGATCAGCACGATGCTGTGTCTTGCCAGCGCCGCGCCGGCCGGGAGGACCGGTTGCACCGCCGCCGCCACCAGCACCGCGGCCGCGAGCAGCTGAAGGAACAACAGCCAGCTGGGGCGCAACCGCTGCCACGGGACGTTGGCCTGCCGGTCGCGAATCTGGTTGGGCCAGAGGTGCAGGGCCGGCACGATCCGGGTGGGCCGGCGAATTTTCAGGAAGTACAGGGCGACGATCGCCGGCAGCGTCAACCCGAGGAGGGCGGCGGCCGGCGCCAGCAGCGTCATGCCAGCAGGCCGATGCGGCGCAGGGTCAGCTGGACCATCTCGTCGATCGGCTCCGCCGTTGACATTCGGGCGAAGCGCAAGCCGCGCCGGTGAGCGGCGCGCTCGATGTCGTCGGTCCGCTGCTGGAGGGCACGCCGATAGGCGTCCTGGGTCAGCGGCGTCGCGGTGAATTCGCGCTCCAGGCCGGTCTCGGCGTCGCGCAAGCGCGCGTCACCCGACCACTCCGGGGTCAGCTCCTGCGGTGCCAGCAGCTGGAGGACCGCGCCTTCTTGCCGGGCGCGCTGCAACGCGCTCAGGGCCACGTCCACCCCAGGCTCACCCAGGCCATCGCTGATCAGGACGCTCATCCCGGGGCGTTGCCGCCCGATCGGCCAGACGAGCTTCTGGTAATTCGTCACGCCGCCGGCGGGAAACGACTGGAGCCGTCTGAAGAGCTCCGCCGCCGCCCGGCGCCCCCGATATGGTGTCCCGCCCGAGGTCGGTCCGTCCGCGAACACGGTGATCCGGACCCGGTCCAGCGCGGCGAGGGCGACATAAGCGATCGCGCCGGCCAGCTGGCGCGCCGTCTCCGCCTTGTTCGGCTTGCCCCAGTCCATCGAGCCGCTCAGGTCGACGAATACGCTCAACGGCAGCTCTTCCTCGGCCACGAAGAGCCGCAGCATGAAGCGATCGAGGCGGGCGTAGGCGTTCCAGTCGATCAGCCGAAAGTCGTCGCCCGGGGTGTAGTTGCGAAAGTCAGCGAATTCGACGGATTGGCCGCGACGGCGCGACCGGCGCTCGCCGCCCATCTGGCCGCTGACCGCGCGGCGGACCTGCAGGGCCAGCGCCTCGAGGCGGCGCAGCAACGACGGCTCCAGCAAGGGGGCCACGGCCACGACCCCTAGGCCCGTGCGGGTTCCTTGACGGTGTGCTCCAGCAGCTCGCCGACGAGGCGGTCGCTGGTGATGCCATCGGCCTCAGCCTCGAACTGCAAGAAGATGCGATGTCGCAGCGCCGGCCGGGCGACGGCGTTCAGGTCGTCGAAGGCCACGTTGTAGCGGCCTTCGAGCAAGGCCCGGACCTTGCCGGCGAGCACGAGCGTCTGCATCCCGCGCGGGCTGGCGCCCCAACGGACATAGCGACGCACGCTGTCGAGCTCGGTGTGGCCGGTGGTGCGGCGCGCGATCTCGAGCAAGTCGTGCTCGCTGGGAAAGGGGACGAGGACTTTGAAAAAGAACCGATCCAGCTGCGCCTCCGGCAGGGGATAGGTGCCTTCGAGCTCGATCGGGTTCTGGGTGGCCAGCACGAAAAACGGCGCCGGCAACGGCCGCGTCTGCGTCCCAACGGTAACCGTGCGCTCCTGCATCGCTTCGAGCAGGGCGCTCTGCGTCTTGGGGGTGGCCCGGTTGATTTCGTCCGCGAGCACCAGGTTGGCGAAGATCGGGCCGGCCTGGTAGCGAAACTCGCGGTGACCGTCGCTCTCACCGATCACGTTCGTGCCCACGATGTCGGCCGGCATCAGGTCCGGCGTGAATTGAACCCTGGCAAAGCTCATCGAGAGCACCTGGCCCAGCGAACGGACCAGGACGGTCTTGCCCAGCCCGGGGACGCCCTCGAGCAGGACATGGCCGCCGGCGATCAGGGCGATCACGGTGTCGCGGACGAGCGCTTTCTGGCCGACGATCAGCCTGGCCAGCTCGGTTTCGAGGGCCTGCGCCAGCTCGGTCACCCTGGTCGCGTCGATGCGCGGTTCTTCTGCGATCATCTTGCCCCCTGACTTTGCTCGCCGAGCTGCGAGAAATACTGACGAACGAGGTCCCGTTCGCTTCCGGGGATGAGGCTCTGGTCGGTCGCATCCAGGGCCGCCTGCTGGTAGGCCTGGATCACCTGGCTGTAGGGGCTCAGCGGGACGTCCTGGCCCGGCCCGAGCGGGGTCGGGTCGTTCTCCGACTGGCCGGGGACCGGTTGGCCCGGAACGTAAACCCGTTCCGTGCTCGAGGCCCCGGTACCGCTGCCACTGCCGGAGCCCTGCGACCCGGTGCCGCCGGTCCCGCCCGAGCCGCCGCTGCCGCTGCCCGTTCCCGTTCCGGTGCCGGTGCCGGTGCCGGTGCCGGTGCCATTCCCGTTGCTGCTGCCATTCCCGGTGCCATTGCCCGAGCCGTTGCCACTGGCACTGGTGCCGGCCGATGGGCTCGCGCCGGCGTTCGCCTGGGCGCCCTGGCCGCTCGCGTCGCGGTCGGCCTGCGCGGCGAGCTCCTGGCGGGCCGCCTCGAGCCCGTTGATCGCGGAGGCAACCGCCTGGTCGGTGTTCTGTCGGGACTGCAGCGAATCCAGCTGGCTGGCGACGTCGTTGAGGGACTGCGCCGCGGCGCTGGTATCCCCACTCTGCAGTGATGCCGAGGCCTGGCTCAGCGAGTCGCGCATCTGGGCGTTCTGCGACTGCTGGGAGGCCTTGGCCAGGGCCTTCGCCAGCTCCTGCCGTTGCTGGGGTGACAGCGTCTGCAGCTGTGAGGCAAGGTCGCGGACGGCCTGGGCGCCCTTGGCCGGACTGCTGCTGATCGCCTGCGCGGCGCCGCGGCCGGCCGCGGTCCCACTCAACGCATTCGCCAGGTTCTGGGCGCTGCTGGTCAACGCCGGCGTGCCCGGGTCGGTGAGCCGCTGGAGTTGCTGTTCGGCCGGCGTGATCGACTCGAGCGCCTTACGCGGACTGTCCGCCTCGCGGATCTTTGCCTGGGTATCCTGCAGGATTTTCTGGACCTGGGGGTCGGCCTTGTCGCTGGCCGCAACCTTCTTTTGTGCATCGACGACCGCCTTCGCCGCGCGGGCCTGACTGACCCGGTCCGCCTGACGTTGCGCCAGGACCTGGTCCATCGGGTTGGGCAGCAGGGCGAGGCCGAGCGCGAAGATGGCCAGGACGGCGATCAGCGACGCCTCGCCTCGATTCACGCGCACCGGAAAGGCGGAGGGAAGTCGTGCGCCGGCGGCCTGCCGCAGCGCATCCTGGCGCAGCGGCCCGTCCATCGGCCCGGATTCGGTGCGCCGTTCCCAGGCCGTCGAGAGACGTTCTTTCAAGCCCAGCCGGATGTCGGCGAGCGCCATCAGCACGGCGGCGCTCGGCCGGCGCAGGCTCCAGGCGAGTACGACCAGGACAGCGGCCAGCGGAATGCCGACCGCGGCGACCTGGGCGCGTCGTTCGAAGGGGACGAGCCGAGCGACCACCAGCACGGCGGCGATCCACGCCACCGCGCCGACCAGGCCGTGGACGGCGTAATGCGCCGCCCGCGCCCGGGCCGCGGCCCGCCGGAGCTGGCGAAGGATGGTTTCCAAGGAGTTCATGCGCTCTCCCGGACGGTCGGCCGCCGCCATGGTAGGTGCCGGATCGGGGGCAGCAGCGCGGCACTCACGATGAGCGCGGCCAGGCTGAGCAGCAACTGCATCGTGACGGTGGCCTGCCAGTACTGCCAGCCGCTAAAGAGCCCGCTGGGGATGGCGGTGCCGGTCGGCTGCGGAGGCGTGCGGACGAATCCCTTGCCGATCGCCACGCCATTGGGGCCGAGCGGGACCGCGCACGAGGAGCCGTAGGGGCCCGCGCACGCGCTGCTGAAGCCGACCGGGGAGTTGCGGACGCCGTACCAGGTGACCGGCGAGTTGGTGCCGATGGTGACCAGCGGCAGCAGCGGACTGAGGTAGCTCACCGCCGGCGGGGCTGGAGCGCGGGTGGCGTTCGGATCGATGTCCGTCGGGAACAGGAGCCCGAAGAGCAGGCTGCCGGCCAGCAGGACGAAGGCCGCCCCATAGGCGGCGACCGTCGCCGGGAGGGTGCGCGTGAATGCCGTGGAGCAGGCCAGGCCGATGACGCCCAGCGTCAGGGCGGCGACCGCGGTGACCACGAAGGCGGCGGCCAGCTGCAGCCTGGTCACGAACAGCAGGTCGATCGTCTGCCGCTCGCGCTCGCTGCTGATCGCCCCCGCCGTGAGCGCCGGCGTGATGAACGCCAGCAGCACCATCTGAAAGAGGATGAGATAGATGAACAGGCCCTGGCCGAAGCTGGCGGCCTGGCCGGTGTTGAAGGCGCTGCGCGCCGAGAGCGACATCCCGGAGAAGATCGCCCAGCCGAGCCCGCCCAGCAACACGATATAGACGGTCATGGCCAGCGGCGACCGCCAGGTGCGCATGCGGGAGCGGTACTCCTTCGCCACGATCGGGTTCCACAGGGCGAGCGCGATCCGCCTCATCCGACGTTCTCCGCGGTGGCTTTGAGGAAGGCGTCCTCGAGGCCGCCCTCCAGCTGATTGAAGCCGGACACCTTGATGCCGGCCGCGATCAGCGTCTGCAGGATCGAGGCGGCGGTCGCCTCGTCACCCTCGAACGCGGCCTCGATGGCGCCGTTGACCATGGTGGCCTCGTGGATCGCGGATAGGGGCCGCAGGACGGCGATGGCCTCTTCCTTCTGGCCGAGGACGGTGATCCGGAGCCGGCGTCCGATCGTGAGTTGCCGGATCACGTCATGCACCGGCCCGGTGGCGCGAATCCGGCCCTGGTCGATGATGCCGACCATGGTGCAGAGCTCGGTGAGCTCGGGCAGGATGTGACTCGAGATCACGATGGTCTTGCCCATGGTCTGGAGCTCTTTCAGGATCTCGCGCATCTCCACCCTGGCGCGCGGATCCAGCCCGGACGCCGGCTCGTCGAGCAGGAGCACGGCCGGGTCGTGGACCAGGGCCCGGGCGAGGCAGAGCCGTTGCTTGAGCCCGCGCGACAGGGTATCGACCAACTGGTTGCGCCGGTCCGACAGCCCGACCAGCTCGAGCAGGTCATCGGCGATCTTCTTCCGTCGCGCTTTTGGCTGCCGGTAGCACGCGGCGTAGAAATCAAGATACTCGACGGCCGAGAGCTGGTCGTACACGCCGAAGAAGTCTGGCATGTAGCCCAGCCGTTCGTGCACCAGGTCCGGACGCTGGATGACGTCGGCACCGTCCACAAAGGCCCGGCCCGCCGTCGGTTCGAGCAAGCCGGCCAGGATTCGAAGCGTGGTGGTCTTGCCCGCGCCGTTCGGACCGACGAAGCCGAAGATCTCGCCCTTCGGCACTTCGAAGGATGCATGATCCAGCGCCGTCCGCCGGCCGTAGATTTTCGTCAGGCCCTCGATCGCGATCACTGGATCGTCCCCGAGAGCGAGAGGCCGCCCGCCAGCAGCCCAGCGTTGGTGGTGGTCAGCCGCACCCGGACCAGCCCGGAGGTCGCGTTGACGGCGCCCATGGGCAGCGCCGTGGTGCCGTTGTCCTGGTACGCGATGTCGGTCCAGGTCGAGGAGGTCCAGTCCCACGCCTGCCCTTGAACCGTCGGTCCGGTTTGCGTCGAGTTGGACGGCGGCCCGAACTTCGGGCCGTATGGATTCTGGGCGTTGACCGAGACGCTCGTCAGCCGGGTGCCATCGGCCAGCGACGGTGCGAATTCGTAGGTCACGCTGCCGTTCTGCAGGGAGAGCATTCCGGCCGGGCCGTTGCCCTGGCTGTCGCCCACGACATCCACGATGCGACCGTTGACGACCCCGGCCGGCAACGTTCCGGTACCAATCTGGTCCACCGGCAGCGACAGGGCGACCGCGGACTGGGCATAGGTTCTGGGCGAGCTGCCACTGACCGTCAGACCCTGGAACGATTGATGGGTCCAGGCCACGAGCAGCGGCGTGGTCGGGGCGGCGATGCCCTTGAAGCTGGTGCTGATTGGCAGTAAGGAGAGGATCTGCGTCTTGGCCAGGACGTCGCGATCGTTGGTGCTGTAGCCGTACGGCCCGCCGCCGGCATTCTGGCCGTTGGCGTACACCCGGGTGAAGAGCGGTTGCCCGAAGGGATTGACGGCTTTTGGCGTAACGCTGATGGTCGCCGAGGCGCCCGGTTTCAGGGCACCAATGGTTTGGAAACTATCCCCCGCGATCAGCACCGCGTCCGTGAACGTCACGTGCGAGCGGTTCTCGATGGTGCCGTTGAGCTTGCCGTTCACGAGGTGCAGGTGGCCCGTCAAGCTGGGGGCGGCGGTGACGCTCTCGGTCGCGAACCCGCCGAGCGCGAAGGCGGTCATGCCGGTCAGGGTGACGCCGTTGCTCGGGACGTCGATCCGGATGCCGCCCGGGTTGTAGCCGAAGCCGTTGTTATTGGTGGCGATCGGGCTGATCAGGAGTCGCTCCCCCGCGACGCTCGCCTGGTAGTCGCCGCGACCGGGCGGAATGATGCCGACGTAGGTCTCCTGGTAGGCCTGGTCCGAGCCGGGTTGAATGTGAAGAATGGTGACCTGGTTCGCCTGGACCGAACGGCCCTTGGTGACCACGCCGGTCCCGTAGGCGCCGGCTGCGGCGACCACGGCGATCAGGGGCACGGTCACCCATGCCAGGGCCCGCCGGCGCATCGCGCCCAGCACCACGTAGTTGATGGGGCCGACCAGCAGCACGTAGAGCAGCACCAGGACCCCCGTCAGCTGCAGCGACGGCAGGTCGAGACCCGGCAGGTTCCCCAGCACCGCGGTCAGCGAGCTGCTTTTCGATGCCATCGACGGCGAAGATCCGGGACTGTAGGGGGCCGGGCCACCGCCGGCGAAGCCGTAGGTGAAGTTCTGGCCGGCGCCGCCGGAGCCGAAGAGGGCCCGCGCCAGGATCTGGCGTTGCAGATCCTTCGCCCCGCTCCAGGTGGCGATCGGGTCCTGGTTCCAATCGAACGTCGCCATCGTGACGGTTCCGGCGCCGACCGCCCGGTCCAGGACCAGCGGCTGGGCGCCTTGCGCGAGCCAGGCGTGGCCGCCGGTGACCGTGCCGGTAGCGAGCTCAGCCGCGGATCCGCCCAGGACGGGGGCGGTGACGAGCGCGGTCCCGATCACCTGCATCGGGAGGATGCCGGCCGGCAGGCCCGCGAGGGTCTTGTGCCAGGCGGCCCCGGTGCCGAGCAGCAGATCGCCGCCGTTGGCGACGAATCCGGCAATCGCCGCGCGCTGCGCCGCCGTCAGGCTATCCGTCGCAAAATCATCGATGGCCAGAATGTCAAAAGCGCGCAGCGGAATGGCCGAGTCTGCGATCTCGTCCGCGCGCAGGTGGATGACGCGCGCCGCTACGCCGGCCGGATGGATCGCCGCGAACTCATCGAGCGACGAGGCCTGATCCGAGAGCACGCCGATGAGGGTGGTCGCGGTGCCGTTGGTCACCGAATCCTGCGAGGCCACCACCCGGCCGTTCTGGACGAGGCGGGCGCCGAGGGTCGCGCCCGTGGTGTCCAGGACAACGTAAATTCGAACTCGCTTGCTGGCGCCGGCGGCCAGGCTGATCGGCTCCTGGTAGATCGTGGTTCCGCTGACCCCCGGTTGGGCGCTCAGGGACTCCTGCACCTCGATCGTGCCGTCGATCGGGGCGCCGCTGTTGCGGGCATCGATCACGACCGGCATCCACTCGCTGGGCTTGACCACGTCCTGGTAGCCGGCATGAACCGTGAGCGTCACGGCCCCTTTGGCCTGGGCGCCCACGGCAGCGAGTGGGAGCGCGCACGATGCCAGGATGGCGGCCAGGGCCATTCGCGCGGGCAGGCGGACACGCTGGCGACGCATCTCGCTCTGTAAGACGGCCGGCGGCGTGAAAAGTTCCGTTCTCCCCTCAGCCCGTCAGAACATCACGGAGAGTGGCCGCCGGGGGCCGACCCCGGGCGAAACTGCCGGAGGAGGGACTCGAACCCACACGGACTTACGCCCAGGCGCTTTTGAGGCGCCCTCGTCTACCATTCCGACACTCCGGCGTGTGTGCCCGGCGAGTATATCCAAGTACGCTCGTTGGGAACTTATTAGGGATGTTTCCGTCTAACAGCCTGAACGACGATCGCGACCTGGTGGGCCGGGCCCGCCGGGGCGATCGGGAGGCGTTTACCCAATTGATCGTGCAATATCAGGTGCCGCTCTACAACATGGCGCTGCGGATGGTCGGCAAACCGGACGATGCCGCCGACATCGCGCAGGAGGCGTTTCTTCGCGCCTGGGAGAAGATCCGCACACTGCGCGAGGCGCCCTTCAAGTCCTGGCTGTTCCAGATCGCCGCCAACCTCTGTTATGACCACTTCCGGCGCGGCCGGCGGTACGGCGTCATGCCCGACGAAGAAATCACCAGCAACGTCGTCGGACTCGGGATCGCGACCCCGGATCCGCAGGAGCGCGCCGAAGCGAACGAGCGGACGCGCCTGGTGCGCGATTGCATTCAAGCGCTGGATCACGACATGCGCATCGCCATCGTGCTGCGCGACGTGAACGGCATGGCGTACGAGGAGATCGCTGCCGTACTTCGTGTGCCGCTCGGCACCGTCAAATCGCGGATCGCCCGCGCGCGCGCGCAGGTCCAGGAGCAGCTGCAGCGGCATCCGGATTTTTTTCCCACCACGGAGGATGCCCATGCCGAGTGAGCCGCGGACCCCGGCCGAGCCGACGCTGGAGGAGCTCTCTGCCTATCTCGACCATGAGCTCGACTCGGCGGCCGAGGCTCGCGTCGCCGACCATGTCGCCGGCTGTGACGAGTGCCGGGCTCGCCTCGACGGCCTGCGCGAAACGGCCCATGCCATCCGTGCCTTGCCGATGGAGACGCCGCCCCGAAGGTTCACCATCCCGGAGCAGCGCCGCCGGGGATGGCGATGGGCGCCGGCAGGTTGGATCGGAAGTGCAGCGGTGGCGCTGCTGCTGATCGCCGTGGGCATCCAGAATCTGCACCTCCCGGCGGGTCCCACCGCGACATCGGGTTCGTTCAGCACGAACAGTGGCGGCCTGGCAAACGCTCCCGCCACCCGGAGCGAGAAAGGCGCCGTGCCGCCGCTCTCGGCGCCGAGCCCGTTCACGCAACAGTTCGACGCGCAATCCGCCGGGGCGGCCACGAATGCCGCGACCGTGGTGGATTCAAGCAACAGCGCGCGACGGCTGGTCCTGGATACGGACAAGACGTCCTACCCGGCGAATGGCAGGATGCGCGTGACCGTCCAGTTGATCGGCTCGCCGTCGACGTCCCTTCAGAGCGCTGACCAGGGGCTCACCCTGACCCTGGTCCGCAACGGGCAGGGCGTCGCGCTCCGTCCGGTCGGCGTCGAGAGCTTCAACGGTACGCCGATCTTTGGCGGCTGGTATGACCTCGCCAGCTTCCCCCTGTCGCCGCCGCTCGCCGGCGATTATCGGCTCCAAGCGACCTGGTTGATTCCTGATGGGTCGGGACGGGTGCTCCAAGTGAGCGTCCCGGTCCGGATCGCGGGCTAGCTCTTCTCCGGCGGGGGGCCTTCGAGGTCGGGCAGGTCCATGCTGTTGATCAGCTCTTTGAAGATCGAGAGTTTGTCCTCTTCTTCTTCTTCTTTCTCGGGGAACACGCCAGCCTTGTCGAGAACGTCCTGTGAGACGAGGATCGGACACGTCATCCGTACGGCGAGCGCGATCGCATCGCTCGGCCGCGAGTCGATCTCGACCTCCTTCCCGTTGACGGCGAGAAACAATCGCGCAAAGAAGACCTCGTTCGTGAGCGACGTCACCTGGATCTTCTTGAGGCGCATCTCGGCGCTCTGCAAAATATTCGCCAGGAGGTCGTGCGTGATCGGCCGCTCCGGGGTGATGCCCGTGATCTTCAGCGCGATCGCGTTGGCTTCGTAGATGCCGATCCAGATGGGCAAATAGCGTTCGGTCTCTTTCTCTTTCAGAATCACGACGTGCTGCCCGCTGGGCATGTGCACCCGGATGGAGTCGACCTGCATTTCGACGAATTTAGCCATCCTGAATTCGAGCCTATCTTAACGTTTGCAGGAGTCGCGCATGACTAAACTTTGATAGTGCCCGAGCCCCAGACGAAGCAACGGCTGGTTCTCATCGACGGCCACTCGTTGGTCTACCGAGCCTTCTTCGCGTTACCATCCTTGACCGACCGCGAGGGCAACATCGTGAACGCCGCCTACGGCTTTACGTCGATGCTCTTGCTCGCCCTGCAGGAGCATCCGGACTACGTCCTGGCCTCATTCGACCTGGGAGGCCGGACCTTCCGTCACGAAGAGCTGGCACAATACAAGGCCACTCGGCGGCCGACGCCACCCGAGCTCAGCCCGCAGTTTCCATTGACACGGGACATCGTGCGCGCTTTCGGGATTCCTATCTATGAAGTCCAGGGCGTGGAGGCCGACGACGTCATCGGCACGCTGGCAAGTCAGGCCCGCGAGCAAGGCCTGCACAGCACGATCGTCACCGGCGACCTCGACGCCCTACAACTTGTCAATGACGACGTCTTCGTCCTGACCAGCAAGCGAGGCGTCTCAGAGACCGTCCTCTACACGCCGGATCGTGTTCGGGAGCGCTACGGCCTCGAACCGATTCAGACCGTCGATCTCAAGGGCCTGGTGGGCGACGTGTCGGACAATATTCCTGGGATCCGCGGCATCGGTGAAAAGACGGCCATTAAGTTGATCCAGGAGTTCGGTTCCGTCGAGAGCCTGGTCGAAAACCGCGAACGGGTGACGCCGCCCAAGATCAAGAAGCTCCTGGACGAGCACTGGGAGCAGGCCCTGCTCAGCAAGAGAATGGCGACCATCGTTCTCGACGTCGCCGGCGTGACGTTGGACCTCAGCCATGGTTCGGCTAAGGACTATCGCCCGGACGCAGCGCGCACGATTCTGTCCGACCTGGGCTTTCGCAGCCTCGCGGCCCGCGTGCCGCAAACGTGGACCGACGGGAGTGCGATGTCGGCGCCGCCGATCTTTGCCCCGCCCGGGAGGGACCAGGGCCGGCTGCCGCTCGATGGTCAGCCGGCCGAAGCGAGGCAGCCGACACTGGCGCTCGAGTCGACTGCGACCGAGTCCGTCACCGTGATTCGCGAGTCGGATGATCTGGATCGTCTCATCGCGGCATTTGCCGCTGCCGAGCGCGCCGGCTTCCAGGTGGTGACGCTCGATGATGTACCGCGTCACGGCCGCATCGCGGCCCTTGTCGTCGGCCTCAACGAGCGTGAAATTTTCTATGTCCCGCTGGCTCATGAAGAAGAGCGTTGCCTCGAGCTGCGTGATGTCTTGCGCCGCTTCGGCCCCAGCCTGCAGAATGCGAAGCCATCGAAAGTCGGCTTCAATCAGAAGGCCGATTACCTGGCATTGCGGGCGCACGGTATCGAGCTTGGTGGTGC
>VBJI01000105.1:17254-17477 GCA_005880875.1 Chloroflexota bacterium
CAGAACTGGATCGTTTAGGTAACGCCGAGCTGTTCCGCGATCTGGAGATGCCGTTGGTTCCCGTGCTGGCCGAGATGGAGCTCGCCGGGGTCTCGATCGATTTGCCTTATCTGCAGCAGGTCTCTCGTGAGTTATATGACCAGCTGCAGCGCCTCGACCAGGAAATCGCCGATGTCGCAAATGGGCCGATCAACGTCAACTCGCCGCAGCAGCTGGCCAGATT
>VBJI01000237.1 GCA_005880875.1 Chloroflexota bacterium
ATCCTGGATTGGTCGCGATCGCGGCCACCTCGGCGATCGCGATCCCGGCGACGCCGACCCACAAGGCGTTCGCGCTCGTCAATCTCGACAAGCTGCTGCACACCTACCCGGGCACCTATGGACTCAAGACCGGTTGGACCGATGCCGCGCTCGGTTGTCTGATCTCCACCTCCAGCCGGGGCGGCCACCGGCTGCTGGCGGTGTTGCTCGGCGCGCCCGCCGGGACGGCGTACGAGGAAATGCCGAAAGTTCTCGACTACGGATTCGAGCTGCTCGGGATCCTGCCCCGGCCGCCAGCTTAAACCGCCGGCCGCATCCGCGCCCGCCGGCTGACCGCCAGCGCCAGCGCCCCGGTACCGAAGACCAGCGCGGCCAGGCCGACCAGCCAACCGAGAATCGGGATCACCGTGATTACCGCCAGGATGAACAGCCCGCCGATCAGCGCCAGGGCGTCGTGATACCGACCCCAGCCAAGCTGCGCGAAGACCAGCCGGCCAAGCAGAAACCCGGAGACGACGTAGCCCACGGCCAGGGCCAGGATCCACAGAGGGATCAGCAACAGCCCCAACCACCAGCCACCGATCAGCAAGCCGACGATGAACACGATGACGGCGACGATCGGGGTGATCACCAGGATCGCGGCGCCCACCCCCAGGCTCAACCAGGGTTCCGCCCGCAAGACGTCAATGCTCCGGCTACTGAACCGCGGCAGCAGCAGGATCAACAGCAGCCCGAGGGCGACGATGCCGATCAGAGCGCGCAGCCATCCGATGAAGCTGTTCGTCGGGCCGCTCGCACCACGGTCGGGCGGCGTGTGCCGAGTGGTGGTCCCGGCAATGCGGGCCCCATTGACGATCTCAACCTGGTTGTTGCTGGTGTAGTCGAGGTTGCCGCCGATCTGCGCACCGTCGAGCTTCAGATGGTCGACATTGCCCCGTACATCGCCACCGACGCGATTCATCAAGGTCAGGCTGCCCGAGGCCATCATCACACGCCGAGTCACCGGCGCCGCTACCGTGGTGGTGCCGCCGGCGAGCACGAGATCGCGTCCGATGGTCGCACCCGATCCGATGGCGATCATCCCGCCGGTGATCACGACATCCTGCTCGACCGGGCCGTTGAGCGTCAGGTTGCCACCCGCGGCTCGGATGCTGCCGCCCACCTTGCCGGTCACGTTGATCGTGCCGCCGGCAATGATCAGGTCGCGGCTGACATTTCCCGATACGGTGATGGTCGCGCCGGCCGCGATCAGACTGCCGTTGATCGTGCCGGCGACGGTGATCGTGCCGCCGGCCGCGTAGATGTCATCGGAGACGGTCTGGCCGGCGCCGACCGTAACGTTGGCGCCCTGGCGGAGATCGGCGGCCAACGCCGTTGTGGGTAGCCAGAGGAACACGCCCGCTGTGCACAACAACGCCAACACCGAGCGGCGGGTCAGCGAGTGCATGCGTGCCATACGTGACCCCTCCTGATGGCAGCGAGCTCTGCGCCTATTCTCGCACGCTACGCCAAGGCGACGTCGGGTTCGACTTGGGTCCGAATCAGTCGTTGGCGATCGTGACCCGGCTGGCTCCGCCACCGATCTCGATGTCGTAGCGATCGGTTGCCGCTGAGTAGCCCGGCGATTCGAGCCGGACCGGGCCGCCGACGGCCCCGAATCCCTGGTCGTCGAGGGCAAGCTTGCTGGCGCCGCTTCCAATGTGAATCCGCGCCGGGACACCGGTGGGCCGGCGGAGCCGCAGATGGCTGGCACCCCCGGAGACCCGGACCAGAATCGTTCCGGAGGGTCGGGGCAACTGCAGGTCGACGCGGTTGACACCGCCGCGCACCTCGATGCGGGCGATGGCCAGCTTGCGGAGGTCGGCATCCCAGCGAGAGACGCCATCGCGGATGTCGATGAACCAGGCGACGGAAGGACTGACCGTGAGGTTGGCAGCCGTCCGTCCCCAGATCAACGGATTGAAGCGTGGGTAGTCGATGCTGATCGCGCCCTCCGCTTCGGTGACCCGCGGCTTGGGTCCATAGAACTCGCCGCGGTACATCGACGCCATCGACGCCTCGATCTACGCAACCGAAGCTGGTTCCTGGTGCGCCTGCGCCCCGGCGTGAACCCGAGCCCGACTCGGGCGATTGCGAACACCGAGCGTGCCGATTGCCGCCACCAGGATCACGACGATGGCAAGCACCATGGTCGGCCGCATCGCATCGACGAACGCCTGGGTGAATACCGCGTGCGCCACCAGCTGGATCTGATGGACGATCTGGGCGGGAACGCCCGCCGGTAGGGCCAGGTTGGTGCCGGTCTGACCGCGTCCGACCTGCAGGCCTGCGTTCGCTGCCTTGCTGAAGCCATCCACGAACGGCCCCTGCGCCTGCGGCGGCAGCTGTGTCGAATAACTTACGGCGCGGCTGTGCAGGTCGGTCGCCAGCTGGTTCTGCAGCACGGCGCCGATGGCGGCGCTGCCAATGACCGCTCCCAGCTCCTGCACGGTGGAGATGACCCCTGACGCGACGCCAGCCAGCCGAGGCTGGAGGTCACGGGTCGCCAGGCTGTACACCGGCGTCCAGATCCCGGCCATGCCGACGCCCGCGATCACCAGGCCGGGCACGAAGCTCCAGCGATTCGAGCCTACCTGCGCCGTCCAGGCGATGTACCCGATCCCGACGGCGAACAGGGTGAGGCCGGCGATCAGGAGGTATTTCGCGTAGCGCGCCGCCAGCGCCGCGGCCCCGCCCGACATCAGCATCATCGCCAGCGGCTGCGGCGCAATCGCGAGACCGGCTTCGAAGGCGCTCAGCCCCAGCACCGACTGGTAGTAGATCGTCATCGGCAGGAACACCCCGACAATGGCGAAGCCCATGACCAGCATCACGAGCGTCATGAGCGTGTAGTTGCGATCCTTGAAGACGGCGAACGGGAGCAGTGGTTCCTGATCCTGGCGCCGCCATTGCACGACGAGAAACACCGCCAGCGTCAGCACGCCGGCTCCGATGATCTCGGGAATCGTGATCCATGACCACACGGTTCCCCAGGAATAGCGCTGACCCTCGATCAGCCCGAAGACGATGCCCAGCAACCCGGCGCTGGCCAGGGCCACACCGGTGAAATCGAGCCGATGGCGACGGCCCGGCCGAAGATCCGGCACGAAGGCGAGGGCGAGGACGAACGTCAGCAGGCCGATGGGAAGATTGATGTAGAAGATCCAGCGCCAGCCAAAGTTGGTGACGATGAAGCCCCCGACAACCGGCCCGAGCAGCACCGCGAGCCCGGCGAGCGAACCATAGATGGCGAACACGCCCGCCCGCCGCTCCGGCGGGAAGATGGTGGTCATGATCGGCAGGCCCTGGGGCGCCAGCATCGCAGCACCGAACCCCTGGGCTCCGCGGGCGAGGATCAACTGGATCGGATCCTGCGCCAGCCCACTGAACGCCGAGGCGATGGTGAAGACCACGATCCCGGCCGCGAACATGTTGCGCGGCCCGAAGATGTCGCCCAACCGTCCCGAGGTGATGAGCAGCACGGCATAGACCAGGCTGTAGCCGTTGAGCACCCAGAGGATTTGGTCGAGCGACGAGCGGAGATCGTCAACGATGCTCGGAATCGCGACGTTGACGATGGTTAGATCGAGCAGGGTCATGAAGAGCCCCAGCGCGAGTACCGACAGTGCCAACCAGGGCGCGGATCGTCGACCGTTTGCAGGCATGATTGTTTTAACCCTCCTTAGATTCGTAAAGCGCTGTCAGCCGCCGGGCGGTACCGTCGGTGTGAGGTTTGCTACAGGGCCTCACCCCCTTGCGGTCGGTTCTCGAACTGCTCCCCC
>VBJI01000106.1 GCA_005880875.1 Chloroflexota bacterium
CCTGTCTGGCGTGGTGCGGCCGCAGGCCGGGCAGGCACGCTTCGAGGGCTTCGACCTGACGACCGCCGCGCCGGAGAAAATCGTGCGCCACGGCCTGGTCCAGGTGCCGGAAGGACGCGAGATCCTCGCCAGGCTGACCGTTCGGGAGAACCTGGACCTCGGCGCCTTCGTCCGGCGTGACCGAAGCGCGGTCAACCGAGAGATCGACGATCTCATGCAGCAGTTCCCGATCCTGCGCGATCGTCAGCACCTCCCGGCCGGCCAGCTCTCGGGCGGTGAGCAACAGATCCTAGCCATCGCCCGAGGTTTGTTGGCTCACCCACGATTGCTGCTGCTCGACGAGCCCTCGCTGGGGCTCGCTCCGCAGATGGTCGACACGGTCTTCGACATTATCCAGCGCATCCATCGCGACGGCGTGACGATCCTGCTGGTCGAGCAGAATGCCCTGCGTGCGCTGGAGATCGCGGACCGTGCCTACGTCGTGGAGTCCGGCCGGATTCTGCTTAGCGGGACCGGCGCCGCCCTGCGCCGCAACCCGGACGTCCAGAAGGCCTATCTCGGGGGCTAGCTCGCATTCATTTCCCTCCCCCGCTTGCGGGGGAGGGCAGGGTGGGGGCCCGCGCCAAGGGCGACACGAATGCTTTCCAGTACTTCATCCGTTTCCATCAGGACTTGGTTGTCCCAGAACCTGAGAACCCGGTATCCACGGGATCCCAGCCACGCTGTGCGCCGATCATCCTCCAGTGACGCCGCCGCATGCTGACTTCCGTCCACCTCGATGGCTAAGCGTGCCTTACGGCACGCAAAGTCAACGACGTACGGACCGATCGGCACTTGGCGTCGAAAACGATGTCCCGCGATCTGATCGCCACGCAGTCGCATCCACAGACGTTCTTCAGCGTCCGTCATCGTCGAGCGAAGTCCGCGTGCACGGTCGATGTCGGAGCGGGAGGCCGAGTACATCGCGACTACTGTAGGCGAAGGCCCCCACCCTGCCCTCCCCCGCAGGCGGGGGAGGGAACATTTACTTGCCCGCAGGCGGGAGAGGGAACATTACTTGCCCGCAGGCTCAGGGATAATTCGCCAGCTCGACTGATAGATCCGGTCGTGTAGCTCCGTGGTGGCGATGGCCCAAAGGAGGGGAAGGTGGTGCTCCGCGTCCTGATGCGACGTGACCTGCATGGGCCACGCGATCAGCGAAGCGGCTCGAGGATTGACCGGTCCGCCGGCGACGAGGTGCGGGTGCGTAAACCCTGACGGGAACACAGCGCTGATCGTGATCGGCTGAAGAACGCTCCCGTTGATTCGATTGGTCGACTGCGAGAGCTCCGGCCAGGTCATGACCCATGACCCGACCGAGCCTCCGTGGCCGTCCGGTCCCGGCGGCCACACCGACACCTCGCCGGTGCCACGCAAGAGAGAGGCGTTGAGCTGCTGCAGAACCTCGACCGCGATCGGTGTGAGGAACTCGAAGGCCGCCTCGTAACGCCGATCACGATCGGGGCCGGATGCGCCCTCGTAGGCATCTTCTCTCAGATCCTCCAGGTGGCGCCGAATTCCATCGATCCACACGGGCGTGCGCACCGATTGCATGATCCATCTATTTCACTGCAATTGGTGGTCCAGCCGCTTGCGCTGATCTCGATTGAACCAGGGCGGATCACCAGCGGCCCCATTTCCCGTCGGGCGCCCGGGTGTCCTGCTCGCGGTGAGGACGCAGCTGACCCGCTCGTCGCTGGCAATCCATTTCAAGACCGCCTGCGCCACGGTCTGCACGCCGAGCTCGGTGAGCAGCCGGCGATCAACTCGTTGATCGAGAACGCCGAATCGCAGGGGGCTATGAACGAGTACGCCGAGACCGAGCTCCGCCGCCAGGGGAAGGACACGGTGTTCGGCATCGCGCAGTCGCGGATTGTATGGCAGCTGGATCATGTCCAGACGGCCCGTCCGCATGACATCACAAAGCTCGTCGAAGGCGCTCGGCAGGTAGTGGGTCGCGCCCACAGCAACCACCTTCCCCTCCCCTTTGAGCTGCTCGAGCATCTGGAGCTGCGTGCGCCAGCCAACCAGGTTGTGCACCTGGTAGATCTCGACTCGACCGAAGAGGCGCAACGCATGCTCTGCCTGGGCCCGGCCCTCCGATGCGCTGCCGGTCCAGATCTTGGTGGTGATGATCGCCTCCGACCGGCGTCCGGCCAGAGCGCTTGCCACGGCATCCTCAGCCCGGCCGTACATCGGCGAGGAATCGAATAGCCTGATGCCGGCGCGCAGCGCCTCGTCAACAATCGGCAAACGGTCCGCGCCGGTATCGAAGGTTTGCCACGTCCCCATGCCGATCACGGGCACCGTCAGCGATGTCTTACCGAGCCTGCGGTCTTCCACCGGAAGCTAAGTCTCTAGACTGACCGGATGCGGATCGAGAGCGAGCAGGCACGTACCGACCCTGCCACCCCGAGCCGCTACTACGAGGACTTCCACGTCGGCGACGTCATCGATGTTGGCTCGGTCGGCGTTAGCGAGGCGGACATCATTGCCTTCGCGCGGCAGTACGACCCGCAGCCGATGCACACGGACCCTCGGGCGGCCAGCTTCACGATCTATGGTGGGTTGATCGCCAGTGGCTGGCACACGGTCGCGCTCTTCATGAGGCTGCTTGTCGAGAACCTCGTTGCCAAGACCAGCAGCCTCGGTTCGCCAGGGGTGGAGGAGCTGCGCTGGCCGCTTCCGGTACGCTCGGGCGACACCCTGCGCGGCTCGATGGAAATCCTTGAGACGCGCGTCTCCAACACCAGACCGACGATGGGCATCGTCCGCTGGCGTGGCACGGTCCGCAACCAGAATGACCAGCTCGTCATGACCCTGATTGGCACGAATTTCTTCGGTCGCCGGCCGGCTTAACAAACTCGCCGGCTGGCAGCGACCACCAGGGCTAGTCGGTCGGGTTGAAGATCGCCCAGGCCTCCTGGATCCTGCCTGTATCGTCGAGGTGCAGGACGTGGACAATGCGTCGGCGTCGACCCCCCTGCTCCGCCTCGAGTAGCGCAACGCCGTGATCGTCGCTCACCAGCACGTCGTGCAGGTGCCAGGCGGTCTTGACTTCCTGGTTCTGCTTCTTGACCTCATCGACGATCGCCGCCCGGCCTCGAAATTCGCGATCCCGCATCTGGCTGTGAAAGACGCCATTGTCAGCCCAGCCCTCTTGAACTGAGCCGTCGTAGTCCCCGCGGGCGCTCAAGTCGTAGCTCTTGCGGATTCGGGCGCGCTTCTGTTCACTCGTCGCTTTCGTCTCTGTCCCAGCCATCGCTTCCTCCTCCAGATCAGGGCCTTCAGTTGCCTCGGTCGACTATACGCTCAGCGTAGTGTCGAGTCGGCGATCCGCGAGAAGAACACATCCGTGGGGCCGTGGCGGCTCTGCGGCCTGGCCTGCACGAACGCGGCCGCGAAGCCATCCGGCAAACCGACGAGCCCCATATAGTCCCCGATGAACGGCCCGGTGCTTCCTTTGGATGCCGAACGGAGGTCGAACGGGCCCGCGGCGTGACGTTCGGTCCAGTGGGCTCCCCGATCGCGTGAGCTGCTAAACCAGACGTCAGTCGTAAGCGCGGAACTGCCGGACACAAAGTGGCGAAAGTCGAACCACAACATGCCAACCGTCGCATCGCCGGCCACCGCCAGCGTTGGCAAGAACGCCTCCGGCTTCTCGCGCACCACCACCTGCGGCGCGCGCCAGCGCCGGCCCGCATCTTCTGACCGGGCGACCAGGATCGTCGAAAAGTCGGCGTGGTTCTCGAACCAGGCGACGTACACCGCGTTGCCGGCGACGGTCGCCGCAATGTCCTGTCCGAAGAAGCGCAGCTGCGCGCCGGTCCCGGGATCCACCGCATTCGTAAAGGTGAAGTTCGCCGCGTCGATCGGCGCGGACCAGGTCTGACCCTGGTCGGTGGACCGTAACACCCGGATCTTCACCGGCAACGGCGGCGGGTGTGGTGTGCCGGGCAGCGACGAACCTTCGACGAAGACATCGAGCAACACGCCGCCTGCCGTCATTAGCAGCTGATTCTGCTGCGCCTCATCGCGGCCGCTGTAGATCGGGGCCGGCTTCGACCAGCTTCGGCCAGCGTCCGTAGTCCGCGTGAAGAACACCTGATTCACGGAGGACACCGTGTTTTCGGTCGCGCCGTACTCCGCCCAGACCAGGTAGGCCAGCCCGGGACGGTGCGGGTCGGCCAGGATCGCCTCCTTGTCGGGGAAGCTCGGCGGCGTGGTAGCGCTTTCGACAACGGCGGGGCCTTCCCAGGTCGAACCATGATCACGCGAGATGCTGACCACGACGTCCCGCGTCGTACCAGCAGAGGTTGGCGGTCGGGCGACCAGAGCGGATACGTAGATCACGCCGTCCCGGCCGATCGATACCCAGGGATCGGCGGCGTGCGCGTATGGACCACCGGTGCAGGGCATCACCGAGGGCAGCGCCGCTCGACTCCAGCTGGCTCCGCCGTTGTGGCTGACCGCGACGACGTCGCCGACGTCGCCCGGTGAGCGATTCTCCTGCCAGACCGCAACCAACTCCCGCGGGTCGGTGGGGTCGGCGGCGAGCGACGGCTCACCGGGATGATCCGGCGACGGCGTCCTGGTGGTGCAGCCGGCCGGCAGGTCGATCGGGCCGCTGATGAGGTGCGGTGGCGGCAGGCTCGGCTCGTTTGTCTGGCCACTGTCGCAACCGGCAAGCGCGAGCAGCGCCGCCAGCGCAGCGGCCCCCCGGGCGCGCATGAGCTTGCAATCTTAGTGGTTGAATGGCGGCAGGGCGATGTATCCCTTCGAACGGTTCACCAACGAGGCCAAGGGAGTGTTAACGCTGGCACAGGAAGAGGCCGAGCGGTCTCATCTGTCGTATATCGGCACCGAGCATCTCGTGATCGGGCTGATCCGCCAGGAAGGCCTCGGCAGCCGCGCGCTCCTGAGTCTCGGCCAGACCGTTGACGACCTGCGGAAGGCCATCCAGGAAGGCCTGCGCGAGAACGAAGCCCGCGTCGTCAAAGACATCATTCCGACCGCTCGGGTCAAGACCGTCATCGAGATGGCATTCGAGGAGGCCCGGCGCCAGGCCAGCCCGCACGTCGGCACGGACCACATCCTGCTGGCGATCCTCCTCGAAGGCGAGGGCCTGGGCGCCTCGGTCCTGGCCTCCAGGGGCGTGACGGTCGACAAGGTTCGGGCCGAAGTCGATCGGCTCCTGGCTGCCGGCGTAAACGAGGGGGCCAGCGAGCGTGGCTGGGTGCGCCGCAAGCACAAGCAGTTCGAGCTCGCGCAGTTAAAGGGGCGACCGATCGAGGTCGACCTGGCCTTCCCGCCGGAGTTCTCCGATGAGGAATGTCAGGCCGTCATCGACCGTATCAAGCACGCGTTTGACTAGGCGGTCTGCCGCCAGGCGGGCGGCAACTGCCGGCCCGTTCCCGACTGGATGCAGGAGGCGAGCAGCTCATCCATCGCGGCGTGATCCAGGGGCTTCGACAGATAGAAACCCTGGCCGGCATGACAGCCCATGGCATTGAGGGCAGCCAGCTGTTCCGGTCGCTCGATCCCCTCGCCGATCGTCATCAATCCCAGGCTGTTGGCGAGGCCGATGATCGCCCGCAGGATGGCACCGTCGGCCAGTCCGCTGCCGATCCCGGCGACGAACGACCGATCCATCTTCAGGATGTCGACCGGGAAGTCTCGAAGGTGGCCCAGCGATGAGTAACCGGTACCAAAATCGTCGAGCGCCAGGCGGATCCCCTGGCCGCGCAGCTCCTGCAACGTCCGCGCCACCGGTTCGGTGTCGACCATCAGCACGCTCTCGGTCAGTTCGAGGATCAGCGATTGCGGATCGAGGCCGGCCGCATCGAGGGAGTCCATCACCTCGCTAATGAGGTCCCCGTGCTGCAGCTGACGACCGGAAAGGTTGACGCTGATCTGCATCGCTGGGGTTGAGGGGTAGCGAACCTGCCACCGCCGCCCGTCGCGAGCCGCCTGCTGCAGGACCCAACGTCCCAGCTCGACGATCATGCCGCTCTGCTCGGCGACGCCGATGAAGTCGGCCGGATACAGCAGGCCGCGCCGCGGATGATTCCAGCGCACGAGCGCCTCGATGCTGTGGACGGCGCCGCTCTCGAGCATCACAACCGGCTGGTAGTGGACCACGAACTGTTTCTCGTCCAGCGCGGCGTGCAGGTCGTGCTCGAGCTCCATCCGGTCCAGCGCCGCGCTTGCCAGCGAGGCCTCGTATTCGACATAGCGCGCCTTGCCTTTCGACTTCGCGACATACATGGCGACGTCGGCGTTGCGGACCAGGTCATCGGCCGCCTCCTGGCCCGAGACGAGCCCGGCGATCCCGATGCTGGCGTGCATCGAGACTTCCTTGCCCCCGATCGAAAACGGAGGGAGGAGCTGGCGGGTGATCCGGTCGGCGACCCGTAAGGCGATCTGTTCGTCCTCCATGTTCTTTAAGAGCACGGCGAACTCGTCGCCCCCCAGACGCGCCACCGTGTCGCCTGGTCGGAGCGTCGAGGCGATGCGGGCGCCGACCGCGGCCAGGAGCTGATCGCCGACATCGTGACCAAGGGTGTCGTTGACCGCCTTGAAGTCATCGAGATCGAGAAAGAGCACGGCGATCCGGCGCTCCGTGTCGTTATTCAGGGCATGGTCCAGGTAGATGCGAAAGGCCGCTCGGTTGGGGAGGTTGGTCAGGGAATCGTGGAAGGCCTGATGGGTCAGCTTCTCTTCCAGGCTCTTTCGCTCACTGACATCCCGGGTGTTAAGTACCAGCCCTCGGACCGCCGGCAGCTCGAGCAGATTGGTCATCGTGACCTCAACCGGGCAATAGGAGCCGTCCTCGCGGCGAAGCCGGCACTCGACCGCGAGCGGAGGACCCATGATGTTGATCGCCTCGTCAATTTTGCGAAGGACCTGGGTGCGATCGTCCGAATGAACGAGATCGCTAAACGGCGTCCCGACCATTTGACCCTCGCGGAAGCCGAGGATGCGCTCCACCGAGGCGCTCTGATACTGAATGATCCCGTCGCTACCGATAAGC
>VBJI01000240.1 GCA_005880875.1 Chloroflexota bacterium
AGTCGCGGCTCCGCACCGGCGCGACCCAGTGGGGTCTATTCAGGGACGGCGAGGTTGCCCAGCGATTCGTCGAGCTCTACGTGGTGCCGTCCTGGGACGAGCACCTCCGCCAGCACCGCTACCGAATCACGGGCACCGACCACGAATATGAAGAGCAAGCCGACGTTCTCTCTGATCCCCCGTCCGAGGTTTCGCATCTGATCGCGGTCGACGATCTGCCCTAGGCTCTAGCTCCGGGAGGGCTCTAGCTCCGTACTCGCCTCCCCCTCCTAGGGGGAGGGCTCTAGCTCCTTACTCGCCTCCCCCTCCTAGGGGGAGGGTTGGGAGGGGGCCGTGAAGCCGGTGCGACCCTACGTAGGGGCGAGACTTGTCTCGCCCGCCGTGGTGCGGTCTGTTAACTGACGGGAGACCGGGCTAAACGGACGCGGCGATCGTCGCAAAGCGAAGGATGGCGTCGGTCGAAGGAATGAAGTAGTAGGCGCCGGTGACCGGCTTCGTGTATCGGGTTAGCGCGTCACGCACGCCGTCAGCGACGCCGGCCATGCTCTCGAGCATTGTCCTCAACGGGCGCTGACTTGCGCTGAAGCCCACGAACATCGTGCCGTGTGCGGTGACAGTCCCGTACGGCATGTTCCGGCGAAAGATGTTCCCGAACTTCTCCTGATCGGTGCGTGAAACATGTGAGTCAGGCGGCTGGGGATCCAGCTCGATGCTGTCTGGCTTGGTCCGCCCTATGACTCCTTCCTGCGCCGACTGTGGCAGCGACTCCCACGCGGCCGCATCGTGAACCCATTGCTGGAGGAGGAGGATTGTGCCACCGGCGCCGGCCGTACCTTCCGGAATCAGCACCACGGCGGGCGCCGCGAGGAGGCTGGGATTCTTGGTTCCATCCTCGAAGCCCGTCAGGTCGCGATATCGCCGATACGGCCAGCTCGACGTCTCATCGGCGACAGTGGCGATTTGTGCGAGCGCGTTGATTGCTTGGCGCGCCTCGTCAAAGATGACGTCATAGGAGCTGCCGGACAGCCAGAGCACCGCGTCATGTTGCGCAGCGGGCATCACGTAGTCGTCGGCGCCGACCAGGTCCTCATTGAAGCCCACGAGATCGCCCGGCAGACCGTCCGGTACGAGGTTGCGCCACAGCTCGGGCCGGAATCCGGATACGAGGTTGACGCCGCCGATCGTTGTCCGAGGCTCGCGCAAGTCGGCCATCGCGGTCACCAGCGCATGGGAGTCTCCACCCGGCTGAAGGTTGAACTCGAGGTATGCATGGGACGGGTTCCCAAGTGCAAAGATCCCGCTCTGTGGGGCGTTCATCGCTCAGCGCGTCTCCCATTGGAACCAGCGGATGCCCACTGCAACGAACACGAGCGAGTAAGCGAGACTCACCAGCACCGACCACCAGTTGTCGGAGTTCCACGCCGCTGGGGCCATTGCACCGGCGAGCATGCTGATCAGCGCTCCGCCGGGTGACCACCTCGCGATCGTTTCGACCGTGCTGCCAAAGATCGATACGTTGGCCACTATGCCGAGCGCAAATAGTGGGATGTAGAGAAGCCGTCCGATCGCGTTCACGGTGTCGGCGGACTTGAGGAGCCCCACGATCGCTTGGCCGATGCTGAGGAACTCCGCGCCACCGAGTACAGCCACCACCATGGTCAGCGCGTATGCGCCGGGCTGGAGCGTCAGGTTGAGAAGCACTCCGCCGACGATGAACACCACGACGGTCATCACAAGAATCGACAGAAGCTGCACCGCCAGCCGGCTGCTCATGATCGCCCATGTCGGTGCAGGCGTGACCCTAAGACGCTGGAACACACCTGTCTCCCGGTCCCGGGCGACGGTCGCCGTGTAGCCGAGAATTGCCACCGACGTGATGCCCACGCCGACAGCGATCGCGAGGCGAGTACTGGCGGGAAATAACGCTCCTCGCTTGCCGGCGCCCAGTGTGTACATGAGCACCATCGGAAGAAAGAGGCTCACTACCAGCGCGCGTCCGTTTCTCAATTGAACCCTTAAGTCCGCGTCGAGCAGCGAGGTCAGTATCAATCCGATACCAGGGGCCGTCGTGATGGGCCGTTCAGCCGCCGGGGTGTCGAGACTCACGATCTTCCCGTGGTCGATGATCGCGACGCGATCGCAGACCGACTGGGCTTCCTCCATCGAATGCGTGGTGAGCAGAACGCTGCGGCCACTTCGCCTCATGTGCTCGATTCGCTCCCAAAGTTGGCGGCGCGACTGGGGATCGAGACCGGCGGTTGGCTCGTCGAGCAGGACCAGCGGCGGGTCGTGCACTGTGGCGATCAACAGTGCGAGCCGCTTCTGCTGGCCGCCTGACAGCTGGCCGAAGCGCTTGCCGGCCTCCTCGTCGAGATGGACCGCCGCCAGGTGTTCGTCGGCTGCGGACTTCGATCTGGAAGCCCCATACAGGCCGGAGTAGAGGCGCACCAGCTCCCGAATCGTCAGTTCTTTCTGAAAACTGGTTGACTGGAGTTGCACCCCTATGCGTGCGCGCGCGTCGCCTGGCCGAGCGCGTGCATCGATGCCATCCACCTTGATGGCGCCCGATCCCGGCTTGACCAGGCCCTCGATCGCGCTGAGCGTGCTGGTCTTCCCGGCGCCGTTAGGACCGAGGAGGCCGAAGATCTCTCCCTCGTTGATCGAGAACGACACGCCTTGCACAGCGGCTGTCGGACCGTAAGTAACCGTAAGGTCGGAAACTTCGAGTGCGAGGTGCCCGCTCGACCTGTCCGGTCCCACAGCGACTGCGATGCTACCTGCTCCTGTCGTCAGGGTTAGACTCGGGCTCAATCGGCACACGACCGACCACAAGTTCGAGGCCGAGCCAGCTGGATACGAGCGTCGGATCATGGCACCAACCTGGCTGACAAGCGTTGCGTGGGCCTATCTCTCGCTCTGTTTCATCTGCGCAGGAATCATTGCCTACGACATTGCCGTCAATCGCCGCCGCCAACCGCTGGGGGTGATGAATGCGGTTTATCCGATCACGGCGCTGTACCTCGGCCCCTTCGCGCTTGCCTTCTACCGGCGATGGGGGCGCACCGCCGCCCGAACCACGATGGCGCCAGGATCCGAGAGTCAAGCACCGGCGGACAGGCCGTGGTGGGCCATGATGGCTATGGAAGTAAGCCACTGCGGTTCCGGGTGCGTCCTTGGTGACGTGATCTCCGAGTTCTCGATCTTCGGCCTGGCTCTCACAGTCGCGCTGACCGCCTTCGAGATCGGCCTGTTCGGCTGGATGGCGGTCATGGCGTTCGTGCTGTTCCCGGCACCCAACCACCTGATGCCGAACACGGCCGCTTACTGGCTTCTCATGCAGATCGGCATGATCATCGGATTCGCTACTTCGTGGCCGGCCAACGTGTGGCTGGTCAATCGCGGAATCAAGGTTGCGATGTAACTGAAGCGTGGACCTCGTCTCCCATCCACGTCATGGACTCCAGGAGTTGGGTTGGGAGGGGGCCCTGGAAGGCTCGCTACTCGCCTTTCCAAACGGCTCGCTCGCTACTCGCCTTTCCAAACGGCCTCTTACTCGCGCTTGCTGCGGCTTCGTTAGACCCCGTTGACCCGCAACAGGCCCTTGAGCCCGGCGAAGTCGTCGGGATTGCGGGTGTAGAGATCGAGCTGGCTCGCGTGAGCGACCGCCGCGATCATCGCGTCCGCAAATCGGCTGTGGTGCCAGCGTCCAACCTCGGCCATGGCCGCCACGATGACGCCGAAGCTGCGCGCGGCGTCCCGATCGAAATCGATGGGTTCGAACAGGGACTCGGCTTCCTGGAGCCTCGCCTGACGACGCGCCCGCTCGCGCGAGTCGCTGGCGAGATGTGGCCCGGCAGCCAACTCCGCCATGGTCACCGTCGACACCCCGACCTCGTCCGGCAGGGCCTTTACCACGGCAGGATCATCCCAATCAATGATCACGGAGGTGTCCGCAAGTCCAGCGCTCATCGATCGATTCCGGAGTCCAACTGCCCGTCAAGGTCGGCGCGAAATGCTGTCGCATCGACGTGTCCCGCACGCGCCGCTATCGCTGCGAGATCCTCACGGCGCACCAGGCGCCCCCTACCCCGACCGACCGGCCGCAGTTCGGCCACCGGCGTGCCGTGGCGTGTGACCACGAACGTCTGCCCCCGCGCGACCCGGTCGACGATCGCGGCGTTGTTGTTGCGCAACTCCCGCTGGGGAATGATCTCCGCCATGTCGCTAAGTGTAACCCTATACGCTACACCCTCGAACTAGCCTGCAAAAAGAAGGCACCGCGCCATCGCGTCGAAACCGATGAGTTCTCAGCCAAGGAGAAGTCGATACTGCTATGGAGACACACAAACTCGTAACCACCGAGGCCGACATCGTCTACGACATCCACGGGCCCCTGCCCACGGCCGACGGGCGCCCCCCGCTGTTCATGATCGGCCAGCCCGTGCACGCCGTGATCGGGGCTCTCGCCGTCGGCCCGGTCGACATGTTCGCGAGCAGTGGTGGCGCGGTGACGGCGCTCGCGCTCGTGGCGGCGTACCCCAACGACGTGACCACCCTGGTGGCACACGAGCCGCCCGTCATCCCGGTGCTGCCGGACGCGGAGGCTGCCGAGCGCGCCCTCGCTGGCGTTCGGGACGCGTACCAAGCCAGGGGGTCTGGTGCCGGCATGGCGACCTTCATCGCGATGACTTCGTGGCGAGGTGAGTTCTCGGACGAATACTTCGCCAGTCCTGCCCCGGATCCCGCCCAGTTCGGGATGAGTACCGAGGACGATGGCTCCCGGGACGACCCGCTGCTTTCCGATCGGTCGTCGTCAGTAAGCAGCTACCGTCCCGACGTCAAGACCCTGGCCGCGGCGCCGACACGCATAGTGATCGCTGTGGGCGAGGAGTCCATGGGGACCTTCACCGGACGCACGGCGGTGGCTCTTGCCGAACTACTTGGTCAGCAGGCGACGGTGTTCCCCAGCCATCACGGCGGCTTCATGGGTGGCGAGTTCGGATACCCGGGCCAACCCGAAGCCTTCGCACGCAAACTGCGCGACGTCCTCGATGAGGGCGTGTGAATCGCTGCCCGCTTCGATACCCGGGTGGTGGGGCCGCCGCTCATGGTGTCCTGAGAGGTCAGCCACTCGCTGCATGTCAGCATGACGCGCCCGCATGCGTCGCACGAAAAAACCGGGCAATCCAGGAGGTCAGCAGCCGTGCGCGTAGAGGATGGCCGAGCACACCCGGTTCATGACGTCATCGCCGACGGCTCCAATCCGGCTAGTCAGCGACGCCTGGGTGACCGTGTGCAGACCGTCGCAGTTGATCACCGACGATCTGTCTAGTCCGACCTGCGCGTGGTCGATCTCGACCTCGGCGGCTATGCCACGAATGGATGTAGTTACTTCGGCGACTGTGACAAGCGCCCGCACGTCCAAGACTTCGGTGCGAGTGAGCACCAAGACCGGGCGCCGCTTGCGCCCTGCCTCGGCCAACCAGAGCTCGCCTCGGGTCACTGCTCACCCCACGCTTCGGCTTCGCGCCAGAAACTGTCTGGATGTTCAGGGTGCTTGCGATAGGCCTCGCGGTCCGATCGCGCCAACGCCGCGCGGACCGCTCCGGCTACACCCTCGCGGGCAGCCTCGGAGACGTTCACGCCAAG
>VBJI01000107.1 GCA_005880875.1 Chloroflexota bacterium
GGCGATCACGACATCGCCGGCCGGATAGGCAAGGCTGATCAGCTGAGCCAGCACGCCGCCCGACCCACTGCGATAGACGGTGCCCAGCACGGTCGCCCAGCTGACGATGAGCAGCGAGCCGGCGATGAGCAGTCCGTCGAGAATCGTGCGCGCCATGGAGATCACC
This sequence comes from Chloroflexota bacterium, assembly GCA_005880875.1. GTDB lineage: Bacteria > Chloroflexota > Dormibacteria > CF-121 > CF-121 > CF-13. The sequence goes on from VBJI01000107.1 coordinate 167, forward strand.
CGAGATGGGGCCGAGGGAAAGCAGAGCACCCCGGCGATCGCGAATGGCACTGCCAACAGATAGCCCACGTCAGCGAGCGAGGGAAACGGTACCTGCCGGCCGAGTAGCAATTCGTAATACGACCAGGCCACCTCCCCCAGGCCCCAGCAGAAGGCGGAGACGCCGATCAGAGCCCACCCGATCCGGTTGCGGTGCCGGTGGCGGAAGGCGGCGTAGGCACCCGCGCCCGCCGCGATGAACGCAATCACGAACTCGCCGGTGTCGTCGAAACGCTGGGTGGCCCTGACGCCGCCCCAGACCAACGCCAGCCAGGCCGCGAAAAACAGACAAACCACCGCCCACCCGGTGAGCGCGATCAAGAGGCGGCGATTGCTTGCCATGAATCGGGACCTGAAGAGTCAACCAGCGGCTCCGGCAATCCCGAAGTAGCCACGACGCTCGTTAATCGAACTGCGACAGCGGCGTTTCAGTCCTTTGCCCCACAGATCCCCTCCCCCGCCTGCGGGGGCGGGCCGTCGGCCCACGCGAGCGGCGCTTTAGTGCCAGGCGAGCGTTTGAGACGTTCGGGTCAGGGGCTGGGGGTTACCTCGCGGCCTCCCCCACCGTCACGGTGATCTCCTTGACTTCGCCGGCCCGAACCAGCTTGACCTTTTGCGCCGCGCCGACGGCGGTCTTGCGAAGGCCCGCGTAGAGGTCTTCCAGGCTGTCCGTGACCGTGCCATCCAGCGCCAGCAGGGTGTCCCCTTGCATCAGGCCGGCTTTGTCGGCAGGGCTCTGGGGCTCGACCGCCACGATCAGCAGCCCACTCTCCTGATTGACTCGAGCTTTCACGGCGTCCGGGAGGGGGACCTCCTGGGTGCCAATGCCGAGGTAGGGTCGCTTGATCCGGCCATCCGTCCGCAGGCTCTGCACCACCCGCTCGGCCACATCCATGGCGATCGCTCGGCCGTCGCCGCGCCCGAACACCCAGCTGTTCATCCCGACGGCGCGTCCCTCGACGTCGACCAGCGGCCCGCCGCTGAAACCGGGATACAGCGGCGCATTGGTCTGGATCAGGTGTTCGATCTCGCTGCCCCGCCACCCTCGCCAGGAGGACGAGACGGCGCTGATCGTGCCAAAGGTGGCCTTCAGGCTGCCGGGACGGCCGATGGCCAGCACGATCGCGCCGGGCTTGAGGCCGTCGACCTTCGCCCGTGGCATGGCCGGCGCCGACAATCCATCGACTTTGAGGAGCGCCAGGTCGGTGGCCGGATCGCGGCCGAGCAGCGTTGCCTTCGAGCTCTTGTCGTCGACCACGACGGTAATGTCGTCTTCCTGCTCGACCACGTGGTTCGCGGTCAGCACCAGACCGCTATCCCAGACGATGCCCGTGCCGGCGCGCCCGCGGCGGGCGTCAACGCGAACCACGCTCTTGCTGGCCTTCTCGACCAGCGCTTCGATTTCCTGCGAGAGGTCTTTGAGGGAACTCATGGGGTTTGGGGACTCCTTGTTGTTTGTTGCTTGTTGCTTGGTACTTCGACGGTACCCTTGCCCCGACCTCGGCGCCCTCACCCGGATGGCGGGGACGGCACCCGGATGTTCGGCCAGGGATGGGACCTCGACGAACGGCCAGGTCGCTGATACTGTTGCGGCATGCTGGCCCGGGGGGTGCGCCGCGCGCTCGGTTGCTGCGCCGTGCTGGTCCTGTTAACCGGCTGTCAGGACTCCGCCCAGGGTAAGCAGCTCGATATCAATTACGCGACGACGACCGGCGTCGGATCGATGACCGGCGGTCCATTGAAATTGCCGCACGGCCGGTATACGGTTTTTTCCTCGTCAGATCCGCCGGAGTGCGTGCAGAGTGTCGCCCTGCTGAATCAAGCGGGTACCGCGGTCGCCGACGACGCGTCACAGCGCGCCGCCCTGCTGCATCCGCCAGCCGGCGTTCTCACGGCCGTCGCTCAACAGGGGACGACGCCGACGTTGGTCCAGCAGGAGCTCCCTTCTGGGTCTTACCACCTCAAGGTCACGACCAGCGGAGCTGGCTGCGCCTGGGAGGTCCAGCAAATCCTGAATTACATCCTCAGTAGTGACCCTCCCCTGAAACCCGTTGCGGCAGTGGTCGCACCGCCCCTGGATATCACCCTGGGGAATCTGAACCCGGACCTCCACTTCCACGTCGACAAGGCGGGGATCTATCACGTTCGCTGGAGCATCACGCCGTGCGATCGCTACTCGGGCAGTCTGGTGCGGGATGGGGTTCGATGGGTGGCGGTGCCCAGGGGTTTGCCCCTTAGAAACGCCTGCTTCCGCTAAGGCGTCAGGCGCTCGGCCAGGTATTTGACCGCGATCGGATAGCGATACTCGATCGCATCGTGGGTGGCGTCGAAAAGCTCGAAGAAGACGTCGGTAACGCCGATCGCCTCGAGCGCGCGCCGGAACGCCTCCGCGCCGAGGTCGAGGTAGTACTGGTCGCGCCTGCCCGCGTCGATGTAGACCGCACGCAACCTCCGCAACGCCTCGCCATGCTTCGGGACCATGCGAACCGGATCCCAGCGCAGCCAGCGCTCCCATACGTCGGGAATCTGCCGACCGGTGGCGGGATCATACGGAAGTCGGACCGTTCCATCGTCGTCAGTTGAGTAACAGGCCGCCATGCACCAATCGTTGAGCAGCTCGGCGTCGCCCTCCTTGCTGAAGGCGGGCCGAGTGCGTAAATCGTTCCAGAACGTGTCGAACGATCCCTGGTACTTATCTCGGAGCATGCGGACCGATTTGGGGAAGGCGTTCGCATAACAGAGCTCGAAGAGCGCGTCGCCGGCGTGGGTCGCCAGCCCGCCGAAGAGGTTGGGCCGGAGCATGGGCGTCACCATGGCGCCATACCCGCCACTCGACTTGCCCATGATGCCGCGATGACGCGCGTCCGGCACGGTGCGGTAGTGGCGGTCAACCCAGGGGACGACCTCCTCGCACAGATAGGTGTGGTAACGCCCCGTGCCCGGCGAGTCGAGGAATTGGCTGCCGCCGAGCGAGGTCCAGCAGTCGACATAGATCAGGATGCACGGCGGGGCGCCGCCGGTGGCGAACTGGGCGTCGGCGAGCTCCGGGAAATTCCGGCGGAAGGCCGGGCGGTTGCGCCACATGTCGATCTGGCCGGTCAACCCCTGGATGACGTAGATGCTCGGGTAGCGTCGCTGCGCATCGGTCTCGTAACCCGGCGGCAGGTACACCCAGAGCGGGCGCCGGTGCGGGTCGCCGAGCGGATTGGTCTTGAGCACCTCGCTCTCGAAGAGCTGCTCGTCATAGTGGCCCTTCGGCTCGAAGAACCAGGGGGGCATATCAGGCATCGTGCGACTATAGAGTGTGGCGATCACGCGATGCAGCTGGGCGGACGGGGATCCTCTGATGCTGGCCTACCACGACCGCGAGTGGGGTGTGCCGGTGCACGACGTTCGCCTCCTGTTCGAGTTCCTCGTACTCGAAGGGGCCCAGGCGGGGCTGAGCTGGATGACCATCCTGCGCAAGCGCGACGCCTACCGGCAGGCCTTTCGCGAATTTGACCCCAAGGCAGTGGCCCGTTTCAACGCAGGGACCGTGCAGCGCCTACTCCAATCACCGGCCATCGTGCGAAATCGTCGCAAGATCGAGAGCGCGGTTAAAAACGCGCAAGTAGTAGTGGCGATCGCCGCCGAGATCGGCTCCTTCGACCGATATGTCTGGTCGTTCGTCGGTGGCCGGACACGGCACAATGCCTGGAGGACCCTCTCGGCGATCCCGTCCGAGACTGCGGAATCGCGGCAAATGAGCAAAGACCTGCTTCGGCGCGGGGCAAGCTTCGTCGGACCGACGATCTGTTATGCGTTCATGCAGGCGACCGGGTTGGTGAACGACCACCTGGTCTCGTGCTTCCGCTACCGACAGCTGCTCAAACCTGTTGCGTCTACGACCAGGGCGTAACCGGGCGCGCCTGCAGCTCGCCGTCGACGTAGACGGCATCGACTTTCTCGTCGTAGAAGCAGAGCAGGTTCTCGATCTTGGGGCACTCCGGAATCGGCGCCGGATAGCTCCAGACGATGTCCTTGAACTCCTTGCCGTCGACATTGACGGACCAGTAGGACGCCTTGCCTTTGTACGGGCAGCGGGTTGAACTGGTCGTGGGCGTGAGCAGGTCCAGCCGCGCATCGAGCTTGGGGATGTAGTAGCGGGTCGGCAGCCCGGTTTCGAACAGCAGGCTGGGCCGATTCGTCTCTGCCACCACGGCGCCGCCAACCACGACCTTGACGTGACGCGAGCTATGCAGCACGTCCACCCGATGGTAGGGATCGCGGGGGTGGACGAAGACCTCATCGTCCTCCTCGAACCAGGCATCCATCTTGTCCCAGTAGAAGCCGACATAATCCTTCAGATCGGCCCGCTCCGGTTCGAGGTACCGCCAGGCGGCTTTTTCCGCGCGGCGGTCACCCACCTTGACGGAATAGAAGCTTGCCTCCCCTTTGCCGGCATGCGAGCTCGTGTAGCTGGTCGGAACCAACAGATCGAGGCGGACGTCCTTGACCGGAAAGTAATAGATCGCCAGGCGCTTGTTCTCCAGCATCAACATCACAGCGCGACTGTCGGCGATCGTGATTCCGCCGAACATCACGCGGACCCGCCGGGCGGTCGGCTCGAATCGAAGGTCGTCCGCGACCGGGCGGGCGACTTGCTCGATTACCTGGTCTTCAAGAGCCTTTGCCATAGTGAGCTTCCTCCCTGCACCTTCTGATCGGCATCAATCAATGGTTCATCCGTTTTGAGGCCGACATGGCAGCTGGCCTGGCCGCGCTTCTCCAGATAACGCTGGTGGTAATCCTCCGCTGGATAGAAGGCAGATGCCGTCGTGATCTCGGTGACGATTCGGCTGCGGTGTTCCAGCTGCTGCGCCTGAAGGGAGGCGGCCGCGGCCGCCTGTTGCTCCGGATCGGTGAAGAAGATGGCCGAACGGTATTGCGTCCCGATGTCCCAGCCCTGCCGGTTTTTTGTCGTGGGATCGTGGATCCGCCAAAACGTATCGAGCAAGAGTTCGTAGGAGACTTTAGTCGGATCGTATTCGACCCGGACGGCTTCGGCGTGGCCGGTCCGGCCGGTGCTGACCTGCTCGTAGCTGGGCGAATCAGCGGTGCCTCCTGTGTAGCCCACGGTGGTCGCGGTCACGCCCGGGATCTCGCGAAATGCGGCCTCGACGGCCCAGAAGCAGCCGGCAGCAAAGACAGCGGTCCTACTCACGCCTATTGCAATCGCGCACGAGCGTAGGACATTCCATTGCCAGCGTAACTTTGCGCAGTAGCTAGCTGCGTGCGACGACTCGTGACGGCGGCGTTGTTGATGGCGGTACTGTCGGCTTGCGCGCCGGCGACCGGAACAACGATCGCTCCCACGCCGGTCCCATTCATCACCCCGCCGACGCCCTCCCCCACCGTCGCGACCCCGGCGCCGACCTCTACGCCGCCAGCGGCGGCCCTACCCGTTGCGATGGTGCGCAGTGGCACCTTCCCGCTGGTCGCCGTCAGTGGCAGCCACGCCAGCGGCCTGGTGCAGGTCACCGACCGCGCTGGTTCATTCGTCGCGAGCGTCAGCGTGCAGGGGCTGGCATCGGGGATGCCCACGCTGCACACGGTTCACATCCACGCCGGGAGCTGTGCGAACCCGTATGGCGGCCTGCACCTGACGGTCCTTGGCCTGCTGCACGCCAGCGCTGCGGGCGCCGGTACGTTGAGCGCGCCGCTCGCGCCCTTTTACGTGGCGAACGGCCATTACGTCATCGTTTATGCGAACACGTCGCCGCAGGTGATCGTGGGCTGCGCGAACCTCACGGCCCTCTCCTGAGTCGCAATCAGTCGAGCGCCGTGATCACCAGGCCGCCGAAGATCGCCGTGTTCTTGAGGAACTGCGTTCGCTGCTGAGCCCGCTGCTTGGGATCCTCAGCCTCCCAGAAGCGGTGGCCGCCGAACGTGGTCGGCACGATTGATACGGCGAGGCTGAGGGCTGCCAGCCTCGGGAAGATGCCTGCGGCCAATAGGCCGCCGGCGCCCACATGAACGAGGGCATTGAGACTGACCGCTGTGACCGGATCGGCCGGCGAAAGGGGAACGGCCGCCGCGACCTTATCGACGACGGGCCTGGCCATCTGAGCGCGCGGCTCCGGATTGGCCAGCGCGTCCATCCCGCCCGCGATGAATATCCCGGCCAGCATCGGCCGCGCGACGGACCGAACGATCCTCATCTGTCCACTATACGAACAAGACCCCGTATTCGACTCTGATCTGGGCGGTTCACCATTTCCGACATTTACGCTATCATCTTTCATGATGCCAGGAGGGATGGCGCTCGGCTCGTTGGGGCGCGCCTGATGCCCCGCAAACGCCGCTCTCGCTACGTCTTTCATCGGAGGCTCCGCCTGCTCCGCGAAGGGCACCGCCGCGCCAGAGTCCGGCGCATCATCTTGATCAGTGCGCTGCTGCTGTTCGCTCTGCCGCTGATGGCGGTGCCGGCCCTCGCCGCCGAGTCTGTCGGCAACCTGCCGGCGGTCGACGGCCTCTCCTCCAGCGGCTTCAAGCAGGACATGCTGATCTTCGACCGGCACGGCACGCTGATCGACGACATCGGCGACCACGGCGATCATCGCATCGTCGTCCCCCTCAACTACATCTCCCCCTTCATCCGCCAGGCGACGATCGCGATCGAAGACAAGACCTTCTATAAGAACAGCGGCATCGATTTCGGTGGGATCGCCCGGGCGGCGATCGCTGATTACACGCACCATCACCTGGCACAGGGCGGCAGCACGATCAGCCAGCAATTGGTCAAGCAGGTCTTCATCGGGCCGAACCCGCCCCCCACCATCCAGCGCAAGCTGCGCGAGGCGGCCCTGGCGGTCGACCTCAACGGCCGCTACTCGAAAAACCAGATCCTCGAGATGTACCTGAACACCATCTATTACGGCAGCCAGAGCTACGGCATCGAGGCGGCGGCTCGCGCCTTCTATCACACGACGTCTCATGACCTGACCCTCGGGCAGGCGGCGATGCTGGCCGGACTGCCGCAGGCGCCGACGCAGAACAGCCCGCTGATCAACCCCACGCAGGCAAAGGCGCGGCAGCTGGAAGTGCTAAACGCCATGGTGGCGCAAAAGATGATCACACCCGCGCAGGCGCTGGCGGCGGAGAACGAAAAGCTGCAGGCCTTCTATCCGAGCAATCCGCTGCAAGCCCCCCATTTCGTCGACTACGTCCTGCAGATGCTGCAACAGCAGTGGCATATCCGCCCCAGTGACCGCAAGGGCTACCGGGTGTACACCACGCTGGACCTCAACCTGCAGAACCTGGCTGAGAGCGTGGTTCGGAATCAGATCAACAGCCAGGGCAACTACTACGACTTCCACGACGGGGCGCTGGTGGCGATGGACCCCAAGACGGGACAGGTGCTCGCCATGGTGGGCGGCGCCGACTACTACCGGCCGGGTGGCCAGATCAACATGGCCACGACCACCACACGCCAACCGGGATCGTCGTTCAAGATGTTCACCTATACCGCGGCGATCGAGAGCGGAAAGCTCAACATGACGAGCCCGATCCTCGACCAGCCGCTGGTCTTTCCGCTTGGCGGTGGAACCGATGGGCTCAAGCCGTGGGCTCCGCTGAACTACGACAAGCGATTCCACGGCACCGTGCCCGTGAAGATCGCGATGGGCAACTCGCTCAACATCCCTGCCGTCAAAGTCGAGCTGCTAACCGGGATTCCGGCCGTGCTCGATGCGGCCCGACGGATGGGCGTGACCAGCCTCAACAAGGACGACAGCAACTACGGCAAGAGCCTGACGCTGGGTGGCTACGGGGTTTCGCCACTCGACATGGTGACGGGCGCGTCCACGCTGGCGACGCTTGGCGTGCGTCACCGGCCGGCCCCCGTCCTGCATATCCAGGACGGCCTGGGCAAGACGATCTTCAATTACGACCCGGCGAAAAACGAGTTCCGAGCCGTCAGCCAGCAAGTCGCCTTCATCATCGACTCGATCATGTCGGACGACCGCAACCGGTGCATGGAGTTCGGTTGCGGCGGCGATCTGACCCTGCCCGGCCGGCACGTTGGCGCCAAGACGGGGACGACGCAGGACTTCCGCGACAACTGGACGGTGGGTTTTACGCCCAGCCTCGCCGCGGCGGTTTGGGTCGGCAATTCCGACTATCATCCCCTGGCCCACAACTCGACCGGGATCGTCGGGGCGGCGCCGATCTGGCACCAGTTCATGGTCCAGGCCCTGGGCGGCCACCCCGACGAGTGGTTCGGCGTGCCGGCCGGCGTGGACCAGGTGGGCGGCAACTACTATCTGCCCGGCACCGAGTCACTCCCCCCGACGCTGGCCCGTTCCTGGCCGACCTGCCGCTTCCGATCGTTCAATCCCTACACCATCAGCGACGCACAGCTGATCGTGGACGGGCTGCCCTGCACGCTCGGCTACATTCCGCGCGGCGTGCTCGCGGGCACCAGCGGCTAGCCCAAAAGAAAACCCGACGGCCCACCCACGCGGTGCGGGGAAGCCGCCGGGAAGTGAAGGGATCGCGCTATGGGACGCGACGGCCGCTGTAAAAGCCAAAGCCGCCGGACAGCAGGCCAACGATGATCAGGATGATCCCGATCAACGTCCAGCCGATAACGAGCGCAATGATCCCGAGCACGATTAACAAACCGCCGCCGCCGTAGTACACGCAGCACCTCCTTTCCAGATGAATCCGGGGAGAGGAACGTCGCTCCATCGACCATAGGGCAGCCGAGCCCCTTTTGTGAAGACCCCGAGTTGGAAAAGAGCGACCTTCAGGTCGCCGCCCTTTCGGGCGTATGACGCCGCCGCCGCATGCCGCCCGTGCGAGCAGACGAGGACACGTTCTTACGTCCGAGTGCGCCGCGGGCGGCTGGACGGCGGCATGGCCGGTGTATGATACCCAGTATCAAATGACCCTCACTATCAGCGCGCGGGCACTAGCCGGTGCGATACTATTTTCCATCGCGCTGGCCGGGTGCGGCACGCCGGCAGCGTCGACCTCGGGGACGAATCTCCAGGTGGTCGCGGGACAGAATTTCTGGGGCAGCATCGCCGCCCAACTGGGCGGCACCCACGTATCCGTGACCAGCATCGTCACCAACCCGAACGCCGATCCCCACGACTATGAGAGCAATCCCCAGGACGCCCGCGCCTTCGCCACTGCCAACTATGTGATTCTGAACGGAGCCGGATACGACGAGTGGGCCAGTAAGCTCCTCGCCGGTAACCCGAATCCAGGCCGTAGGGTCTTCACCATCGCGGATCTGCTCCACCAGAAAGCGGGCGACAATCCGCACTTCTGGTACAACCCCAGCTGGGTCGACCAGGTCGCCGACATTTAGCGGCGTTCCGGTGGGCGCGACGGAAAACATCTTTGTCTACCTCGCCTCTGCAGTCGGCTTGCACCTGATCTCACCGCCGGAATTCATGCAGGCCGTGGCGGAAGGCAACGACCCGCCCGCCCAGACGGTTGCCCAGTTCCACGACCTGGTCGCCGGCAAGAAGATCAAAGTGCTCGTCTACAACGTTCAAACGTCGACGAACATCACCGAGGATCTGAAGCGGCAGGCCACCCAGAATGGCATCCCCGTCGTGGGCGTCTCCGAGACGCTTCAGCCGATCGACGCGACGTTCCAGGAGTGGCAGGACGCCCAGCTCCTGACACTGCAGAATGCGTTGAACGCGAACGCCCTGACACACTAGACGCAGCGATGACGCCCCCACCGCCGGCCGGCCCCGTGATCGTGGCGGACAATCTGGCCGCCGCCTACGGTTCCCGACTGATCTGGCAGAACGCCAGCTTCAGCGTGGACGCGGGCGAATTCATCGCCGTACTGGGCCCGAACGGGAGCGGAAAATCGACGCTCCTCCGGCTGGTGCTCGGACTGATCCCTCCCGCGGCGGGCAGCCTCCAGGTGCTCGGCAGGCGCCCGCATCGAGGCAACGCGGAGGTCGGCTACGTCCCCCAGCGCCGCAACATCGATCCCGACCTGCCGGTCCGAGGACGGGACTTCGTGCATCTCGGTATCGACGGCAATCGCTGGGGGATCGCGGTGGGCGACACCGCGAGCCACCACCAGCGGGTCGACCAGGCAATCGCGTCGGTGGAGGCGCTGACCTATGCGGATCGTCCGATCGGGCGGCTCTCGGGCGGCGAGCAGCAGCGCCTCTTGCTGGCCCAGGCGCTCGCCGGCCGGCCGCAGATGCTCCTCCTCGACGAGCCACTGGCCAGCCTCGACCTCCGCAACCAGATCATCATTGCCGAGCTGGTCGCGGACCTGGCTCGGGCCAACCGCCTCACCGTGCTGTTGATCGCCCACGACATCAACCCACTGCTGCCGATCGTCGATCGGGTGCTGTACGTGGCCCATGGGGGCGTGGCGATTGGTAAGCCCGCCGACGTCATCACCACCGAGCAGCTGAGCCGGCTCTACGATTCGCCGGTCGAGGTGCTCCACGACCGCCATGGCCACATGTTCGTGGTCGGCCTGGAGGCGGAAAGCGCGCATCACGATGCCTGACATCGACCTGGCGGCGGCGCCCTACTTCGGTTGGGACGTGCTGCGCGACCTGCAGGAGCTCTTCCGGTACACCTTCATGCAACATGCCTTCGAAGCCGGAACGATCGTCGCCATCTCCGCCGGTGTGATCGGCTACTTTGTGGTCTTGCGCGGCCTCTCGTTCGCCGCCCATGGGCTTTCCCATATCGGCTTCGCCGGTGCGACCGGCGCCGTGCTGCTCGGAGCCAGCGCACTCGCCGGCCTCCTGGTCTTCACCATGTCGGCGGGAGCTGTGATGGGTGCCCTCGGCCAGCGGCTGCGAGGCCGCGATGTGACGATCGGCCTGGTGATGGCGTGGTCGCTCGGCCTCGGTCTTCTCTTTACCTACCTGTACCAGGGGGCGGCGAACCTGGCGATTGGCATCCTGTTTGGTCAAATCTTCGGCATCACCAGCCAGGACGTCGCGGTGACCCTGGTCGCCGGCATCGTAACCGTGTTGCTGGTGCTCGCGGTCTACCGTCCCCTGCTCTTTGCCACCCTGGATGAAGAGGTTGCCGAAGCCAAGGGTGTGCCGGTTCGCGGCCTCTCGATCGCGTTCATGGTCATCCTCGCGGTCGCGGTGTCGGAAGCGGTTCAGGTGGTGGGCGTCCTCTTGATCTTTGCGCTGATCGTCGCGCCCGCCGCCATTGCCGAGCGATTTACGACCCGGCCCAGCCGCGGTCTACTGCTCTCGGCGATTCTGGCCGTGCTCTTCACCTGGGCCGGCCTGACGGTCGCCTATTACATCCCCTATCCCGTAGGGTTTTTCATCACCACGATCGCGTTTACGAGCTACATCCTCGCGCGAGTCGTGAGCGACGTGATCGCGCGGCGCGCGGCGGGCCGGCCCTTCGCATGGCGTGAGGAACAATTGCGGCACTCACCGTAGAAGTCGAGCGTTGCGTGGTCCACGCGGAAGCCGCGCTGCCGCGCGATGCTTTCAATCAACGGCGTGACCGACTCTTCACCGAGGTCTTCGACCTTCCGGCAGGTGGTGCAGATCAGGTGATGATGATGGCCGGCTTCGCACCAGACGTACGCCGAGACGTGCCCGGGTCGCTCCAGGCGCTGGGCGAGGCCGGCGCTGACCAGCCGATCGAGGGAGCGAAACACGGTGGCCCGGCCGATGTACGCGTGCTTCTTGCGCACCCGGTCATACAGCTCCTGGGCGGATGTCTCCTTCCCGGTTTGCGCGAGCACGGCGGCGATCGCCAGCCGCTGAGGGGTCAGCCGCACGCCCGTCTGCTGCAGGGCCACCTGGGCGGTTGTCTCAACCACAGCCAAATGATACTCGTTGATTCGATGTCGCCGGCCCGTCCCGCCTGAGTCCGCGCTACGCTGGCCTGGATGGATGAATGGCTGGATTTTGACCAGCCTGGGCCGGGGATCCTCCAGCAGCTTCGGCGGCAGCCACCGGTTGGAGTCGCCCTGCTCGCGCTTGCGGCGATCGCACTGGCGGTTGTGATCGAGACCCAGGGCAAAACGTCGACGGACCAGGGCGTGAACACGTTAGCCGCGGGACCGACGGCGCCATTTATCGGATTCGACCCCTCCCTCGCCTACGACGTGGCGCGCCGGCAGGTTGTCCTGGTCAACAATCCGGGAGAAACCTGGCTCTGGGCAAACCGAACCTGGACCCGGGCGCAACCGGCCAT
>VBJI01000108.1 GCA_005880875.1 Chloroflexota bacterium
AGTTCCAACAAAGGACGGCTTCTGGTCACCGAACGGCCGGCATCGCCTGGAAGCCGCGCGCCGCCTCGGGATGCGAACCGTGACGGCCTTGCTGGTGCCCGATGAGAAGCTGGCATTTCGCATCCTCGCGCTCAACACCGAAAAAGCCCACAACCTGCGCGATCGCTCGCTCGAGGTGATCCGGATGGCCCGCCAGCTGGCTAAAGAGCAGCCTCGCTCCAAGGAGGCGGAGCACGCGGTGACCTTCGAATCGCCAGCTTTCCTCACGCTCGGCTGCGCGTACGAGCAGCGCTCCCGCTTCGCCGGCTCCTCCTACCAATCCGTACTCAATAAGGTCGATCGCTTTCTCGACAGCACGCTGCCGGCGGCGCTGCGCCAGCGAGAGCAGTGGGCGGTTCGGATCATGGACATCGACGACCGGGTCGCCGCCCTTGTCAAGACGATGCAGGCCATGGGCATGAAGAGTCCGTATCTGCGGGCGGTGGTTGTCGCCCGGATCAACCCGGTCCGCTTTACGCCGCCAACGCGGAAGAAGGACGCGGCACCCCCGATGTCGATGGCCGAGGCGCTGACGAAGATGGCGGCAAACGTCCGAAAATTCGACCCGAAGTCGATCAGACCGGGCGACCTCGCTCTGGTCGCGGCGATTGCGCCGTCGAGCGCTGAATAGCGAACCAGTCCGTTCCGCTTTTGCGCTTGGCTACTCTAGGCTGATCTAAGGACATGCGGCGAGGACTCCTCCTGGTCATTCCGGGGTTGATGCTGGCCGGGTTGGCAGCAGATGCGCAGCCCGCCCGCACCGCCATCACCCATCCACCGACTCCAAGGCTCGTGGTCCATCTCGGCGTGGTTCCCGATGTCATCCAGCCGCCGGCGCGGCGGGCGGTCGCCAGCACGCCGGCCGCGCCGCGAGTAGTGCTGGCTGCGCGGACATCACAGCCGCTGGTCGCACTCACATTCGACCTGGATATGACCCCGCAAATGGCCGCCAGCGCTGCCATCTGGATCAACAGCGATGCGATCGACTATTTGCAGGCCAACAAGGTGCACGCGACCCTGTTCATGACCGGCATGTGGGCCGAGAGGTACCCGGCCGTCGCGCGCCGGCTCGCCACAGATCCGAACTTCGAGATCGGCAACCACAGTTACTCGCATCCAGCCTTTCACGCGCCGTGTTACCGCCTGAGCTGGGTCGGCCGAGCCGCGCAAGCACAGCAGATCAGCTTCGCCCAGCAAGCGATCCAACGGGTGACCGGCATCACGCCACGCTACTTTCGGTTCCCGGGCGGGTGCTACGACCGGCCGGCCCTCGACCTCGTGCATGCGGCAGGCTTGATCCCGATCGAGTGGAATGTAAATTCGATCGATGCCTTCAATCCGTATCCGCAGCAGATCGCGTCCATCGTGCTGGCGGGGGTCAAGCCCGGCTCGATCGTTCTGATGCATCTACAGGGTGGCGCCAACGCTCCGGGCACCGCGGCCGCGCTGCGCCTCATCGTCCCGGACCTGCAGCGACGCGGCTATCGATTCGTCACCGTCTCGGAACTGCTGGCCGCGGGCGCGGCGGTCCAACCGGCCGATCCTCGGGAGGTAGTCGAGTACTACCAGCCGCCACCGACTCCGCCGCCGACGCCTCTACCCCTCGTTGCCCGGCGAATTCCAACCCCCGCGCCTCGCTGGTGCGGATGGCTAACGCGACCCAGCGGTCGCGCCTGGATCTGCCGCTAGTTGCGCGCCCTTGACCGACTGAATGCCTTCGATCAACGCCTGTTTGATCGGCTGACGCGGCAGGAACGCCGCGTCGCCGACCTGACCTTGAGGCGTCTCAGCAACAGCGCGAACCGCTCGCTGCTCTGGCTCGCCATCGCCGCAGTGCTCGCGCTGACCGGCGGCTCGAGCCAGCGCCGGGCGGCCCTTCGTGGCGTGGTCGCCATCGCGCTTACGTCGACGCTCGTCAACCTGCCCCTGAAATACCTGGCCCGGCGTGACCGACCCCCCACGCGGCGCAGCGACCGCCCGCTCCCGATCAGCATGCCGGGCAGTTTCTCGTTTCCATCGGGACACTCGGCCTCGGCATTCGCCTTCGTGACGGGCGTGGCCATGGAGGAGCCGCGGATGCTGCTGCCCATTCTGCCGTTGGCAGCCTGGTGGGTTGGGTTGGCTCCCGTACCCGAGGTCCAGCGCCCGCCGACCAACCAGTTGGTCCTGGTCGTCAACCCGCACGCCGGTCACGGATTCAAGCTCGCGAAGGCCCGAACCGCCATGACCGCAACCGGGCTCAACGTCATGGCTGAAATCGCGGTGGATGACCTTCCGCGTCTGCCCGAACTGCTCGAGCGGACCGACTCCCAGCCACCAATCGTGGTCGCGGCCGGCGGCGACGGGACCGTGGGCGCGGTGGCCCATGCCCTGATCGGCACCCCGGCGGTGCTTGGCATTCTTCCGCTGGGAACCTCGAACGACTTCGCGCGATCGATCAGGATCCCGATGCGCGTCGAACGTGCCGTCCGCCTCCTCTCACGCGGGCGCGTGTCCAGCGTGGATGCCGGAAAGCTGACACGTGATGGGGAAGCGCCTCGGCATTTCGTCCATGCCGCCGCGGCGGGTCTCAACGTGGAGTTTGCCCGTTTCGCGACGCGGGCCGATCTACGCGCCCGTCTCGGACGTTTGACGTATGCCGTTGCCGCCGCTCTTGCCCTCCGGGAACGCCCGGTGCTCCGCTGCCGGCTCGAACACGAAGGCGGGACCGAGTCGCTGGATCTGGTGCACCTTTCGGTGATCAACGCGCCCATCTTCGGCGGCTTCCTGGGCCTGAAACTTCCCAATGCCGCCCCCGACGATCGGATGCTGGACGTGATGATCGTTGAGCACCTGCCCATGCGGCGGTTGCTGCGCTCCGCCCTGTACCCCGCCCTGGGCGTGCATCGGTCGATCCGCGGTTTTCGTCTGCTCCGGGTGCCCGGCCTGACGGTCCTGTCGGGCGAGCCGATCGACGTGACGCTCGACGGCGAGATCGCCGGAAGAATTCCGGGGAGATTCGAGGTGGTACCCTCGGGTCTCCGGGTCATCACACCGGCGAGCTTCGAGGACGACCATCGATAGGCGGCCGGCGCTCGTTGCCTTCTTCCTGCGAGTCCTCGGCACTTTTTTTGGGCTTGCGGTCATCACCGCCCTGATCGGAATCGGGGTGCGGGCATGGGCTCCGGGAGTCGATGTTCAGGTCCTGCAGGCGATCGCGTTGCATCGAAGCAGCGCCTTGACCTCGGTCGCCCAAATCGTCAGTGACGCCGGGTCATTCGCCTTGCTGGCACCGCTCTCCATCGCGTTCGTGCTTCTCCGGCGCTGGAAGCGCCCGGCCGACGACATCGCACTGGTAGTCGTCGCGGCGGGCAGCGCCGCCCTGCCATCCGTGGTCAAGCTGATCGTCGCGCGACCGCGCCCCACCATCGAGCATCTCAGCCACCTAACGTCTCTGAGCTTCCCCTCCGAGCACACTACCCAGGCCGCCGCGATCTACCTGACGATCGCGATCCTGCTATCGAGGGATCTGAACCGCGGCTGGCGTGAACTGGTGGTCGTGCTTGCCGTCCTCATCGCGCTCGCCGTCGCCTGGTCGCGCGTCTACCTGGGCGTCCATTTCCCGACCGACGTGATCGCCGGGTTGCTCCTGGGGTGGAGTTGGGCGCTATTCGTGTTTCATTGGGCGCGACCAAAGCTGGCGGAGATCCAGCCCCCGCCCGGGCCCTCCGCCGAGCGTCACGATCCGTTGGTAAAGCGGTGACGGTCGCCAACAGCGCTGCCACCACTTGACAACGATTGCCGGCGGGGCGATGCCATCCGGCAGGGGCGCCCGTTGTACCGGCAGCGGACGGGGAGGCAAATTCCGCGCGACGCGCGCGAAGGTGAGGGGGCTGCTGCCCAATGGATCGCGACATATTCAGCTGGCGCAAGGCGTTCACGGCGGCGATGGCCGCTACCGTTCTTCTGATCGGAATCCCGGCGGTGACCGTCTCGGCGGCAGGGGTCGACGACTATCCCTATCGAGGGACGGCCAACAAGCTGGACCCCTGGGGCTTTTACACCGGATATTGCACGTCATTCGCCGCGTTTCGCCTCAGTCAGGAGGGCGTCGTTTTCCACGGGGCCTCCCTCAAAGGGCCTAATGGCAAGACGGCCTTCTTCGGCAACGGCGGCACATGGGACGCGGCAGCGGCGGCGATCGGCTACGTCGTCGACACCCGCCCAACGGTCGGTTCGGTGGCCGTCTGGCACGGCGGTGAGGACGGTGCCTGGTCGGGCGGACATGTCGCTTACGTGATGGCCGTCGACCGCGCGGGCAACGCGACCGTGGAAGAGTACAACTGGTCGAACTACCTGCGCTACGGGCAGCGGACCACGCAGGCGCACCGCTACATCCACTTCGTCGGCGCCTCGGTCATCCCGGTTTCGCATCCGGGCCCGGCGCCCGCACAACCCGCAGGACATCCGTATCGCACGACCGACTTCGTCCGGGAACGCTCCGGCCCGGGTACGGGATTTCGCAGCCTGGGGGTGCTTCCCGCCGGCCAGCGGATCATGATCGTCTGCCAGGTGCGGTCGGGCAGCGTGATTCGGGGGACGGGCATCTGGGACCGCCTCAGCGACGGCTCCTACGTGACCGACTACTACACGACGACGCCGGCATTCAATACGTTCAGCCCCGGTCTGTCGCGCTGCTAGGTTCTGCAGATGGGGGGCCGCATCGCGCGGCCCTCTTTTCATTTGGGCGGCGATTCGCCGCGCCGCATCCGGTCCAGGTGCTCTCGCGTTTTGGCGTCCAACCGGTCCTCGAGCCGTCGCGCGATGTCAGATCGCGCCTGGCTGTCACCCATTTGCCGGTCGCGGCGGGCGAGCATGGCATCCACCTGGCTTTTCAGCGTGAGCGCTGACACGGTCTTGATCTGGCGGCCCAGCGCGAGGTCTCGTTGCAGGGCATCGGAGGTCGCGACCGTGACCTCGTCGTTGGGTCGCGCCTCGAAGAGCAGCTTCTCGATGACGTGATCCGCGGATGTTTTCCGGCCTGAGTAAACGACCTGGACGCCGCTAACCGTTTGCTGGGATGCCTCAGCGTCGGGACGTCGATGCGAGTCGAAGACGACGGTCACCTGCTGGCGAGTCATGGCGGCGTAGTCGGCGAGGATGGCGACGAGCAGATCGCGAGCATCTTCAAGCTTCACGTCTTTGAGCGCCGACAACTCCGGCCAGGCGAAGATGATGTTGTAGCCGTCGACGATCAGGCGTTCCACGTTCCCTAGAGTCCGAGGCGGGCCGCGGAGCGGACCAGCTCGACTTTGGCCTTCAGTCCCAGCTTGCTGCACACGTTCGCGACATGCGTTTCTACGGTGCGCTCGCCAATATGGAGCTGTTCGCCGATCTCGCGGGCAGTGTAGCCCTGGGCGGCCAGCTGCGCGACTTCGCGCTCGCGCCTGGTCAGCATCTCGACACCGGTGCGCGCCGTGATCGCGGCTCGCTTGATCGATATCTGACGACGCAGCATCTCTGACAGCGTGCCGGCGTAAAGACGGACGACGAGGCCCAGGACGACATAGGTCGTCGCCTCAGCGACGACGGTGGGAATACTCAGCGCGCCAAGCGCCGCCGTGAGCACCAACTGGCCAACGGCCACGAGGGCAACCGCGAGGGCCAGCCGGTCGGACAGCAGCCAGGCACCGGCCAGCAGGGGGATCAAGCCCAGCGCCCCCAATGCGACCTGGACGGGCGTCACGAGATCGCCAAGAAAGACCAGCAGCAGCAACCCGATGCAGCCGGCCGCGGCAGCGATCTCCTCGGGTCTACCGGCGAGTCCATAGGGGCCGGGCAGCGAGCGAGACCGGCCGGCACCGTTCGCTCCAAGGTTGCTGCGCATGGACCCTCCCGATTGTCATCCTACGCCCCGGCCCGTATCGAGTCCGGAGCGTCGCGAAGTACGGAATTGGGTTTCTCCGTACATTAATCCGTACTCGGTACGGTGAGCCATTTGAAGCCGAGGACCTAGCTTGGGCATGAGATGCAAATCCCGCCCGACGGCCACCGTCCGGGAGAGATCGTCGCCGGCAGCGAGCTTCGTCGAGACGTCACCGTTTGGGGCTCCTACATGTGGGGCTACGCCGCGGTCGGCGCCGACATTTACACCGCCCTGGGAATCATCACGCTGGCCGCTCTCGGACTGGCACCGCTGGCGTTCCTGGCCGCCGGCGTCGTCTTCGCCCTCGTCGGCCTCTGCTACGCGGAGCTGGCGTCGTCCTATCCGCTGGCCGGTGGCGGCCAGTATTTCACCTTGCGCGGACTGGGGGACTTTTCTGGGCTGATCGCCGGGGCGGCCCTGGTCCTCGATTACACCATCGACATCTCGCTGTTCACCGTGGTGGCGTTCGGGTATTTCAACTACTTTTTGCCATGGTTCACGTTCGGACATCACGCAATCGATTTCACCCTCAACCTGGGCCAGATTCATCTGGCCTGGCTGTGGTTGCTCGAATCCGTGGCCGGCATCCTTCTCCTGATCTGGCTGAACGTCCGTGGCATCAAAGTGTCGACGAACTTCAACGAGGTCATCGGGACGATCGCGATCGTGGCCCAAACCGTGATCGTTCTGGCCGGCTTTGCCCTGGTCTGGAAGCCGGAGATCGTTTCGCACGAATTTCTCTTCGATCGTCCGTCACTCAGCGACTTCGCCTTCGGCTCCTCCCTGGCGATCATCGCGTTCGTAGGCCTGGAGACCATCTCGCAGGTCGCCCAGGAGACCCGTCGACCCGCGACGATCATCCCGCGAACCTCTATTGGGCTGGTCCTCTCGGTCCTTCTCTTCGCCATGGCGTTTTCGGTGCTGGCCATCGGTCTGGTCCACCCCACCGAGTTTCGGGGCCATGAGGGCGACCCGGTGGCCCTGATCGCGAGCCGGATCCCAATCATTGGGATCGTGGCCGCCCCGCTGACTGCCGCCATCGGAGCGCTGATCGTGTTCATCTCCGCCAATTCGGGCGTGGTGAGCTCCTCACGACTCAGCTACTCGATGGCGCAGTTCGACCTCCTGCCGACCTGGTTCGCAAAAGTCAGCCGGAAGTTCCAGACCCCGGCACGCGCGGTGATCGTCTTCGGCGGCGTGGCGCTCCTGCAGACGGTCTTCGCCTTCTTCACGCCTGGGCCGGCGGGCAAGACCGCCGCGATCGACGTCCTTGCCGATCTTTATGCCTTCGGCGCCACCACCGGCTACCTGCTGGTCTTCATCTCATTGTTCGTGCTGCGCTTCAAAGATCCGTTCACGCCCCGGCCGTACAAGATGCCGCTCAACATCCGGATCACTTACAAGGGCAACCAGGTCTGGTTCCCGGTCCTGGGGGTCCTTGGGTTCCTGGGCGTGCTCTTCTTCCTCGTGATGGTGGTGCTCACCCACCAGTACGCGCGCATCGTCGGCCCGCTCTGGGTCCTGGCGGCCATCGGGCTGTTCGCCATGTACCGGCGCAAGCGAGGCTTGCCCATCTTCAAGACGTTGCCTCGCGATTGGGTGACAGCGACCAGACGGGTGCTCCTCGAAGCCGAGGAGTTTCAATCGCTCGAGGAATACGACGCCGCCCTCCAGGAACACCGGGAGCGCTCTCCCGGTCAAGAATGAGAGGACGGATCCTGGCCGCCGAAGGCGGCGTGCTGGCGGTCCTCGGCGTGACGTTCATGATTACCGGCCGCTTCGTGGGAGCGGCACTTCTCATTGGGCTGAGCCTGCTGGCGGCGACGTCCGCCTGGGCGTTCTGGCCCGGCGAGCACTAGCGGCGCTGCCGGACGACCTCGTAGAGAACGATCGAGCCAGCCACCGCGGCGTTCAACGAGCTCACCTTACCCAGCATGGGAAGACGGACCAGCGCATCGGACTTCTTGCGAAGTAGCTCATGCAAGCCCTCGCCCTCGGCACCGATGACGATGACGAGGGGACGGCGGTAGTCGAACTCCGTGTAGAGCGTGGAGGCATCCCCGGTCAAGCCAACAATCCAGAATCCGAGGTCTTTGAGCGTATCCGTCGCCTGGGCCAGGTTGGCAACGCGCGCGAAGCGCAGGTGTTCGGCGGCGCCCGCCGAGGCTTTGACCACCGACGGCGTCACCTCAGGCGAACGGTTGTGGGAGGTTACGATGCCGCCGACGCCGGTTGCCTCCGCCGTGCGGCTGATCGTCCCCAGATTCTGCGGATCCTGAAGGCTGTCCAGCATCAGCAGGACGGCATCGGCGCGATCGGCCAGCGCCGCTCGTGCCATCGGCTCGAGCTCCCAGTATTTTCGTGGGCCGACGTAGGCGACGACGCCCTGGTGCGCCTCCGAGTGGGCGATATCATCGAGCTTGCGTCGGTCGGTCGGCTCGATCGCGATCTTGCGCGCCGCGGCCAGCTGGCGGAGCTCTTTCAATCGCGGCTCATCGCGCAGACCGTCGGCGAGCAACAGCCGCTTGACCGGTCTCCCGGCGCGAAACGCCTCGAGGATGGGGTTGCGCCCGTAGATGATGTCAGGGGGACGCGGCATGATGGTCCGCTATCGAAGCCGCTTCCATCGAGTGCCGTCTTTCGTGTCGTCCAGCTGGATGCCCATCGCGAGCAGCCGCTGGCGGATCTCATCCGCCGCGGCAAAGTCGCGGCGGTCGCGGGCGGCCTGGCGTTCGGCGATCAGCTTTTCGACCTCGCTGTCGAGGGCCTCGGGAAACTCGATGACATCCAGGATCCGGTTGGCGTGCCGGAGCATCGCCATCGCGCCGGCGCGCTCCTCGGGCGTCGCCTGCCCGGATTCGAGACGGGTGTTGAAGGTCTTGACGAACTCGAACAGAAACCCGACCGCAGCCGGCAGGTTGAGGTCGTCACGGAGGGCGTCGTCCCAGCGCTGCCGAATTTCGGCAGGCGGCTCTGCGTCCACTGTTACGCCTCCCAGGCGGACCGCAAACTCATCGAGGCGCTTGACGGCACTGTCCGCCGCCCGGAGAAGCTCCGGAGAAAACGCCAGTGGGCTGCGGTAGTGCGCGCCCGTGAGGAGGGCGTACCGGATCGCCCGCGGCGTGTATCCCTCGGCGAGCAGATCGCGGACCGTGGAAAAGTTCCGCAGACGCTTTGACATCTTTTCGCCCGTCGCGTCCTGCAGGTGTTGCGCGTGCAGCCAATAGCGCACGAACGGTTTTCCCGTGGCGCCCTCACTCTGCGCGATCTCGTCTTCGTGGTGAGGAAAGATCAAATCAACGCCGCCGGCGTGAATGTCGAGCGTCTCCCCCAGGTACTGCATGCTCATCGCCGAGCACTCGATGTGCCAGCCGGGCCGTCCCGGGCCCAGCGGCGTTTCCCAGGACTGCTCCCCGGCTTTGCGCGCCTTCCAGAGAGCGAAGTCTCTGGGATCGTCCTTGCCGTATTCATCGACATCGACCCTCGCGCCCGCCTTCAGGCCGCTGACATCGAGGTGGGCCAGCGCCCCATAGCGAGGAAAGCTCGATATCCGATAGTAGGTCGAGCCGTCCGCAACGTAGGTGTGCCCATTTTCGGTGAGCCGTTCGATCAGCGACACCATCTCGAAGATGTGCCGCGTAGCGCGCGGGTAATGCTCGGCCCGTTCGATCCGCAGCGTATCGAGATCCTGGAAAAACGCGTCGATGTATTGCTCGGTGAACTCGTCGATCGTCTGTCCACGCTCGGCCGCCTTCTTGATGATGCGATCCTCGACATCGGTAAGGTTCATCACCTGCGTGACCTGGTACCCCTGCTGGCGCAGGACCCGGCGAAGCAGGTCCTCAAACAAAAAGGTGCGGAAGTTGCCGATGTGGGAATAGTCGTGAACCGTCGGGCCGCACGTGTACATCCGGACGTGTCCCGGCTCGAGCGGCACGAACTCTTCGATCTGGCCGCTCATCGTGTTGTGCAAGCGAAGTGGGGTCACGGCAGCTCTTTGAGGAGCACTACAGCCTGGGCCGCCAGGGCTTCACCCCGTCCGATGGCCCCGATGTGGTCGGTGGTGGTGGCTTTGAGGCCCACGGCCGCCGGATCGACATCCAGGGCGGCCGCAAGGTTGTTGCGGATCTCCTGACGGTAGGGCGCCAGCTTCGGGACCTGCGCCAGCAGCGTCACATCGGCATTCTCGACCAGCCAGCGGGCGCGGCGGCAATGGTCGGTCACCTCGCGCAGCAGGTCGAGACTTCGCGCGTCTTTGTACCGGGGGTCATCATCCGGAAATAGGGTGCCGATGTCGCCGATCCCGGCGGCGCCGCAAAGGGCGTCGATCAGCGCGTGGCAGATGACGTCGGCGTCGCTGTGCCCCTGCAAGCCCATGTCCCAGGGCAGCTCGACGCCGCCCAGTACCAGCCGGCGTCCCACGACCAGCTGGTGCAGGTCGAACCCGATCCCTACACGCACAAGGGGTCGGCGGCAATCAGGGCTTCCAGCATCAGCGCATCCTCGCGGGTCGCGACCTTGAGGTTGCTGTAGGAGCCCGAGAAGACCTTGACGGGCTTGCCGAGCTTTTCGATCAGCTCCGCGTCATCCTCGACCACGATCCGTTCGCGGACCGCTCGTTCGTGGGCCTCCAGCAGCCAGTCGTAGCGGAACACTTGCGGTGTCTGCACCTGCATGAGATCCGAACGGTCGACGGTGCCGTGCACGAACCCCGAGCTGTCAACATGCTTGTAGGTGTGATGTACGGGGACCGCGGCCGTGGCAGCACCGAACTGCCGGGCGGTTTCAAGTCCGGCGTGGATCAGGTCGTCAGTGACCAGTGGCCGGGCTCCGTCATGAACGATGACGAAGTCCGGTGGGTGCGGGCTGAGACTCTGCAAACCGAGCCGGACCGAATCCTGACGGCGCTCACCGCCGAGACGAATGTCGATCGCCTTACGCCAGCCGTCACTCTCCAGCTCGCGGGTGACCTCCAGCAGGTTGCGCTGAGAGATCATCAGCGTGATGCCAGTGATCTCGGGACAACGGTCGAACGCTTCGAGCGTGCGGCGGATCAGTGACCGGCCTGCAACCGGCATCAGAACCCTAGCGCTGGACTCCCCCTGGTGAAGCCCGGCTCCGGCTGCCGGGATGATGGCCTGTACCTGCACTGGTCACCCCTTTTTGGCTTTTGGTGGCTTGAAGTATACGGTTGGGCTGCCGGTTCGACATAAAGTCGCGATAGTTTCAGCCTAAGCTGCCAACCATGAGCGAGAGGCCATGGTCAGTGCTGATTGATCCATGGACCTATCGCCGGATGGCCTACCTCTTCCTGGCCTTTCCCCTGGCGCTGACCTATTTCGTGCTGATCGTGACCGGCCTTGCAGTTGGCGTGGGCCTGTCTTTCATTGGCGTCGGACTGGCCATCCTCGCGCTGACGATGATGGGCTGGCTGCTGCTGGCCCGATTCGAACGGGAGCTTGCCATCCATCTCCTTGGGGCCAGGATCCGCCCGCTATCGGTACCTGACGCCGAACCGATGAAGCCCTGGCCACGGCTGCTCAAGACGCTGGGCGAGCCGGTTACATGGAAGAGCCTCGCCTACCTGCTGATCGAGTTTCCATTCGGCATTTTCAGCTTCACGGTCGTGCTAGTTCTTTTCAGCCTGTCGTTGAGTCTTGTCCTCACTCCTCTGGCCTATCTCGCTTACCTCGCCGTTCCGGCCCTTCGGCCTCACGTCATCTTCGAT
Source organism: Chloroflexota bacterium (assembly GCA_005880875.1). Lineage (GTDB taxonomy): Bacteria > Chloroflexota > Dormibacteria > CF-121 > CF-121 > CF-13. Next base: position 11,673 of record VBJI01000108.1, read on the forward strand.
ATCGGCCCCGGATTCAACGTCGATCACCCTTTCGGAATCGCCTTCCTGCTCGTGGTGCTGACCGGGATCGTCGGGGTCGGTCTCGCCGTTGCGTCGGCCGCACTCTTCAATGGGATGGGCTGGCTGTGGGGTCGCTTCGCCGAGCAGATGCTTGGGGTCGAGGAGAGCAAGCTCCAGCTGGCCGCCGCGAAAGCCGAAGTCCGCGCCCAGCAAGGCCGCGCCGAGCGCGCCGACCAGAGCCGCCGGGAGCTGATCGTGAACGCCTCCCACGAGCTGCGGACTCCAGTCGCCAGCATCAGCGCCCACGTCGAGTCGCTGCTCAAGCCGGAGCGGCAATTGGACGACGAGACCCGGCGCTACTTGACGGTGGTCGAAGCGGAAACCGAACGCCTCAGTTCGCTGGTCGATGATCTGCTGGTGCTCGCTCGAGCCGACGCTGATGAGCTGCGCCTGAACATTCGATCGGTCGATGCCACCGAGGTGATCGCGAATGTCTGCGATGCGCTGGCCCCGCTGGCCAGACAGGAGCGCAACCTGAGCCTTGTTCATACCAGCGCCCGCGGGCTGCCGCGGGTGATGGCCGATCCTGACCGGTTGGCCCAGGTGCTGGCCAACTTGATCCGTAACGCGCTCAACAGCACGCCGGAGGGCGGCCTCGTCTCGGTGGCCGCCGAAGCGGCGGCTAACGAGGTAATGATCAGCGTTTCCGATACCGGCATCGGCATCGAGCCTGAGGATCTGCCGCGGATCTGCGATCGCTTTTATCGGACTGACGAATCTCGCGCCCGGATCTCCGGTGGTTCAGGACTCGGGCTGGCGATCGTACGAGATCTCGTCACCGCGATGGGCGCCCGCATCGACGCCGACAGTACGCCGGGGCGTGGCAGCACGTTTCGCATCTGGCTGCGGCGCGAGGTCCCGAGCTGATGGCGTCGATCCTGATCGTTGAAGATGAGCCGGCCCTCAACGACTTGTTGCGTACCGAGCTCGAGGCGGAAGGCCACGTTATTCGGCAGGCACGGGACGGTCCGACGGCCCTCCGCATGGTCAGCGAGGACGCGCCGCAGCTCGTGATCCTCGATTGGATGCTGCCAGGGCTCGATGGGCTTTCTGTCTGCCGGCAGCTACGCCAGCAGCACCTGATGCCGATCATCATGCTCACCGCACGGTCGGAGGAAGTCGATCGCGTGCTCGGCCTCGAAGTGGGAGCGGACGACTATCTGGTCAAGCCCTTCGGCATGCGGGAGCTGCTGGCCCGAACCCGGGCAGCCCTTCGACGCGTGCAGCTCGAAGCACGGCGGGCCCAGCTGAGTCCCGCAGGCGATGAGACAATTGTCCACGGCCCACTCCAGGTTGATCCGGCCGCCCACCGCGCCAGCATCGGCGGGACCGAGCTCGCCTTGACGCCGAAGGAATTCGAGTTGCTCCTCCTCTTCGCCGCGAACCCCGGCCGGGCCTTCAACCGCGAATTCCTGATCGAGCGGATCTGGGGCGAGGCCTATGAGGGATTCGACCGAGCCGTTGACAACCATATTCGGCGCCTACGGGGGAAGCTCGGCGACTTTGGCGAGAAGATCACCACCGTCTGGGGCCTCGGCTACCGCTTCATACCGTAGGGGCGGTCGCATGAGCCGAGAAAGCTGGCGCAGTTTCGCCACAAAATCGGCCACGATTCGGCGTCAGGGCGCAATACCGGCACGTCACACTCGGCCCAGCCAGTAGTAACCACCCGCTGAACCAAGGAGAGACCATGTTCGAACGCTGGGGCCACATCGTTTACCGATTTCGCTGGCCGTTCCTCGCGGTTGCCGTCGTTACCCTCGCCCTATCCATCGTTGGTCTCGGCACCAGAGGCAACGTCGACGGCCCGCAGCCGGCAAGTCCGCTCGAGTCGGACCGGGCCGCCGGGCTGGTGAACGCCGAGCTGCCCGGCGTAGCTGGAACCGGCAGCTCCTTTCTGCTGCTATTCAGCAGCCATGACTTGATCACGACCGATGCTTCCTATCGAGCGGCCCTGGAGCAGGCGGTGGCGCCGCTCCCCCGCGACCCACGGGTTGTCTCTGTCGTCACGCCGTACAGCAAAGCTGCCGCTGGGCTCGTTTCGCGCGACCGGCACGAGGCGGTCGCCGTCGTGCGCGTCAAAGATGACAGCAAGGTGGCCAGCGCCTACCTGCCGCAGTTGCGCGCCATAGTTCACCCGGGGCGCCTGCAAGTGGTACTTACGGGAAATGTCCCGATCAACCACGCGTTCAATACCACGCTCGAAACAGACCTCCAGCGAGCTGAGCTCATCTCGCTGCCGCTCGCCTTGATTCTCCTGGTTCTCATCTTCCGGAGCGCCATCGCCGCCCTGCTCCCGATCGGGGTCGGCATCCTGACCATCCTGGGCGGCGTCGTGGGCATCCTGCTGCTTTCCAACTACACCTACGTTTCGCAATACGCCTTTAATATCGTGACCCTGATCGGGCTCGGCGTGTCGATCGACTACTCGCTGATGTTCGTGTCGCGGTATCGCGAAGAGCTGCAAGCGGGGGCGTCGCGTGAGCAGGCGGTTGCCACGACGATGGCCACGGCGGGGCGCGCCATTACCTTCTCCGGGTTGACCGTCGCCATCGGCCTTTCCTCTTTGCT
>VBJI01000109.1 GCA_005880875.1 Chloroflexota bacterium
CCTAGCGATCAGCGTGCTTGCGAGCGCCGCCGGCGCTGCAATCCTGGCGCTGCTCATGCGGAACCCCGACGGCAGCATCATCACCAAGAACCCAGATGTTCTGCGGCAGCGGCGGCTTAGAAATCGGAGATGGGCGTCTGGAGCTGGATTCGGAATCCTTCTTGCGATCGGTCTGTTATTGGGGGCAGCTCGCGGCATGGTTGCCAGTGTTCTTTTCGGCGCGCTGGCTGGATCCGGAGCAGTCCTCTTCATGCTGGCCCTTCTTGCCTATTTCAAAGTGGCTCGCCCGCAGCTGTCGTCCAGGTCACCAGGTTAGCGTGGGGGCCAGGGTCGTGCCGAGAGCGTCTGAACAACGGGCTAAGGCGAGCGACTTGCGCTTCGGTTGACGTTGCTAGGTTCGCAAGCACTGTTGCCAGACCTGACCAATTGGCCCAGCCATCGCCTTTGGGTCTCAGGCTAAGGTCACCAACGGTTGCACAAGCTGTAACGGACTCGTCACGGTCAAACTCGCCATGGTTGAGTCGCGCGGCCGACATACCCACGGTGTTCTACGCGACTTTGGTTCTGGAAGGGCAACCACCCTCCTCCTCCTCTGGGTTTCCGTGGCTGCTTGTCCCGGTTGTTGCGATCGCAGTCGTGGCGTTCTTCGCGTTCCGCTGGTGGCATCGAGAGCAGGCGTTTGGCCGTTTTGCGGCCACGCACGCCATGACCTTTATCGGCACCGACCTGGGAAACGTCGAACAGAAGCAGCTCGGCGTCGTCCCGTTGGATGAGCTCCCGCTCACGTTTCTGACCTACCACCGCGCGCCGAGCTTCGAGGACTTCCTGATCGGGCAATGGAAGGGCGTGCCTGAACGGGCGGCGCATTTCAGATACGCGGTGGGTCCCCGGGAGCACTCGCATACAGTGCACTTCACCGTCGTCGTCGCCCAGTATCCGATGGGCGTTCCCGAAATCTGTATCGTCCGGCGGGGAGCCCTCGTCGGTCTTCTCGAGTTCCTCGGTGGCACCGGACTGAAGTTTGAGTCCGATGAATTCAACCGTCGGTTTCATGTCACGTGTTCGGACGAGGCCTTCGCCTACAAGTTCCTGGATCCCCGGCTGATGCAGTGGCTGCTCCTCAACGAGGAAGCCTTCCCGGTCATCCTGACGTTGGCCGAGTCGTACGCGCTATTCGGGACGAAGTGGATCAAGAATCCGGAGCGGCTGGTTCCCCACCTGGATGCTGCGGTTGCGCTCCGGGATCAGATTCCTCGCCTCGTGTGGTCCGAATATGGGCGGACGCTGCCGCCTATTACCGGGACGGTCGCATCCTGATGGAGGAGCGCTGATGTTGCCGACACTCGTGCAACACCCATGGCTGGTCGCATCTGTCCTCGCATTGATACTGGTCTGGTTCGTCGTGTCCTACAACCGTTTCGTTGCGCAGCGGACGCTCGTCCAGAATGCCTGGGCCAACGTCGACACCGAACTGCGGCGCCGGTATGACTTGATTCCCAACCTGGTGGAGTGCGTGCGTGGATACGCGGCCCACGAGCGCCAGGTGCTGGAAACCCTGACGCGCACCCGGGCCGACGCGGTTGCAGCCACGGGCTCACCCGGGCAGCAGGCACAGGCCGAGGCGAGCTTCGTCGCGGCGCTCCGGCAGGTGTTTGCGGTAGCCGAAAGCTATCCGCAATTGCGGGCCAGCCAGAATTTCCTTGCGCTGCAGCAGGAACTGAGCAACACCGAGGACCGAATTCAGGCGGCGCGTCGCTTCTTCAACGCGAATGTGCAAGCCTACAACCGACGCGTACATTCGTTTCCGTCCATGCTGGTTGCGCTCGGGTTCGGCTTCGCCGACCAGGAGTTCTTCGAAATCGAGCCGGCACTCCGGACACATCTTGGCGAACCCGTGCGCGTCGATTTCGCTCCCCCCTCCCCGACCAGTCCAGGGAGCGATCCAGCGGGCCCTCACCCAGATTCAGATACTGACGTCGCTTAGCGAATTGGCTATCGGGCCGCAGGCTCAACCATGGCCTATCCGTCGAAGACGTTTCAGCGACGAGACAAAAGTCCTCTCCAGTTCAGCCAGACGAGTTGCTGAACCTGACCAATTGACCCAGCCATCGCCTTCAAGCGGACCTTTTTTCGGAGGGGAGGTGTTCCGTGTGCCGTTTCCACAAATTCAGAGTGCAACGTCCGCCCTTCAGATATCGCGGCCCTGCTGAAACGGCTGCCGATCCCCCTCTCGGTAAATCCTGGCTACCACCGCCCGGCAGCACCGCTACCCCCGTCCCGAATACCAGGCTGGCGGCCTCGTACACCAATCCGACCGCTGTAATCGTTTCCGGCGAAGGTGACATCACGACGGCAGCCACAACTCGTGGCGCGGCCAAGGTCATGCCCGTCCACGCAATCGGTTGGGCATTGACGTGTTTGACTGCGTCAACAACAAGTTTTGGGTGATCCGAAAAACTCGGGCCGGGAATCATCGTCGCGAAGGTCCGATACTCGAGCGCCGCAAGGGCGCAAGTCGGCGGCAAGCTGGCCTGCAGTCGTGCGATTACCTCAGCCACCGCGGCATCAGACCCGGCATGACCGCCAACATCGGCTGCTTCTTTCCAGCTGTCGTGCGGGTAGTCGAACACCGCTAATGCAGAAGGCCCCGTCTGAATCGAGCCCGAAACCGTCGTATCGAGAAAACTTGAACGCGCCATGAGGTGGCCAACCGGATTCTGATCGTCCATCGGGCTCATTATCGGGTGCGCTCTTGACACAGTTGCGGCTGGGGGACCGCTATAAATGGCCGGCGCAGAGCAACCAGCTCCGAAGGCCAGGTGCAACGCTGGAGGGCTCTTCTCCAGTAACGGTGATCGCCTCACGGGCCAAGAACACGCCGTAGTGTGGCTTTTAGCTTTGTCAACGGGCGCGAGGAGAGTTGCCAAACCTGACCGTTGACACAGCCATCGCCTTCATCCAAGGGCGGCTAAGAATGCGCCTAACGGCGACGGTAGCGTATTTAGCTGGGTGCGATTTCGACGCTGAGGTAGCGGATTTCAGCGTTCGCCAGTGAGGCATCGTCGTCTCCCTCGAGAGTGAAGGCGACGGCTTCGACAACCTTCCGTTCAGCTTTGTCTCGCGTGTCGGCGCCGCCCACGATGCCAAGGCTAGGAACCCGAAAGGTCCAATTGCGACTTTCGGAATCGTAAGCATATTCGACGCGAAGTCTCACCCTAGATCCATGCCGTCATGAAAAGCCCACGTGCGCCTTAAGGGTCCCTTGACCAGCCGGCGGTGACCAATTAACCCAGCCATCGCCTTCAACGAGACTCCCCTAAGGGGGGCGGCCTCGGCTGAGGCGCTCTGGTGATGTTGGACGTCTCAGGATGCCGCGGCTGAGCGTCCCTTATCCAATTGGACATGGACTCGGACGTGGAGGGCCGCTGCAACGCGTTCGAGTGTCCGTAACGTCGGCTTAGTTCCGCCGGCCTCTAAACGGGCAACAACCGATTGAGTGGTTCCCATGCGATGAGCCAGCTCGCCTTGACTCAACCCATGCGCCTCGCGGATTTCGCGGACTTGGCGGCCAATTTCATATGCGAGACGTGCGTCATCGTAGGCACGTCGGGCGGCCGCACGCCTCAAGCCTGCATCGCGGATCTCCGACCAAGTCTTGTGTTTACGCATGGTTCATTCGGCGGTGTGGCTCTCGCTAACGCAGCGCTTCATCGCGGCCTCAGCGCGGTCGATCTGGGCTGTTTCCCTCGGCTTGGTCTTCCGAAAGACGGTGAGGAGGACGATGCGGCGGCCAGCCGCGATAAAGTAGCTGATCGGCGTTCCTCTCGACCGAGGTGAAAGCGCAATTCCCGAAGCTTGCCGCGAAGTTGGCGCGTGTAGGGCTCGCCCAAGAGCGTGCCCCGATCAGCCAATAGGTCGATGTAGAAAGCGGCATGGCCAAAGTCATCATCCGAGAGCTCCTGCAACCAGTCAACGACCTCTGGGTGCAGCTCAATTCTACCCCATGTCATCGCAATTTTGCTATAGGTGGCCTGCGTTACAGAAGGGAATCGGAGCACAGCGTCGCCGAGCGAACCTGCTTGAGGCTGACCCGGCTACTTTGGGCATGTCTTGGCGCCACAGTACGAGAGGCCCATGACAGCTGTGTGTCACAGGTGCCGACGCGCTGCAACAGCCAGCTGGCCTTATGAAATAGTCGCGGCGACGTTCAGTAAAAGCGTTGCCAAACCTGACCAATTGACCCAGCCATCGCCCTCACAGAGAGCACCTGGCCGCGACCGCCGTGGCCTTGATGCCAAGGCCTGGAGAAGCGGGAATGTCTGTGTGCTACGTTGTGGCGATACACGTGCGCCATCAATGTGGACGACCCCTTTCCAGGAGTCAAGTCGAGCGAGGAGGCGAGCGTCACTCCGGGGAGATCGCCGCCGAGTCGGTTGACAACTGGTGAGCGGAGTTCTTCTCGACACCACCGCTCTCATCGACGCTTGAGCGGGCGTCGCGCAGCGGCCCGGATCCGTCAGCTGCGCGGTACCGGCGACCGTCCTTACACGTGCGCCATCAATGTGGACGACCCCTTTCCAGGAGTCAAGTCGAGCGAGGAGGCGAGCGTCACTCGCCTTTTGAATGGCCTTCGGGTTGCGCCGCTAGGGCGAATCCAGGGGAACAGGCGGGGCGGTGGCGGCGGCAATTTGCTAAGCGCGGCGTGACCCTAAGTCAGGCCGACTGCCTCGCGGCAGCAGCCGCTCTCGGAGTGGGAGCGCGCCTCGCGACCAGCAATCTCCGTGACTTTCCGATGAAGGGGCTGGTGGTGGATCACTGGCCTGTAGGGGCCTAGCGTCCGGTGACTAAAGCGCAGGTGGGCGGGCCAGATAAGATTAAAGGGCCGGCTGGGGTGCCATAGGCTTGGCATTCATGGTTACCTTCATACTCCAAAATCGCGGGTGCTCAGGATCCGGATAGAAGATCTTTTCAATCGCGCTCCATAGCTGGTCGGTCGCTTCGAATTGAGTTCTGCCTTCGACCTCTGCCGAGATTCTTAGTGTCACGCGGCCGACCAATTCAACGCGTGCCAAGCGAAAAGCTGAGACTTTCTGCTCAGCCGACTGGCGATCGCTTTCGTAGAATCTGGTCGGCTCGTCTTCGACGCTAAACGGCTCCGCTAGCTCGACGATGACCGTCCACCACCGGCTTTCGTTCACGCCTCCACGCTACAGTAGGCACGCTGTTGTCGCTCAGGACGCAGGCTCCAGCCGCGGTCTCGCAATTCTCTCGAGCGGTTCTGTGATCGCATGAGGGACGCGCTAAGGCACCGTCACCCGACCGCTTGCTCAACTGGTCCAGCCGCGTCCATACTGAGCGAGGAACGTGCCTGCCTCGTACGCGCCGCCGCCTCGTTGGGCGAAATATCATCCATGGCTCTGGGGAATCCTTATTGGGGCAGTGCTCGGAGGGTTTTGGATCTACGGCAGAATCCAACACAAGTCCCTTAGCCTCGCTGACCTGATACTGGCCATCGGAATTCTCTGCGCCTTCACGCTTGCTTCAGGAATTCTCAGCAAATTCAGCCCTCCCAATCCGGCAGAAGAGGCTGAGTGACGGTTTCATGCCGGGCAGCCGTCACTTCGAGCCTCAGTGCGCTGGAATTAGTGCCCGCCAAGGTGGGCAAGGCGGTCTGCTATGTCAGAGCTTTCTCGACCGCGGCGGTCCGTTTCTTCTAGGCGCAGCGATCATCGCAGTCACGGTCGCCCTGATCGACTTAGGTGCAGCCCGCAGGATGTACTGGCCGCTGGCCCTGAGCGTATTTGTGCTGCAGATACCGCTGGCGATACTGGCGGTCTTTGCTGCAGCCAGTTGGTATCAGGTTGGAGCGGCAGGCTGGGCGCTTAGTGGGCTTATTGCCCTGGTAACCACGGCGATGATCGCAATTACATCGCCCATATTCCCCCGCCCGAGACCATTGACGAAGCGGTCGGAAGGCAGTCCGTAGCTCGACGGAGGCGCGTAACTGCGGCTGGACAGGCCCGTTAAGCGTCTACAAAGTGTCCAGCCAGAGAAGGCTTTTCGGCGTCGCCGCGGTCGCGTTGATTTCGACGGCATGTAGCTCGGGGCAGCCTGCCGGCATGGCTCAGCTGGCACCCACGGCGATCACCGCTGCGACGACACTCCCCGACGCCACGCCCGTGGCGTCTCCCAGCGCGTCCGCCACGCCCCCAACTGCCTGTCCGCCGCCGTGGGGCGTCTGCACGGCCAGCAGTGCGACCGGCAACTTCGACGGCAGAGGTCAGGAGGTCTTTCGCGCGTCACCGGTCCCAGCTCCCAGCGGTGCCATCGTGGACTGGCTGCTGGAGGTGAGCTTGCCTGACGGCCGCAACGTTTCAGGTCGGCTCAGTGGGCTGCTCGCCGGGCGGGGCGGCTGCCCGGCGCTCGACGGTCCTTACGCCATCGTGCGAGGCGCGGCCAACTTCGCGGGAGCTTCCCGCGACCTCGCCTTCGTCGAGATCAACCATGGCAGTTCCACCGGGTTTGGGATCCTGGTCGGCATTCAAGGGGAGGCCCTCGGGCTGGCTACGGTCGCGAGTGGCGCTGAACGCTGCCAGCGCACGTTCCCATTCTCCGGCTCCGTCACCCACGGCAACGGCCTCGCCTGCGGCCGGCGGGGCTCCGCCCCGGTTCTGTGGGTTCGCCAGGTCGCCGATTACCCGCCCAGAGACTACGCCCACTACGACTGGTACCAGGCAACCTACGCCTGGCAGGGTTTGCAACTTTACCTTCTCTCGCTCGAGCATGCGGTGATCACGAGCGACGACTCGCGCTTTGGGCCGTCCTATGCGGTGGCCTGCGGTAGCGTGAGCATTCGGGGTTGAGGCCAGGGCCCCGCTGCTAGATCCCGACGGCCACCCGGCTGCGGGTTGCGTCGCGCACGACCCGGCCGCCTTTGACGACCAGCCGCACGCGGGATCGATCGTTGAACAGGCCGATATCCGCCAGCGGGTCGCCCTCGATGGCGATGAGATCAGCCACCTTACCCGCGGCCAGCGTACCGAGCCGGTCCTGCATCCGGAGCAGTTGAGCCGGCACCCGCGTGGTCGCCTCGATCGCCTGCATCGGTGCCATCCCGGCTTCGACCATCAGGGCGAGCTCCCGTCCGTTGTCACCATGCGCCCCCACGCCCGCATCCGTCCCCATGGCGATCGTCACGCCAGCCGCGATGGCTGCTTGCACCGAGGCCTTGTGTCGCTGGATCATCTGGCGGGCCTTGTCCACCATCAGCGGCGGTAGGCTCCCCGGGTTCCGCTCGGCACCGACGATGACGTCCCGGGCCGCCACCAACGTTGGGATCAGTGTGGCACCCTTCTGCTTCATCAGCGCGATCGCCTCCTCGTCGAGAAGGCAGCCGTGCTCGATGGTCATCACTCCGGCCTCGAGCGCATTCTTGACGCCCCGAGCGGACATGGCGTGCGCCATGCAGCGCTTGCCGACCGTGGCCGCCTCGTAGACGGCCACCGCGATCTCCTCGACCGTGAGCTGGGCCGCGTCCGGGTCATCGCTCGCCGAGAGGACGCCGCCGCTGGTGCAGAGCTTGATCCAATCCGCGCCGGCCCGCAGCACCTCGCGGACCTTGCGGCGCATGCTATCCACGCCGTCCACGACTCCGTCGGGCACATCGAGGGAGGCGCCGAGCGGGATCTCCACCCCGCACGGCATCCAGGGGTCCGCGTGGCCGCCCGTCTGGCCCAGGATGCTGACCGCAATCTCCATCCGGGGACCGGGAAAGAACCCCCGCTCGACGGCCAACTTGACCCCGACCGGCGTGATACCGGCATCCCGGACCGTCGTGAAGCCCGCCTGAAGCGTCGCGGCGCAGTTGGGAACCGCGTGCAGGAGTTGCAGCGAGGCCGGCGTCATCAGGATTCGCGGGAAGTTGATGCCCGCCTCGAGCCCCAGGTGCACATGAAGATCCATGAGGCCGGGTAGCAGCGTGAGATTGTCGCCTTCGAGCACCCGCGCATTGGGCGGGATGCGCACGGAGGACCGAGGCCCTACCGCGGTCAGCCGGTCGTTTTGCCAGACCGCAACCGCCTCCGGCACGGGGTCGCGCCCGGTGCCGTCGATGAGTCGGTCCGCGACCAGGGCTAAGAAATGTTCCTCGCCGATAAAAGCATCCTAGCCCGGGACTCGACGGCCATGCCGCGGACGGCCAAATGGATGCCATGAGTACGACGGATGCCGTAGGGCGTCGCCACACGGCCACTTCGTCATCGACCAGTCACCGCTTAGTGGTTGCCCGCGTGGCCGTGAGGCGTTGTACTCGGACTGCATGCGCAAAGTTTTTCTCGGGATCGCACTTGTGGCGGCATCGTCGCTGGGTTCAACGCTGGGGAGTGCAGTCGAGGTCGGAGCGGCTCCAGTCCCGACCACGAGCTGCCAGGTATTCCCAGCCAACAACATCTGGAATACCGACATCTCCACTCTTCCGGTTCATAGCCGCAGCGCCCAGTGGCTCGCCTCGATGTCCGCCGCCACGACCAACCTTCATCCGGACTTTGGCGGTCCACCGTATGGCTTTCCGTTTAACGTGGTGGACAATTCGCACCCGACCTTGTCGGTCGCCTTCCAGTACGCGAGTGAGAGCGATGCAGGTCCATATCCGGTCGGATTGGATACCAGCATCGAAAACGGCAGCGACCACCACGCGCTGATCGTCAACCGCAGCACTTGCACCCTGTACGAGCTCTATGACCTGGCAGGCAGCGGATCGGCGTGGACGGCGGGATCGGGGGCGATCTTCGACCTCGGCTCCGATGCGCTTCGGCCGCTGGGCTGGACGTCGGCCGATGCGGCGGGCCTGCCCATCTTCCCGGGACTCGTGCGTTGGGATGAGGTGCAGGCCGGCGCGATCAACCATGCGATCCGATTTACCGCGCAACAGACCGACCAGAGTTATCTGTGGCCTGCCCGGCACCAGGCCGGCACCGCGGCGAATCCATCGCTGCCGCCCATGGGCGCCCGCTTCCGCCTGAAAGCCGGTTACGACATCACGCACTTCAGTCCGCAGGCTCGGGTCATCCTGCGAGCCCTGCAGCATTACGGCCTGATCCTGGCCGACAACGGCAGCAACTGGTACTTCAGCGGCACCGAGGATGCGGCCTGGCCGGATTCGCTTCTCAGCGAACTGAAGACGGTGCCGGCGGCCCAGTTTGAGGCCATCGACGAGTCGTCCCTGATGGTGAGCTCGAACTCGGCTGCGGTGAAAACCTGCACGCCGGCGACGGTGGCATCGCCACCACGAACGATTCCACCCCAGCTTTGCAGCTCCCCCTCCGCCCGGCAAGCCGGTCGGGTGCCCGTGGTGCCTCCGGCCGTTCGCCCGTGGCGGGTTCGTTAGTCCCAGCCGCGGCTGCTTACCGCGCTAGCCGGGCGATGCGGTCAATCGGTTGAGCTCGGCCTGATTTTCCGGGTCGAACCGATTGAGTTCCACGGCGGCCCGCGCCGCCGCCATTGCCTGTTCGCGCAGTCCGAGCCCGGCATCGGCCTCCGCCAGGTACCGGTAGGCCGCGGCGCTGGACGTTCCGAGGTTGATCGCGTCGAGGAACGCGCGGCGAGCGGCCGGCAAATCCGCGCCGGCCGACGGTTGGCCGCCAGGACCAGGTCGAAGAGCGAGGGTTCCGGCCAGGACGGCATAGGTGGTCTGCCATGGCGCGAGGGCGCGCGCGACCTGGACGCTCGTGCGCGCCTCGTGCACCCGGCCTCGCTGCGCGGCGTCAATCGCCTGCCGGTACGACAAATCGGCCAGATACGGCGCGACCACGAGCACCGCCAGCGACAACGCCGCGGTGACGGCGGCAACCAACCCCCAGAGGCGCCTGACGGTCGGCCGGAACCCGATGACCGGTCTCCACTCGGGTGGACTCCAGATCGTGACGGCGGCCGCGAGGTAGATCCAAAACATCAGCGCCGATGGCAGGTAAGAAAAGTTGATCGCCGTGCAGGCTACATAGGCCGCGCCTCCGGCGATCAGCGCCAGGCTCTGGAGCTGGTGGCGGCTCCGCCAGAAGGCGCGTGCCACGGCGATGAGGAGCATGAGGTAGGTCGCAAGTCCGACCAACCCCTGGGCGGCGGCGACGTCGAGCAACTCGCTGTGGGCGCGGTCGATGATGTAGCCCGGTGACCAGTTCCCCGACTGGAACCGTGGATACACGAGCCCAAACGAGTCCGGCCCGTAGCCGAACAGGGGGCGGCTCTCGATCAGCCGGAGCGTGTCGAGCCAGACATGCAACCGGAACTGCCCCGACGACGTGCTCGCCGGGGCGTCGAGGGAAAGCAGCCGGCCCTGCGTGGCGCGAACCACGCTGGGAGCATTGGGCGACCTGATGAGCTGGGCCGAGCCGACGATTGCGGCCCCCGCCAGCACACACAGGGCCACGACCACCACCCGACGACGCGCCGGAACCGCCGCCACGAAAACCGCGAGCACGGCGACGGCGCCCGCGAACCA
>VBJI01000081.1:0-28104 GCA_005880875.1 Chloroflexota bacterium
TAGGCATCGACCAGCGCGCTCGAGGCGCTACCAATCGCAAACGTCCGGTAGTAGCAGGTGCGGTACCCGTTGTAGGCGTGCAGGATATCGAAGAACACCGGATCACCCGGTCGCATCACGCGGTCGCTGTAGATGTGCGGATGCGGGTGGGTCCGCTCACCCGAGATCGCGTTCACGCCTTCGACGTGTTCCGAGCCGAGGTCATAAAGGGTCTTGGCGACGAGGCCGACGCATTCGTTCTCCTTCATGCCCGGCCCCATCACCTTGTACAGCTCCTCGTAGGCGGCGTCGACCATCATGCAAGCGGTATCGAGCAGGACCAGCTCGTCCTCGCTCTTGATCATGCGGGCTCGCAGCATGAGCTGCTGCCCGTCGACGACGTTGAGCCCTTCCCTTTGCAGGGCGAACATGATGGGCGGCTCGACGATGTCGAGGCCGACAGGGTCGTTTACCAGGCCGGCCTGCTCCAGCTCCACTTTGATCTTGTGTGCGACATCTTCAGCCCGGCCCGCTTCCGGACGGATTCCACCGCGGAAATTGGTGATACCCGCCCGCGACCGGGTGTCAAGCCATGGGCAATAGATCTGATGGTGCCGGGCCGCAGAACCGAAATCCCACATGATGGGCTCGCGGTCCTGCATCAACAGCGACCAGCGCACGAACTTGTCGTTGCTCCAGGTCCCGATCAGCGTGCTCGTGATGTAGCGAATGTTGTTGGGATCGAAGCACACCAGTGATCCCAGGTCCGACGTGCGGAGCAGTCCCTTGATGCGATCCAGCCGCGCCACACGAAGCCGTTCGAAGTCGACCCGCTGCTCCCAGTCGACGCCCATCAAGCCGAATGTCCTGCCCATTGCTCGACACCTCCTCGGGCCAAGGTAGCAAATATCCTTGACCTTGCCCCCGACCCGGTCTATCGTTGGCTCGACGTCAGCTGAACGGAGGAAGGGTAAGCTGGGCAGGATGGCCGTCGAAGCCGCGCTCGGTGTCATCGACCGGCACTTCGCCGCAGAAAATGCGCACGATGTGGAGGCGACCCTGGCCACCTATACCGAGGACATCGTCTGGGACGACGTGACCCATCCCGCTTCTCCCTTTCAGGGCAAGCAGGCGGTGGGCCAGGCCTACGGCGGCATCCTCGAAGCAATCCCGGACCTGAATCTGCGCAGCGTCCTGCGCTTCCAGTGCGGCGAGCACGTCGTCGACGAGTCGATCCTCACCGGCCACGTGGTTGGGGAGTTTGCAGGCGTCAGGGGCGGCGGCGCGCCGGTCAGCTTTCGCCTCTTACATGTCTTCGATCTTCGTAACGGCCTGATCGCGCGCGAGAACGCCTGGTTCGACTCGGCCGCCGTCGTTCGTCAGGTTGAGAGGTTCCGTCTTTCGTCGGATCGCTGACCAGAGGAGGAATGAGCATGGCTGACCGGTTGTTGCTGCGCGGCGGTGCCGTCGTCTCGATGGATCCTGATGTGGGTAACCTGCCGAAGGGCGACATCCTGATCGAGGGCGACAAGATCGTGCAGATCGCCCCCAACATCCAGGCGGATGCCCAGGTCATCGATGTAACCGGGGACGTCGTCATTCCGGGATTGATCGACACCCACCGGCACACCTGGGAGTGCGCCATCCGAGGTTGCGCCCCGAACGCCACCCTCGATGATTATTTCGTCGAGGTCCTGGACACCTTCGCGCCGCTCTATCGGCCTGACGATGTCTACGCCAGCAACCTCGCCGGCGCCCTGGAATGCATCAACGCCGGCATCACCACGCTCCTCGATTGGTCGCACATCAACAACACCCCGGAGCACCCCGACGCGGGGGTGCGCGGCCTGCAGGAATCCGGCATTCGCGCTGTGTATGCGTACGGGAGCGCGAACCTGTCGCTCAACGACTACTGGAATCAAAGCAAGATCGTCATCCCCAAGGACGACGTGCGCAGGGTCCGCGACCGGTATTTCTCATCGAAAGATGGCTTGCTGACAATGCAGCTGGCCACCCGCGGTCCGGGCTTCTGCGTCGACGACGTCGTGACGCAGGAGTGGACCATGGCGCGCGAGCTCGGCCTTCCGATCACCGTCCATGTCGCCATGGGCCGGCTGGCCGGGCGGTTCGGCATGATCAAACAGCTGCAGCGGCTCAATCTGCTCGGCTCCGACACCACCTACATCCACTGCTGCTACTTCAGCGATGAGGAGTGGCACCTGGTCAAGGACACCGGCGGCAAGATTTCGATCGCCTCGCAGATCGAGATGCAGATGGGCCATGGGCAGCCGCCCGTCGGCAAGGCCCTTCGGCACGGACTGCGGCCGAGTCTCTCCATCGATGTCGTCACCACCGCGCCAGGGGACATGTTCACCAACATGCGCAGCGCCTTCGCCGCGGAACGCGTGCTCGTCAACGCCGCGGCCTGGGAAGCGAATACGACAATTCCCGAGGACACGCTTACGGCCCACGGCGTGCTCGAGATGGCGACCGTCAACGGCGCTTACACCGTGGGGCTCGAGCACCGAACCGGATCACTGGCCCCCGGCAAGCAGGCCGACGTGGTCGTGATCGATGGCAAGGCCCCGGGCACCGCACCGGTGATCGACCCGGTCGCCACGGTAGTCCTCGCGGCCGATGTCTCGAACGTCGACACGGTCGTCATCGCCGGCAAGGTTCAAAAGCGCGAGGGCAAGCTCGTCGCCAACTACGCCCGGGCGCGCGAGCTGGTCGAGAAGAGCCGCGACTACCTGACGGCCCAGGCGATGAAGAAGAAGCTTCAACCCGTCCGATGAGCGTCGGTTCGGCGGTCTCCACCAGTCGGCACCTGGTGCGGCGCGGCGGCGAAGCCAACTTTGCCGTCCCCCCTCCGTTTGTCGATCGGAGCAAGGGGTTTAAGCGCTGGGCGCTAGTGGGGGAGGAGAGCCCGGCGGTCCATACCGGTTTTGCCATGTGCACCCTCGAGGCCGGCGGCTGGGTCGCCGCGCACCTCCATTCCTATGAAGAGTGCGTCTACCTTCTCGAGGGTGAAGCCCAGCTAACGACAACCGAGGGGACGTTCCGCCTGCGTGCCGGCGACTATGGTGTCATTCCGGTGGGCGTCATCCATTCCTGGCGGGGCCTCCCGAAAGGCGCGCGCTGGGCGCAGATGATGGCGCCTCAGCCTCGGGCCCGCTTCGGTTCCGACACGTACTTTCCGACCAGCTCTCCTTCCGATAACGCTCCCCCTCTGGGGGAGGGCAGGGTGGCGGCCGCGATTCCCATCGACGTCCGCGACCCGCGCACGCGGTCGTTCGGCCACATCGAGGCGTCCAACATGGACGTCAGCAAGCAGACCCAGGATCAGCTCGCTGTCTCGGCGAGCATGCGGACCGCGCTGCTGGCGTACAGCGGCATCACCGTGAAGATGATGGTGGACAGCGACCTCGGCGCTGAGCTGTCCACCATGTTCATGGTCCAGTACGAGCCCAGTGGGGTCGCCGGCCAGCATGACCATCCCTTCGAGGAGACCTACCTGATCGTCGAGGGTTCTGTCGACGCAACCTTCGATGGCGAGGCCTACCGGATGGAGAAAGGCGACATTGCCTTTGCTGGCGTCGGTTGCGTGCACGGCTTTTCGAATCCGGCGAGCACGCCCGTCCGCTGGCTCGAAACGCAGGCGCCGCAGCCCCCGGGCCGGCATTCCTATCGCTTTGCGCGAGATTGGGATTACCTGACGTCGCGCATCGACCCACCGAAAGTCTGATGGCCGACCGGGGTTGCGTCGTCGTCGTCGGCGGGACGTCGGGGCTAGGAAAAGCGGTCGCCCGCCATTTCGCTCAACAGGGCGCCGAGGTCATCGTCTCGGGTCGCGACGCGCAACGCGCGGCGAGCGTCGCCCATGAGCTCGGCGGTCGAACCCGCGGCATCGGCTTCGATCTTGCCGAACCCTCGAGGATCACCGGCGCGCTCGGCGGTGTTGGCAAGGTCGATCACCTGGTACTCGCCGCGATCGAGCGCGATGAGAACAAAGTGCGCGACTTCAATACCGAGCGCGCCCTCCGGCTGGTGACGCTGAAATTGGTCGGCTATACGGAAGTGATCCACGCCCTGGTCTCGGGACTGAAAGACGACAGCTCGATCTTGCTGTTCGGTGGCGGCGCGAAGGACAAGCCGTATCCGGGATCGACGATGGTGACAACGGTGAACGCTGCCGTCACCGGGCTGGTCCGGGCGCTGGTTATGGAGCTGGCGCCGGTGCGGGTCAATGCTATCCATCCGGGGATCGTCGGCGACAGCCCCTACTGGAGCGCGAAGCCGGCGCCCGTGCTCGAGGGACATCGATCGAAGACGCCGACCGGCCGGCTGCCGACGATGGCGGACATCCTTGACGCCGCCCTGTTCCTGCTGACGAATCGATCGGTCAATGGCATCAACCTTGCGGTCGACGGCGGCTGGCATTTCATGACTTGGTGACATCGCGAAATTTGGCAAGCCGCGCTACCTGCTCGTTCAGGTAGCGCTGGCGTGGGAGGCTATGGGACCGGCGCGCCGCCGCTTGATAGAAGTCCCGCGCGGCCTGGTGATCGCCGGCTCTTTCCAGTAGATGGGCCCGCACCGCAAACAGGCGCGGATCATCCGCGATTCGTTCATCGGTCTGCAATCGATCGAGGAGCGTGAGTCCCGCTCGAGGGCCGCGAGCCATGGCGACCGCCACCGCGTGGTTTAGGGCCACCACGGGGTTGTCGGCGAGGCGCAACAGGCTCTCATACAGCTCGACAATCTGCGGCCAGTCCGTGGTATCGGTGCTCTGGGCCTGATCGTGAAGGGCGGCGATCATCGCCTGCAACTGATAAGCGCCCACGTCGCCCCTGGTCAACGCCTGCTCGACCAGTGCGGAGCCCTCGGCGATCTGCCCGGCGTTCCAGAGGCTTCGATCCTGTCGCTCCAACGGAATCAACTCGCCGGCAGGCCCGGTGCGCGCCGATCGACGGGCATCCGTGAGCAGCATGAGGGCAAGCAGACCGGTCCCCTCCGGATCCTCGGGGAGCAGACGATGGACGATCCGTGCAAGCCGGATCGCCTCGGCCGCAAGATCTGCACGTTGCAAGCTTGGTCCGGACGTCGTGGCATACCCCTCATTGAAGATCAGGTACAAGACGTGAAGCACGGCAGCCAGTCGGCCCGGGCGCTCGGATGCCGAGGGCACCTGAAACGGAATGCCGCTCTCCTTGATGCTCGCCTTGGCCCGGGTGATGCGTCGGGTCATGGTGTCCTCGGGTACCAGGAACGCCCGGGCCACCTCGGCACTGGTCAGGCCGCCGACCGCTCGCAACGTTAGAGCAATCTGTGATGCGGGCGAGAGGGACGGATGGCAGCACATGAAGAGGAGGATCAGCGTGTCGTCAGATTGGGGTGGCGTATCTGCGGGGGGTGCGAGCCGCTGATCTGGCAGGATCCACTGGGCAATGCGCTCTTCCCGGCGCTGACGCGCTTGCTCGCTGCGCAGCATGTCGGTCAACCGGCGTGAGGCGGCCATGATCAGCCAGGCGCGAGGGTTGTCCGGGATTCCAGCGGTCGGCCACTGCGTCGCCGCGGCGATCAACCCTTCCTGCACGGCATCCTCGGCCAGATCGAAATGCCCATAACGCCGGACGACCGCGCCGAGGACCTGCGGCGTAAGTTCTCGCAGCAGGTCCTCGATCTGGCGTTCAGAAATCAGATTCGCTAGGGCTCCAGCTCGTCGCGCGATTCCACGATGGGGCGGACGTCGGCCGCCGCCGTCGCGGCCGCACCGGCAGGCACCGGGCACTTCGCCAGCCGAGCGGCGATCTCCGTCGCTCGGTCAAAGCTGTCACACTCCACGATCCAGTAGCCGGCGAGCACCTCGGCGGTTTCCGCAAACGGCCCGTCGGTAACGGCCGGCACACCGTCGCGGAGTTGGACCCTGCGCGCGTGGACGGGGGCAGCCAGGCCACGGGTCTCAACCAGTTCCCCGGACTCGGCGAGCTCCTTGTTGAACGCCTCCATGAACGCGCCCATGGCAGCGAAGTCCTTCCCGGACCACACCGGCGTGCCGGTCGCCTTTCCGGCCATCGCGTCGTAGTCCTTTTGCGAAGCGTAGGTCAGGATCATGTATTTCATGCGTGTCCTCCTTTGTCGGCACCTTTTTGGTGCTTCTCGCCAGAGACGTCGGAGCCGGGCTCCGAGTCCGGACACGACAAGCGAGGGAGCCGAGCCCAAGCCTTCCCGCTGATTCTACGGACGCCTTTACGGCGGACTCCCGCCTGGATGTCCGGAATGACCCGGTGGCTCCGACGTTCGGGGTGGAAAGACCCGGGCGGGCCAAAACCGAAAACACCAGGGAGGAAAGCAATGAAGCGGAGGGTTTCCGATGACGGTGCATCGACGATCTCGCTCCCGGCAGGCCGTCTGGCGATCGGTGCGGCGGTTGCCGCTCTGCTATTGCTCGCGGGCTTACACGTCCTGAGCCCGGAATTCGACCCATCGTGGCGCATGGTCAGTGAATACGCCAATGGCCGCTTCGGCTGGATCCTGTCCTTGATGTTTGCGTGCTGGGGCCTGAGTTCCTGCGCCCTGGCCTACGCGATCCGCAGCCAAGCACGAACGATTCCAGCCAGGGTCGGCGTCGTCCTGCTCCTCCTGGCCGGGGTCGGGCAGGGGATGGCCGCGGTTTTCGATCTCAACCACGTGATTCTGCACAACGTCGCCGGCCTGCTGGGCATGGGCGGGGTTCCGGTTGCCGCCATGCTGATCAGCGTCAGCCTGAGTCGGATCCAGGCCTGGTCGCCCTCCAGGAGAGCCCTACTGATCGCCGCCAACGCCACCTGGATCAGTGTGATCCTCCTGGCGGCGTCCTTTGTCGTGATGGTCACCACCTTCATGGCGACGGGCATGGCCACCCCGGCGCAGCCGCCAAAGGTCCTGCCTGCGGGGGTGATCGGTCTGGTCGGATGGGCGAACCGGCTGCTGGTGTTGAGCTATTGCCTCTGGGCCGTGACCGTCGCCCGGAAAGGCATCAAGCTCGCCGGCCGCTCAGCCCATCGACCCGTCGTCGAGGAACGGGATTACCGCCTGGGATAGTGCCGGGCTCAGATTGATGTCATAGTGCGTCAGCCCCGGCAGGGTCGCCAGGCGGTGGGGCGTCATCCCCGAGCGGTCCCAATTGGCGTCCCGCTTGCCTCCGCCCAGGAGGCCGAAGAACTCCACCGCGTGTGATGGCGGGACGCCATCGGCATCGCCGATCACGATCATGACCGGCATCGGCAGCCTGGCGACCTCAGCTGACCAGTCGTAGTCGATTTTCAGCGCCGTGGTGAGCTGCTTCACGAGTACCGGCCAGTCCTCTTTCCGAGGCGCGATCCGCGCATAGGCTTCGTACATCGGGCTCTGTTTCAAGGATTCAGCCACCTCAGGGCCCATGGCATCCATCCCGGCCGTCATCTCCGGATACCACCCGCTGCGCTTGAAGACGGTCGAGACCAGGACCAGTCGCTCCACCCGTTCGGGATGCTGGATTGCCAAGCGCAAGGCCACCGCCCCGCCCAGCGAGAACCCCATAATCGCCGCTCGCTCGAGCTTGAGGTGCTTCATCAGCGCCGCGATGTCGTCGGCCATCACCTCGAAACGCATCGGCCGGTCGGCGGCCGGCGAGCGGCCGTGGGACTGAAGATCCACGCCGATGACGCGACGCCCGTTGGCAAGGCGCGCGACATTCGGGCCGAACATCTCAACTGATCCGAAACCACCGTGCAACAGCACGAGTGGGGAGCCCGTTCCGAAGACCTGGTAGGCGAGTTCGATGCCGTTCACCCGGGTCACCGTGGAGACGCTCGTCACCGTGCTCATTCCACCCTCAATTTAGTGACGAGCTGCCCTTGACCGTCCTGATCAGCCGCTGCGCGCGCTCGAATTCCTCGGGCGTACGCAGGGTCGGATTGCCAAACGTGAAGCCCTGGATGCCCACGGCGATGTAATCCTGCAGGATCTCGGCCGCCTGCTCCGGGGTGGCCGGCTGGAACATCACTCGCCGCTCGGGGGGCATCCGCTCCATGACGGTCTTGGCCTGGCCTTCGTTTTCCACCAGGACCACCGGGGAGCCCATCGTCCTGGTGATGGTTGCCGGATCGCGGCCCTCCTCGTCGCAGTAGCGGTCCAGGATCTCGCTCTTTCGTTTGATGTCGGCCAGGGGATTGTTGAGGGCACGGTCGATCCGGTAATGCGTGCCGGCGAAAGAAGGCCGCTCCTGCGTGAACATCAGCTTCAAGATGGTCAGCGCCTCGTCCAGCCGGTCCATGCGCTCGCGGATCGGCGGAAACGCGAAGCCGTACCCGCTATGCTCCGATTCGTTCCAGGCGGCGCCGATACCACAGATCGCGCGCCCCTTTGAGATGACATCGATTGTCGTGACCATCTTGGCCACCAGCGCCGGGTTGCGATAGGTCACGCCGGTCACGAGCGTGGCCAGGCGGACGCGGCTCGTCTCGCGCGCCAGCGCCGCCAGGGTTGCATAGCCCTCGAGCATCGGCTCCTCCTCCGCGCCGACGCCGGTGATCTGATAGAAGTGGTCCATCACGGTCACCAGCTCGAAGCCGGCGGATTCGGCCGAACGCGCCAGCCCACCGACGTGATCGAAGAGCCGGTCCGGCGGAACGCTGGCAAACGTGAAGCTCGGCATGTGGTAACCAAAGAACGGCATACCACCCATGATGCCAGCCGTCCGCCCCGGAACGGAAAATTGTATTAGCGCAAGGCCGCGGACCGCTATGCGTCCGCAGACGCCAGCTGGCGCAGCCCACGATCGACTCTCGATGCGACGTCGCGTGCTTCATCAGCTTCGCGTAACAGCGCGTCAATCGCCCTTGCCAGTGCCCGCAGAAGTTCCTCCTTTTGCACCGAGCGAACGAGGGAGCCCTCATCAAGAACATCGGCCGGCAGCTCGTCGTAGCCGCGGCCGTACCAAACGTTCAGGCCTCGGCGCCGACAGGCAAGGGCAAATGCCTGATCGCGAACCGCGCTGGTCCAGTATTCCGCTTGCCATAGGCGGCCGCGCTCGATGCAAAATCGCGCCCGGATCGCATGGTGGGCGCCGAGTCCGAAGAGGTGCTGGGCTGAGGGTGGCGCCTCCCATCCGGGAGCCCGCTCGAGCGCGCTGCCGAAAAGGACTTTGAACTTTGGCCCCCGGGCGCCAAATTCCGACGCTGGGGTCAGCGAAAGGTCGACCTGCAGGTTACCCGGAAATAAGAAGACGCGGTAGAGCGACGAGAGAGATGAAACGTCAAAGAGGTGGACGGCGTCGCGCTCACGCTCGAGCCGCGGCGTCCAGTCGGCCAGGACATCGGCTGGGGACACCCCCTCCGCGAGACCGAAGCCGAGATCGAGATCGGACCACCGGTCGCCTTTTCCGGTGGCCAGCGAACCGATGCTGGCGCCGGCAACCACCCGGGGATCGGCTCGGGCCATGGCATTCTCGCCGATGCCTGGGGCGTCCTTGGACGGGCGCCGCCTGACCATCCCTCTGAGATGATTGGTCGCCGATGGACGACGGGTTTCTCGATCGGCTGAGCGCGGGCGAAGTCCTGGTCGCGGACGGCGCGACCGGCACCAGCTACCAGCAGATGGGATTGCCCATTGGCGTCGCGCCAGAGGAGTGGGTCGAGGACCATCCCGAGCACGTGGTTGGGGTGCACCGCGCGTTCATCGAGGCCGGGTCGGAGATCATCCTGACCGATACCTTCGGTGGAACGCCGATTCGACTGCGCGAGACCCGGTTTGCTGGCCGCGCCAGCGAGCTCAACCGGCATGCGGCGCAACTCGCCCGGCAAGCGGCCGATGGAACCCGCGTGCTGGTTGCCGGCGCGATGGGCCCGACTGGAATGCTCATGGAACCGCTCGGTGACCTGACGACCAGCGCCGCCGCCGATGCCTACGCGGAACAAGCAGCCGGGCTGACCGAGGGCGGCGTCGACCTGCTGTTGCTCGAGACGTTCTTTGCTCTCGAGGAGGCGCTCGCGGCCATCGATGGCATCCGGCGCGTAACCACGCTGCCGCTGGTGGTGTCCTTCAGTATCGATCAGGGCACGCGAACGATGATGGGGCTCAGTCCCACGACGATGCTGAATGCCGTCGCCCCGCTCGGAGTGGCGGCGATCGGCGCGAACTGCGGTCGGTCGCTCGACGACATGGAGAAGGTGGTCGATGAGCTGGCCAGCGTCAAGGCCGGCATTCCGCTGTGGATCAAGCCCAACGCCGGACTGCCACGCATGGACGGGGACGTGGCCCGCTACGACACCACGCCCGGGACGATGGCGGCGTTCGCCGAGCGCTTTCTGACGGCCGGCGCGCGAATCGTTGGCGGGTGCTGCGGAAGCTCGCCGGCGCACGTGGCGGCCATCGCCGCAGCCGCGGAGTATCATCGTGCCGGCGCTGGAGGGCGCCACCGGGTCCGCGGATAGGACGGAGTCCACCTCTCGCAGCGCGTCGAGCGCTCGTCGCAGGCCGTTTTCTTTCAGGGCCTGAGTGCGGACCGCGGCCCGGGAGGAAACGACATGCGACCGTTACCGGAGCGCCCCGACCTCGACCAGCTGCGCCGTCAGGCCAAAGAATTGCATCGTGCCGCCGCCGCCGGCGACCGGTCGGCTGCCCGCCGGCTCCGCCGTGTCTCGACCTCGACCGCGCTGGCTGCCGCCCAGCTGGCGCTGACCCGCGAGTATGGATTTCCAAGCTGGGCCCGGCTCAAGGCGGAAGTCGACCGTCGCCGTGCCGCCTCGAGTCCGCGGCGGTCTCCCGCCCGGCCCGAGTTGCAAACATGGAAAGGGATGCGTGACTGGATGGCGTCACTGCTGCAGCGGCGGACCGGCCAGGATGTCCAGGCGTGGAATCGACGCATCAAGTCGGCGCGAGTCCGTGATGCGGCCGCCTTGCGCCGCTGGTTGAACGACAACGGCGTCACCGGGTACGCACAGCGCCTGCTCGTGTGGGAAGGCTTCGGCTATCCGAGCTTCATGACGGCCGGAATCGGCGACCTGATCGGCATGCAGTACGCGGATCGCCCGCAGCTTCGTCCCGTTCTCGACGCCATCCTGGGGGTCCTTCCCGAGATCAGCCCGGTCCTGATCGTCCAGGCCCGCAAGACGTATGTCTCCCTCGTCTCCGGGCGCCGCACGTTTGCGGTCATCCAGGCCAGGACCAAAAGCCGGGTCGACCTCGGGCTGCGGATCGCGAACGCGAAAGCCGCGGGGCGGCTGCAACCGGCTCGCGGCGTGGGCAACGGGTCGATGACTGTGAAGCTGGCGCTGCGGTCGCCGGCTGAGCTGGACGGCGAGGCGATCCGCTGGCTGAAGCGGGCCTACGAGGAAAATGCCTGAGCTCGGCCCTCGATCCAGCGGATGTAGCGATCGGCAGAGCGCTCGATGGCGGCCGCCCCATCCCGGTCGATGACGCGGTCCCACCAGCCGCCATAGACGCGGTCAAAGGCGAACGAGCCCACTGCGGCGACGATCGACCGAACGGTCTTCGCCGGCAACGGGATGTCGTTCGGATAGCTGCGCATGAAGCTCGCGAATCGGCGGTCTGCCACCACCGTGATGGTGTCGCCGGTGAGCAAGGCGCCGCGGCCGTCGGCGCCTCCTGGCCAGTGAAGCACCGCGCTTCCCTCGAAATGGCCGCCGCACTGGAGCAGCCGGAGGTCCGCAAAGGGGGAATGCGTGCCCTGCCAGAAGCGAACCGCGGGATCGGGGCGCATGACCCAGGGGCGGTCAGCCTCTGGGATGTGGATCGGCGCGTGCCCAAACGCGTGGCTCCACTCGACACAGACGCCGTAGAAGTGCGGATGCGACATCGCGATCCCGCGAAGACCGCCGCGTTCCCGCACGGCGGCAACGCCCTCGTCATCGATGTATCCGAGGCAGTCCCACAGCAGGTTGCCCTCCGCCGTCTGCACCAGGAGGGCACGCTGGCCAATGCCGATCGCGGGCTCCGCCCCAATGCCGGTTAGTCCGCGCTCGAGATCGCGAACCTCGATCCGACAGCCCTCGGCGCGCAGCGCCTCAAGACTCGCCCAGCGCTGCCCCTGGGGCGGCACGTACTGCCGCTCGTCGTTACAGATCGCGCACTCAGCCGGCGGCTTAACGGTGGGCGGCTGTTGGACACCGCAAGTGCGACAGACCCAGGCCGGCATGATGCCAATCTAGACGCCGGCAGCACGACGACGTCAGGCCGCCACCTGCGCCCTGCCGCTCCAGCCTTTCATCCATTCCTCAGCGGCCGCCGCTGACAGGGGGCGGCTGATGTAGTAGCCCTGGGCGATATCGCAGCCGAGCGCCGTGAGCAGATCCCAGCTCTGCGTATCCTCCACCCCTTCGGCGACGACTTCGAGACGGAGGCTATGACCGAGGTCGACGGCCGCGCGGACGATATTCGACTTGCTCACGTCGCCCGCCATGGCCGAGATGAACGACTTGTCGATCTTGATCTCGTCGACCGGCAGACGGTGAAGATAGGCGAGCGATGAGTACCCGGTGCCGAAGTCGTCGACCGCCAGCCGCACGCCGGGGCGTTTCAGGCGCGCCAGGATCTCCATGACGCGCGCCGGCTCGGTCATGATCACGCCTTCGGTGATTTCGAGGACCAGCTGGCGCGGATCGGCGCCGGCCTCATGGATGAGCTCGTCGATCTCATCCGGAAACGCCGGGTCGATCAGGTCCCGCATCGAGATGTTGACCGCCATCGGAAAGGATCGGCCCGCGTCGTGCCAGGTGCGCCACTGGCGGAGCGCAGACCTCATCACCCAGCGGGTCAGCGGCCGAATCAGCCGTGTCTTCTCGGCGAAGGGGATGAACTCGATTGGTGGGATCACGCCGCGTTGGGGGTGCTCCCAGCGGACCAGCGTCTCGAACCGGACCAGCCGGCCGGATCGCAGATCGACCAGCGGCTGGTAGTGCAGCACCAGCCGGTTGTCGTGAATCGCTCGCCGCAGTTCCGCCATCAACGCCAGCCGGTTGGCGCCGCCGCGTTCGAGCTCGGGATGGTACCGGACCACGCTACCGCGCGAGGTCTTGGCCGCTGACATCGCGATGTCCATATGGCGAAGCAGCTCGTCCGGGTCCTTCCCTCCATCGGGAAAGCTGACCACCCCCACGCTCGCCCCGATGTCGAGCGCCTGGCCCTCGACTTCGAACGGTTCCTCCATCGACTGGAGCAGCCTGGCGCTGTCGCGATCCGCGTCGCTCTCGCCCACCCCAGGGAGCAACGCGACGAACGTATCGCCGGTGAGCCGGCCCATGATCTGGCCGTCGACCAGCTGTGCCTTCAGTCGAAGCCCCACCTGCTGCAGCAGCAAATCGCCGGCGCGGTGGCCGAAGGTGTCGTTGACTTCGCGGAAGTGGTCGAGGCCGAGACTCACCACGCTGAACGGCAACCGCCCCGAGGTCGTCGTCAGGCTCTCGATCCGGTCGTGGACCAACCGGCGATTCGCGAGACCGGTCAGTGTGTCATGGGTCACCTGGTGCTCAAGCGCCCGCCGCGCGGCCTTACGGTCCGTCACGTCCCGCGCCAGCGTGAACACCAGGGTTCGGCCACCGGCTTGAAAACGCAGGTCGGTCCCCTCCAGCTCGATCCGCCGGCCGTCCTTGGCCAGGATCGTTGTCTCGAAGCTTCGGGTGCGCTGACCTTGCAGTCGCTGTTCCAGGTCTGAGGGCAGCGGCAGCCGCTGGTCCGGAGGGACGAGGTCGAACAGGCTGTCGAGCCGCTTCAGTTCCTCAGCGCTGAATCCAGTCAGCCGAACGAACGCATCGTTGATGTAAATCGGATCGCTCCCCTCCGTCAGGATCAGGATCTGGCCCAGCTCTGATTGGGCCGTGACCAGAGCCTCGTACAGGCTGGTGCGCTCGAGGAGATCCCTTTCGCTGTCATGGATAGCGCGTTCCGCCTGCTTGCGCTCGGTGATGTCGCGCACGATGGCGGAGCGTCCGATCAGGCGGCCGTTTGAATCTCGTAACGGCGAGACCGCGACCGAGACGTCGATTCGCCGGCCGTCCTTATGCAGTCGGATCGTCTCGAACGGCGGAACGGGCTCGCCGGCGGCCAGCTTCGCGGAGTAGTCGGGAGCAACATTCAGCTGTTCCGGCGGCACCAGCATGCGAACGTGGTGGCCGATCGTTTCGGCCGCGGCGTAACCGTAGATGGTCTCGGCCCCCTTGTTCCAGCTGGTAATGAGCCAGTCGAGATCGATGCCGAAGATCGCGTCGGTCGAGGTGTCAACGATGGCGGCCAGTCGTTGCAGCGCGGCCTGGGCTGCCTCACGCTCGCGGCGCGCCATCCGCCGCTCGGCCGCCGCCCGCAGCTCGCGCTCAATGCTGGCGCCCAGCCGGCCGAGCTCGTCCTTTTTCACGTAATCGCTGGCCCCCGCTTTCATCGCGGCCACCGCGGCGGTTTCTCCGACGGCGCCGGAAACGATGATGAACGGCACATCGAGCTTTCGCTCGACCAGATGCTCCAGCGCCCGCCGGGCGTCGAACCCGGGCAGGTGGTAGTCGGCCAGGATCAGCTCGAGATCCTCAGTCAGGGCGTCGACGAAGTCGGCTTCGGTGTCCACCCGCCGCCAGGTCGGATCGAAGCCCGCCGCCTGGACCTGGCGGATGACGAGCTCGGCATCATCGGGGACGTCCTCGAGGACCAACAGGCGGAGCGAGGTTACGGCCATGCCTCTACGAGCGTGAGACCTGCCGAATCGCAGGAGATTGCGCGGACGGTGCCTCATGCCCCGCTCCTTTCGGGAATGGTTACAGGCTCGTCACCACGTCGCCTAGGTAAGGATCGCTCCTGCGAGACTGGACGATGGTGAAGGGCGAAGCTCACCCCGTCAAAACCCTCGAGCTGCGGGTGCTCGACGGACCCAACCTTTACTTCACGCGTCCGGCGATCAAGCTGACGCTTGCGGTGACCCCCTGGCTGGAGCTGGCCGAAGCGCGCGCCCAGCAATTGACCCAGCGGGCCGGCTTTCCGACGGTGAACCATCCGGGCCTCGCGCGCAGCGAGCAACGGCGCCGTTATGTCGCGCGCTTTGCGATCCACCTGACTCGCGCGCTGGCCGCGGCCACCGGCACGCATCTGGCGACTCGGGGCCGGCCGGGACCGGAGCCGGACCAGGTGGTGGTCGCCTTTCCGTGGCGGCGGCAGGGCGCGGCCGAAGCGTTCGCCGGCGAGCTGGCCCCACTGCTCGACCTGTTCCTCGACGGGCGTCGATCCGTGGTCCGAGCGACGGCTGACATCGCGCGCCGGCTGGACCGCATCGACCCCGGACCCGCGCCGAGCGTGCTCCACCCTACGATCCCCGTCATTTCGGTGACCGGAACCAACGGGAAGACGACCACCGTCAGGCTGGTCGCGCACCTGGCCCGGACCGCCGGACGATCGGTCGCCTACACGACGACGGACGGTGTGTATCGGGACGAGCATCTGGTGGAAGCCGGCGATTACTCAGGATTTGGCGGCGCTGCCATGGCTCTCGCCCAGACGAGCATCGACCTGGCGGTGCTCGAAACCGCGCGCGGCGGAATCCTGCTGCGGGGTATCGGCACCGCGTCCAACGACGTGGCGGTCGTCACCAACGTGACCGCCGACCACCTGGACCAGCATGGGATCCGCACGCTGGACCAGCTGGCCGAGGTCAAGGCCACGATTACCCGGATCACGCGGCCCGACGGCTGGGATGTGCTCAACGCCGACGATGCTCGAGTGCTCGCCATGCGGCGGCAAGCCGCCGGCCGGCCATGGCTATTCTCGCTCGACCCTGATCATCCCGCGCTTCGGACCGCCCTGGCGGAGGGGGGTCGCGGGATATCGATCCTCGATGGGGCCCTGGTCGTCATGTCATCGCGTCGCCAGGTGCACCGGTTGCTGCCGGTGGAGGAGGTCCCGGTGACACTCGCGGGGATTTCCCGCCACAATCTCAGTAACGCGATGGCGGCGGCGGCGGCCGCGCTCGGCGTCGAGGTTCCCGAGGACGCCGTGATCGAAGGGCTGCGGACGTTTGTGCTCGATCCCGAGCGCAACCCGGGGCGCGCGAATGTCTTCGAGCTGGATGGCCGCGTGGTCGTCATCGACTACGCCCACAACGAGGACGGCCTCCGCGGCCTGGTCGAAATCTGCCAGGGTCTTCGACCACGGGGCGGCCGGGTGTTTCTCACCTTCGGCGCCGCCGGCGACCGCACGAACGCCATTCTCCATCGACTCGGCTACACGGCGGCGCGCGGCCCCGATCGCGTGGCGATCGCCGAGCTCCACCGTTACCTTCGCGGCCGCGACCCGCAGGACCTGATCCACCGGCTCCAGGCCGGCGTGGTCGACGGCGGGAAGCCCGCGGCCCCGGTGTTTGTGAACGAGCTCGACGCCCTCGAGTGGATGGTTTCCGAGTCGGCCCCGAATGACGTGATCGCGATCACGGCCCTCGCGCAGCGGCCGGAGATTTTCAGCTACCTGCGCGATCGGGGTGGCACGAGCGCCGGTCCGGAGCGGGTGCGCGCCCTGGTCACGCGAGCTCGCGACTGACCGGGCCGCGGCTACGGAACCGTGACTCAGGTCGCCGGTGAAACCGGCAGGGCCCGCCGCGCCTCGAGATGCCGCCACGCCGCGGCGGGCTTGTCGACGCAGAGCAGGACGACGTCGCCGGCTGTGGCGCGGTCGAGCGCGGCGTCGATCGCGGAGCCCTCCTCGACGATGACCTCGGCGCTCTTCACCCGGCTCTGGACGGCCTGGCTGATGCCTTCCATGACGTGGTCAGCGATCTCGCCACGCCGGCGTCCGCGGGGATTGGCATCCTCGCGAACGATCAGGATGTCGAAGAAGCTGGCCGCCACCCGACCCAGCTCGCGCATGTCCTCGTCGCGGCGATCGCCGGGGGTCGCGATCACCGCGATCCTCCGGCCGGGCTGCGGGCCGTTGACCCCGGGTCCCGTGAGCCGCTCCACGAAATCACCCGCCATTGCCAGACCGTGCGGATTGTGCGCGTAATCCACGATGACCTTGACGCCATGGAGCTCGAACATGTTCAGCCGTCCGGGTGCTTCGTGGAACGATGGATGGAAGCTGCGCAGCCCCTGCCGGATATCGTGCAGGTGCGCGCCGGCCGCGTGCGCTGCCGCGGCGGCCGCCAGGACGTTCTGCACGTTGGCGCGCGCCCGACCCTCGAAGGTGGCGGGCAGCAGGTGAACCCAACCGATCTGGGTAGTGCGCCGGCCCTCGCGGAGCACCATCATCTCGCCACCACCGGACTGCCGCTGGATCGTAAACGCCTTGCGGCCCCGCCGCACCCAGCGCTCCACCAGCTCGTTGTCGTCGCGCATCGAGAACAGGATGACGGAGCCGCTGCAATGGGTCCGCATCTCGGCAACCAGCTCGTCATCGGCGTTGAGCACCGCGGTGCCGGTCCGCGGGACTGCCTCGACGATGACGCGCTTGATCGCTGCCAGCTGGCGCAGGGAATGGACCTCTTTCAGACCGAGATGGTCTCCGGTGACGTTGAGGACAACGGCCACGTCGTTGAGGCTGTAGCCAAGGCCTTCGCGCAGGATGCCGCCGCGGGCCACCTCGAAGACGGCGAAGTCGACGCGCGGGTTTTGCAGCACCATCCGCGCCGATCGCGGGCCACTGGCATCGGCCTGCTTGACCAGGCGGCCGTCGATGTAGATGCCATCGGTGGTGGTCATGCCGACCCGGTAGCCGAGGCCGCGGACGATGTGGGAGATCATGCGGGCGGTGGTGGTTTTCCCGTTGGAGCCGGTGACGGCGACGATCGGAATCCGTGCCGGAGTTCCCTGCGGAAACAGCATGTCGATGACGGCCTTGGCGACGTACTGGGGCTCGCCCTCGGTCGGATGGGTGTGCATCCGGAAGCCCGGGGCGGCGTTGACCTCGACAATCGCGCCGCCCGTTTCTCGTACCGGCTGACAGATGTCGGGGGTCAGGAAGTCGATCCCGGCCACGTCGAGACCGACGACCCGGGCGGCCTCCTCGGCGATTTCGATATTGTCGTGATCGGCTTCGAAGGTTCGGTCGATCGAGCTGCCGCCGGTGGACATGTTCCCGGTCGCCACCAATTTGACGAGCGCCTCCCTGGGTGGGACGGTGTCGAGATCGAACCCCTGGCGTTGCACCAACTCGGCGGCGGCCTCGTCGAGCTTGATGCGCGTGAGAACTTTTTCGTGGCCGATCCCACGGCGTGGATCGCGGTTGGTCAGGTCCACCAGCTGGCGCACGGTGTGCTCGCCATCGCCAATCACATGGGCCGGCACCCGCTCGGCGACGGCAACCATGTGGCCGTCGATGACCAGCACGCGGTAATCATTGCCCTGGATGAAGCTCTCGACCACCACGATGCCGCTGCGAGTCTGCCGGATGGCCCGCTCGAAGCCGCGCCGGACGTCGTCCTCGCTTCGCAGGTCGAGGCTGACGCCGCGGCCATGGTTGCCATCGAGTGGCTTGGTCACCACCGGGTAGCCAATCCGGACGGCCATGGCGGCGGCCTCGTCGGCGGAGCGCACCATCTCGCTGCGAGGCACCGGCAGGCCGGCGGAGGCCAGCAGCGAGGTGGTCAGCTTCTTGTCGCCGGCGATATCGACCCCCAGGGCCGAGGTCCGAGACGTCATGGTGGCCCGAATGCGTTGCTGGTATTTGCCCTGGCCCAGCTGCACGAAAGATTGGTCATTCAGCCGGATGTACGGAATGTCCCGGCGGGCCGCCTCGTCGAGGATGGCCTGCGTCGATGGTCCGAAGGCGGCCCGGTCGGCGAGCAGGACCAGGCTCTCGAGCTCGGCCGCGAAATCGAAGGTGGGGTTCGCCTGCACGAGATGATTGAGCAGCCGCACCGCCAGCTTTCCGGCGGCGAGGCCAACCTGTTCCTCGAGGTAGCCGTAGACGACGTTGTACTGGCCGGGAGTTCCGGCGCGGCGGGTCTTGCCGCGGGTCGTGCTCCCGCCAGTCTCGCGCTGCAGCTCGAGCGCGACGTGCTCGGCGACGTGCCCGAGCCAGGTTCCGTCGCGCATTCGCTCGATGAATCCCCCTGGCCGATGCAGTGAGCAGCCATGATCCTTGAGCCCAGGCAGCAGGTCGATCAGCGCATCGTTGAACGCCGGGATGGTGTTGGACGGCCAGTGCTCGAGGGAGCCGAGGTCGACGAGCAGGCGGATGGCGGGGTCATACGACCAGTAATTCGGGCCGCGGAGCACCTGGCTCTCGAGAATTTTGAGGTCCGCGCTTAACGGGGGCTTCTTCGCGACCGGCTCGTGCTTGGCGTCCTCGTCCCGCTCGACTCGCGTTTCCATGCGCGAATCGTTCACTCTGACGCCTTGCGATCCTCGTGCCGCAGGCGCCGCCGCTCGATGGCCCGGTCGTTCCGCCCCTCGGCGGCGGCCTGGCGAACCATCTTCGCGATCCGGCCCTGCGCGAGCTGGGCGATGCGGGCGTTCGGGGTCGCGTCGAGTGGCAAGACCCGCCGGGCGCGAAGGTCGAACCGATAACCGGAGGGGAGCGAGTGGAGCCGCGCGTTCGAGACCATCATCGGCTTGTGGCCGGTCGTGTGGAACGCGTCGGTGATGACCTCTGAACCGTCGACGATCGTCACCGATCCGCGGCCGATGACCTCGAGGACATCGTTAGCGTCGATGATGGCGGCCGTGTCCTCGTCGAGGCCGAGGCCGATCAGTGACGGCGATTGGGCCACCACCGCGAGGAGGCGGCCCAGGCGAGTGCGCTGCTCGAAGTGCTGGTCGACGACGACATTCACCAGCAGCCCGAGGCCGACCGAGACATGAGCCATCCGGTGCTTCGGCGTCGCGCCCGAACTGCCGAAGGCCATCATGTGAGTGGCGACGGCGCTGGCACCCGCCGACGTGCCGGCCACCACAGCCCCCTGGCCGTGCGCATCGAGGATCGCGGCGCCAAGCTTGGTGCCGCCAATGACCGAGGACAGGCGCAGCTGGTTCCCACCCGTCATGAAGATGCCGGTCGCGCCGGTGAGCGCCGCAACAGTCTGCGGATCGTTGGCCTCCTCTCGGGTCTCCGGCCGAAGGCCCGTGACGGTGCCCCCGCCGACGCGGCCGAAGATGTGGCGGTAGAGGTCGGTCGCCGCGTCGCCGAGCGAGGAGGCGGTGCTGATCACGGCGATGTGCCCCCGCCCGCCGCCGGCGAGCTCGACGAAGCGCGACAGGATGACCCGCTCTCCAAGCTTGTCCTCGGCCCCTCCGATCACCATTACCGGGCCCACCGGACCGCCATCGGTGGTGGGAGCGAGACGCTGCGGCGCCGAGGCGTCCGTCATGACACGTCAGTGTACCGGCGTCTCAATTGCGCCGCCGGTCCAACCTGAAATGGACTCTTATAACATGGCTATCACATCTCTCGGAATTCCGCGACCGGCCCTGGCAGCTCGGCTGGATCGACCGGCCATCTAGCGATGGGACTATAATGGAATCGTACCGTAACGCTATAAGACTTGAATGATGATTCATTCTGGACCGGCGTCTCCGGCGGAGCGATCCGATCCCAACCGTCCGCGTTCGGCGCGGACGGCTGAACTCCTGCCGGCCGTCCTCGAGGCATTGCCGGTTGGAATCGGCCTCTTTGAGCTTGGCGATGACGAGGTCAGGTTTTCCTGTGGAAACCGCGAGTTCGCCCGCGTGCTTGGGCTGGAGCGGAGTCCCAGCCCGGGCCGCACCGTTCGCGAGGTCTTCGATCCGGCCGAGCATGGTGCGGTCCTCGACCTGTTTGCGCGAGTCCGGCATGGCCGAGACCCACAGAGCTATTTCGTTGCGCAGCGGGGGACCAAGCAGACGGCGAACCACATCTGGAACATCGACGCCTACCCCGTATTCACCGCCGGCCGGCTGACCCACGTCATGGTGCTCGCTGAGCAAACCGACGACAAGTTTCAGGCCAGGCAGCGGCAGCAGGTCGAAGCAGATCGGTTACGGCAGAAAGCCGACCAGCTGGCCGAGCTCGAGAAGGCGAAATCGGAGTTCTTGCGGCTGGCGTCGCACGAATTACGCGGACCGGCGGCAATGCTGGGCGGCTATCTGTCCCTGATGGAGGACGAGTCGCTGGGGCCGATCCCAAAGCGGATGAGACCGGTGCTGCCGCTCTTGAGGGCAAAGGCGGCGCAGATCCACATGCTCGCCAACGAAATGGTAGAGGCCGCACGGCTGGAAGACGAGCGCTTGCAGCTCAGGCGGAGGAGTCTCGATCTGCGTGAGGTCGTGCGCCGCGGTCTGAAGACGGCCGAGGCCGCTGCCACGTCCAGGCACCGACTCCGCTTCGATGACCGGGTCCGTCGCAAGCTGCCGGTGCTCGCGGATTCGATGCGGCTGGACATCATCATCGGGAACCTGATCGACAACGCGATCAAGTACTCGCCGGCCGGAGGCGATGTCACCGTGCAGCTCGCGATCGCGGGCGAGCTGGCGTTGGTGAGCGTGAGAGACCTCGGGATCGGAATCGCGCCGGCGGACATGGAGCGCCTGTTCGTCCGCTTCAGCCGACTCGAGCAAGGACCCGACGTGCCGGGAACCGGGCTGGGCCTCTACCTCGCCCGGGAGCTGGCTCGCCTTCACGGCGGCGACATTGTCGCGGTATCGACGCCCGGGGAAGGAAGCGTGTTCACGCTGAGCTTGCCGCTTGAGTCCAGCACGGAATAGCCCCAAGCTGCCGGGCATCGCCGCAACGGAGCTGGCTCCGGCCCAGGTGCTAATTCCGGAGCAGCCCACCCTGCCCGGTCTGAAGGCAGCCGCCGCTGGATGCCAGGCATGCGACCTGTACAAGACCGGCACCCAGACGGTCTTTGGCGAGGGTGCCGGACATGCGAGAGTGATGTTCGTCGGCGAGCAACCGGGCGACCGGGAAGACATCGAAGGCAAACCCTTTGTGGGTCCGGCGGGGCGGCTGCTGGATGAAGCGTTGCGCGCCGCGGGAATCGATCGGACCCAGGTCTACATCACGAACGCGGTCAAGCATTTCAAGTGGAAGCCGCAGGGCAAGCGCCGGCTTCACCAGAAACCGAACGCGGCCGAAATCGGCGCCTGCCGGCCCTGGCTCGATGCCGAGATCGCCGTCGTCAAGCCGCACATCCTGGTCTGCCTGGGCGCCACCGCCGCCCAGGCGCTCCTCGGCCGAGATTTCCGGGTCAGCGTACAGCGAGGTCAGTTCATCGAACGGCCAGGGCTGCCATTGATGATGGCGACCGTGCATCCGTCATCGATCCTGCGGGCCCCCGATGACGAGAGCCGTGATCTCGAGATGCAGGCCTTCGTCGCGGACCTGCGACGGCTGGCACAGCGGCTCGAACGCTGAGGCGGACGACCGCGCTCATCGCCAGAGCAGGCGCCACAGTCCGGCGCGACCCAGCGCCCGGCCCACAATCTTGTTGCGCGCCCGCCGCGCGATCCGGCGTGGGTCGCCCGAGGCGAGCGTCGAGACGTCATTCGCCAGGCGCGCCGCGGCATACATCTGGGAGACCAGGCCGCGACGCCTCAGGGAAAGACCTCGCCGATCAGGCCGGCTGCGTCGCGCTCAAGCTCGCCCCGCTCCGCTTCGTGCGCCTCGATCAGATGCAGCAATTTCCGGGCCTGCGCCGGTTGGCGTAATCCGAGCACCAGACCCAGGGAAAGCCAGTAGTCGGCGGTTTCCAGCAAATTGGCGTGCATCTCATCGGCCGTTTCGGTCAGCACTTCATTCATCGAACCGATCAGCGCTCGCCCGTAGCGCGCCCATCGCTCATCGACCGAAATTTCCATGCAAACAGGGTAAACTGGCATCCGCCTCCGCGGGGAGGTGGCAGAGTGGTCGAATGCGAGCGCCTGCTAAGCGCTTGAGCGGGTGTTTCCGCTCCCCGGGTTCGAATCCCGGCCTTCCCGTACTCCTCGGCTGTCAGGTCGGCTCCGGCACGCGGCCGGTCCAGATATCGACTTCTTTCAGCCCGTGCATTCCGAGTGCCTGGGCGATCTCCCCGCAGTGATAAGCGTCATGCGTGATCAGCCGGATCAGGACGGACTGGCGCGTATGCAGCTGAATCCTGCTGTTGATCTCCCGGGGGAACTTGTCTTGAAGCATCTCGGGCGTCCACCGTTCGAGGCACTCCTCGACGATGACCCAGGTTGACTGGAGCGCGGAGACGAGCTCGCCCGCGTGACGCGGGTGGTCAAGATCGTCTTCCCACCCCTGGTCGATCAAACCGGCAAACGGCGTGCGTTCGGCGCCCGGCTCCTTGCAAATATGGCACAGCCAGTAAGGACGGACGCCTGCGACGTGCGCGGTGATGGCCCAGATCGGCCAGAGATGCGGAGCGGCCCGGAGCCCCAGCTGCTCGGGCGATAGTTCACTGACACGTTCGACGAGCCGCTCTTGACTCAATCGCCATCCGTCGTAATAGGGTGCGACGCTCTGGGATGTGGTGATCACGCCGTGCCTACTTTAGCGTCGAGGAGCGCGATGAGCGTCTGCGCGTCCTTGACGGCGTGGCCCTCCATGTCGTTGTTGAAGTAGACGAAGACGTCGAGGCCCTGACGGCTCCAGCCGGCGACCCGTTCGGCCCACGGCTGCAGAGCTTGCTTGCCATAACCGAGGCCGCGCGGTGGGAGGTGCATCCTTACATATGTGAAGTCGCCGGTGATCTCGTCTGACTTCGGCATTTTCGGGTGGTCGGGGATGCACAAGGCGAGGTGCGACGACCTGAGCAGGTCAAAGACCGGGCCCACCAGCCACGATTCATGCCGGAATTCCAGTGTGACGCGCAGATCGGCCGGCAGCATGGCGATAAACCGCCTGAGCCGCTCCAGATCCAGGCGGAAATTCGCCTGGAGCTGGAAGAGGATCGGGCCCAGCTTATCGCCGAGTTCACGCGCCGAATCGACGACGAGGTCGATCGAGTTTTGTTCGACGGCCAGGCGCTTGACGTGGGTGACGTAACGGCTGCCTTTGACGGCGAACAGGAAACCGGACGGCGCCTGTTCGCGCCACGCGGCAAAACGTTCGGGTGGCGGCTGCCGGTAGAAGGAGTTGTTCAGCTCGACGGTGTCGAAGTGCCGCGCGTAGTAGGCGAAGTCCTCGCGCGCCGGTAGCTTGTCCGGGTAGAAGCGCTTCCGCCAGTGTGGGTACGACCAACCTGAACAGCCAATCCTGACCTGGGCTGCCATCTCATCTTGACTCTACTGGCGCCTCGCCGGGTGGAGGCTATCGCCGCCGGTCATGTGGGGGCGTTCAGGCGACGTCGAATTCGTCGGGCGCTCGCGCGGAGGGGTAGAACTCTGGCGGATAGAAGTCCGTTTCCGGTGGGATGGCGAGAACGCGTCCATCCGCCGCCAGCGACAAGCGCCAGCCACCCTCGTGCACCATCCAGTGATGATGCTGGCAGAGCAGGATCATGTTCGAAAGATCCGTCTTGCCGCCCTGAGCCCAATGGAGGATGTGATGGGCTGCACTCCACGAAGCCGGTCGCTCGCAGCCAGGCCACCGGCAATGCTTGTCCCGGGCGTCGAGCAGGCGCCGGGTTCCGCCGGCGACGACCCTTTTCGCCCGACCGGCCTCGATCACGGCCGAATCAGCACCCAGGAGGACCCGTGTGATGGAGCTGTCGCACGCGAATCGCTGTACCGTCTTGGCTGAGATCGGTAGAGACAATGCCATCTCACCAGCGGGCGCACCGATCAGGCCCTGGAGCGTCTCCAGAGTCGTGGTCACTTGAACATGCGGTCGCACGCTTCCGTGTTGTGGGACGACGCCGGTGTCGAGCGAGTGAGCAGCCATCTCAACCCACGCGTCACCGTAACGACGCTCGCGGCTGCGGAGGTCGCCGTCGCCAAGGGGCTGCGCCATCGGCTCCATGGCGGTTTTGATGGTTGCACCGGCGGCCGAATCGAACGCTCCCTTGACGTAGACCGTGCCATCGGCTCCATCGGTAAATCGCAGGTACCGTTCCTCGACCGCCTGACGCTGAGCGTCGGTCACTCCCTGAGGGTCGGCACGATGCCAGGCGTGCATCGAGTAGTACCAGAGCCGGCTGACGCTACTCTCCTCGGCAGCTTTCAGAAACGGTCTCTCGTCGAAAGGTTCGGCACTTTCGGAGTGCGTGATCGCCTGGGCGTGCCTTGCAATGATGGCGGCATGAGCAAATCCGATCTTCCCATCCCCGACGGCCTCCACTGTCTTTGTTAGGTTCGGCAGCTGCTCAGCGACGTGAAGGAGATCCCCCGCGACTCCGGAGGGCATGTTGCACTGGTGCCGCACCCAATCCTGGGTCGACACAGACCCCCACTCGTCGACACAGGCGCGTGACTTGCCCAGCTCGGCGACGTGTTCGGCCATTTCGATGGCCAACCGGTCACGAGCCAGGGCGAGCGTTATCAGCGAGCTGGCATGCTGCTCAGGCAGCAAACTGGCCTTGTCCATGGCGTGATATCGGTCGATATCACCGGACATCGCGGCCAGGACGGTCAGTCGGTCTTCGGGGATTAGGGAGGGTTGGGGGTTCTCGGCCGTCATCGCATCCGCAGAAACTCTGGCGCCGTTCGCCAGCGGAGCAGCTCAAAACGGTGGAGGTCGCGGCATATCCCCTTGAGGAAGGAAGCGTCCGCGCCTGATGTGTCACCACCCATACGAGCTTGAAGATCGTCGGCCACGGTCCGTACCGCGTCGATCGCGATGCGCTCGGCAGCAAGATCGGCCCGGGTCGCCAGGTTACGGCGGCGGCGGGTCCTTACGTCGCTCAGGATGGTTTCTGCAACCTTCAGAAGGTCCAACGTGGGATCGCCTGTCACCGGCGTAGCCATCTACCCCAATTATACGAACATATGTTCGATTCGTCAAGGATTTTGTATTCACCAGCGAGGTGAGACAATGCCCTCGTGGTAACGGCCATCGTGCTGATCGAGGCCGAGCGTTCGGCCATCGCGCGGCTGGGTCCAGCGCTCGCGGACGTGCCTGGCGTTGCCGAGGCCTACTCGGTTACCGGGGAGTTCGACTTCGTGGCCATCCTTCGGGTGAAAGACCATGAAGAGATTGCGGAGATCGTGACCTCGCGACTCTCACAGATTCCCGGCATCCTCAAGACCCGAACCCATGTCGCCTTCAAGGTCTACTCCAAGCACGACCTCGAGGCGATGTTCAGCGTCGGCCTCCAGGAAGCCCGATAACCTAGCGCCGCCCGGCCAGCGCATGACGCTGCCTTGACGAACGAACATTTGTTCGATAACATCTGATCAGCCTCAGCGATCTGCTCCTGCGTCCCCGGGGAGGCTGATGTCGCCGCGATTTTTCGTCATCTCTCCTTTGGGGCGTGTCAGATGCCGGATCGTCTCCAACAAGCCATCACGGTGCTCCAGACCCGCTTCGGGAGCGCCGCGCCACGCCCGGCGGCACCGCCATGTGCCGCGCGGCCCTCTGGGATCGCGGAGATCGATGCCCTAACCGGAATCGGTGGCTGGCCGGTCGGGCGGTTAAGCCTGCTGGCCGGGCCCAGGGGATCCGGTAAACGGACACTGGCTCAGCGCAGCCTTGCCGCGGCCAGCCGGGAAGGTCCGGTCGCCTACGTCGACTTTCCGAGCCGGCTCGATCCGGAATTCCTCAGTCGCATCGATGCCCGGCTCGATCGGCTGCTCGTGGTGCGGCCAAAATCCCTTCGAGAGGGAATGGCGAGCATCCGCGTACTGGCGCGCGCCGGTGTCGACCTGATCGGCATCGACCTGCCGCGGGCGCGAGCGGCCGGTCTCGACGCCGAGCTGCCGCATTTGCTGCACCGCATCGCCGAAGCCGATTGCACGCTGCTATTGATCCACGACGCCGACGCTGACGACGCGATCCGCTATTACGCCAGCCTGATCCTGAGCTTTCAACGGCGCGCCTGGGTCTTCAGCCGCGACGGCGATCTGGAGGGGCTGGAGGTCGACGCCGCCGTCGTCAAAAACCGATTGGCGCCGCCGGGTCGAACCGAGCGGTGGGTCGTTCCCTATCCACACGGGAAATCCCGTGACCCTGACATTCCATGACACACGGGAAATCCCGTGACCCTGACATCTGCTGTATCCGCACTCCCCATCCGTCACTGCTGGCCGCCTGGCTCAAGACGCCGGCGTGGCGCGGCCGTCCGCTGATACTCGGCGGACACGTGCACGAGCGCAGTGATGTGGTGGCGGTTTCGGCCGAGGCGCGAGCCCAGGGAGTCGTCGAAGGCATGAGTCTCAACCGGGCTCAACAGTTCGCGCCTGACGCCATGATTGAACCGGTCGACGAGGAGGCCACGGCCAGGGTCCGCCAATCGTTCCTCGCAACCCTGCATCGCCTCACCCCGGATCTTGCCGCCGCTCCAGAGCCTGGCTGTGCCTTTCTCCGGCTCGATCGACTCACGCTGCGCTGGCCGGACCGGGCGCGGTTGCTGGCGGCCATCACCCGAACCATCGAGGAGGTGATCGGCAGCGCCCCCGCGCTGGGCGTGGCGTCCTCGATGTTCGTCAGCACCGTCGCGGCCAGCCACGCGACGCCCGGTAGGCCGGTGGTGGTGGAGCCTGATCAGACGCGCGCCTATCTGGCCCGCTTCCCAATCGACACGCTGCCGCTCGATGACGACCTACGCGAGTATCTCGAGCTGCTCGGGGTGCGGACCATCGGCCGGTTGCAGACGATTTCGCGTCAGGCGTTTCGCCGCCAGTTCGGCCTCAAGGCGCTGAACGTCTACGACCTGGCCATAGGGATTGATCGCCGCCGGCTTCAGCCCTGGCGACCCCCGGTTCGGATCGAGGCGAGCGAGCCACTGGAGCCGCCGGTCGACAACACGCAAGCGCTGCAATTCATCGCCCGGGCGCTGGCGGATCAGGTCAGCACGTCACTGCTGGCCCAGGGTCTCGGCACGCGCGCGGTCCGCATCGTGCTCAACCAGGAAGCCGCGCCGGTGCTTGCCGTTGAGGTCCGCTACGCGTACCCGGTGACGACCGCGACCGAACTCTTCGATGGCATCAGGCCGCGACTGCTACGCGCCTCGATCATCGCGCCGCTGGAGCGGATCACGCTGCGCGCCGGCCGGCTGGAGCCCGCCTATATCCGGCAGCCGGGATTGCTGATCCGACGCGATGGCTTCCAGGAATCCATCGC
>VBJI01000081.1:28110-31489 GCA_005880875.1 Chloroflexota bacterium
CTCGACCGGTGCGGGTACGCCTCGATGCGGACGGCGTTCCGACGCATCTCGAGTCGGCCGCGGGCTGGCAGGCCGTGACCCGCGTGCTCAATCGCTGGCGAATCGATTGCGACTGGTGGCGCAGCCCGGTCTCACGTGAATACTGGCGGTTGCTGATCGACGACGAGCTGGCGATCGAGTGCTACTGCAACCGCGCCCGCGCGGAATGGTTCGTCGAACGCGTCTATGACTGACCGGCGATGACGAGCGCCTTTGCCGAGCTGCACTGTCACTCGAACTACTCCTTTCTCGAGGGCGCCTCGCATCCGGAGGAGCTCGTGGCCCGCGCCCGTGACCTGGAGATGCCGGCGCTCGCGATCACCGATCGCAACGGGTTCTACGGCGCGGTCAAGTTCTTCGGGGCTGCGCAGCGGGCCGGCATCCAGCCGATCATCGGCACCGAGCTGACCATCGACGACGGCACCAAACCGCCCAAGGACCGGGTGGATTACGACCGGTGGGGGGACAGGCTGCTGCTGCTGGCCGAGGACAAGATCGGCTACATGAGCCTCTGCCGTCTGATCAGCATGGCGCAGATGCCAAACGCCAAGGGAATGGCCCGGCTGGCTGCCGATGAACTGACCAGGCTGCGCGCCGACCAGCTCACACCGGCCAGCGATCACCTGATCGCGCTGGTCGCCGACCCGAAAGAGCGGCTGCCGTTCTACCAGGAGGTGTTTGGTCGTGACCGGGTCTTCATCGAGCTACACGACCACCTGGCACCGGATGATCGTTCGCGCAACCAGGCCTTGCTCGACCTTGCCGAGCGGCACCAGGCCCCGCTGGTTATCACCAACGAGGTCTTCTATGCCACCCCGGACCGGCACCGGCTGCATGACGTGCTGACGGCGATCCG
Source organism: Chloroflexota bacterium (assembly GCA_005880875.1). Taxonomy (GTDB): domain Bacteria; phylum Chloroflexota; class Dormibacteria; order CF-121; family CF-121; genus CF-13. Next base: position 29,006 of record VBJI01000081.1, read on the forward strand.
TCATCGCACCAGCCTCGACGAAGCCCAGCCGTACCTGCATCCGAATGCCGAGTATTACCTCAAGTCGGGCGCTGAGCTGCGCGAGGTTTTTCGTCGATATCCAACCCGCGTGGTCGACGAGGGAATGGCGAATGCCGCCGAAATCGCGCAACGTTGCCGGTTTACGTTCGACCTGGTCAGCGCCCGTTTCCCGGGCTTCCCGGTTCCGGCCGGCGAGACGCCATTCTCCGTTCTCTATCGGTTGTGCCAGGACGCGGTCCGCGAGAAATACAAGCCGGTCACCTCCGAGGTGGCGGCCCGGCTGCAGAAGGAGCTGGATGTCATCAATAAGACCGGTTTTGCGGAATTCTTCTTGATCAACTGGGACCTGATGCGGTTCGCGCAAACCCGCGGCATCCCCGGGCAGGGACGGGGGTCCGCGGCCGACAGCATCGTCGCCTATTTGTTGGGCATCACCCGGGTGGACCCGATCGAGCACAACCTGCTGTTCGAGCGGTTCCTGCACGAAGAGATGACGACCTCGCCCGACATCGACATCGATTTTTCCACGGCACATCGCGAGCAGGTCATCCAGTACGTCTACGGAAAATACGGGCCGGAGCGCACCGGGATGGTCTGCAACGTCGTCACCTACCGGCAGCGGTCGGCGATCCGCGAGGTGGGGAAGGCGCTCGGCTTCAAAGAGGAGACGATCGATCACCTGGCGAAATCCGCCTCGGCCTGGCACCCGGAGAGTCCCGAAACGATCGCCCAGGCCGCCGGTTACCCGACGGCGAACATCGCGCGGCCCTGGCAACAATTGTTCGATCTCGCCACCCAGATCCTCGAATTCCCGCGGCATCTCTCGATCCACGTCGGCGGGATGCTGGTGACCGGCGAGCCGCTGATCGACATCGTGCCGGTCGAGCGCGCCACCATGCCCGGTCGGATGGTGGTGCAGTTCAACAAAGACGATGTCGAGGAGCTGGGCCTGATCAAGATGGACATGCTCGGCCTGCGCATGCTGTCGGTCGTCGCCGAGGCCCTCGACCTGATCGAGGCCGACACCGGCGAGCGTCCCGACCTCGACGCGCTCGACCTCAAGGACCCGCAGGTCTACGAACTCTGCCAGCAGGCGGACACCATCGGCGTCTTCCAGATCGAGAGTCGGGCCCAGATGCAGACGCTGCCGCGCTCGAAGCCGGAGACCTTCAACGATCTGGTGGTGGAGGTCGCGATCATCCGCCCCGGGCCGATCCAGGGCGACGCGGTGCATCCGTATCTGCGACGCAAACAGGGCAAGGAGCCGGTGATGTACATCCATCCGCGCCTGAAGCCGATCCTCGAGGAGACGCTCGGCGTGGTTCTCTACCAGGAGCAGATCCTGAAGATCTCGATGGACTGCGCCAGCTTCTCGAGCGCCGAAGCCGACCGGTTCCGCCGGGCGATGAGCAGCCATCGCTCGCACGACCTGATGGACGCGATCCGCGAGCGCTTCCTCAGCGGGTGCGCGAAGAACGAGATCCCGCAGCCGATCGCCGAGGAGATCTTCACCAAGCTGGCCGCGTTCGCCGAGTTCGGTTTCACCAAGTCACACGCGGCCGCCTTCGCCCGCACCTGCTATGAGACCGCCTGGCTCAAGCTTCATCACGCGGCCGCGCTCTACGCCGGCCTGCTCAACCACCAGCCGATGGGCTTCTATCACCCGCACGTGATCGTGGAAGATGCCAAGCGGCACGACGTCACGATCCTGCCGGTCGACATCAACAAGAGCTACGTGCGCTGCACCGTTGAAGATGGTGCATTGCGGCTCGGCTTCAACTACGTGCACGGCGTGGGCGACAAGGCCCTCGAGATCCTCGAGGAGGCGCAGCTGAAGGGACCGGTCACGTCGCTGGAGGACTTTTGCCGGCGGATCCGGCTGACCACGCAGTCGCGGAACGGGCTGACGAAGGCGCAGGTGCGCAACCTGGTGCTGGCCGGCGCTTTCGACGCGCTCGAGCCCAACCGGCGCGAGGCGGTCTGGCGCTTCAACGAGCATGCCGAGAACTGGCAGCGCTCGCCGATGCTGGCCGAACCGTCAGAAGCGGTGCAGCTGGCGCAAATGACGCATCGAGAACGGGTGGCGACCGACTACCGGCTGCTCTCGCTGTCCACGACCGACCACCTGATCCATTTCTACCGGCCGCAGTTCGACCAGCTGCGTGTCATGGACTCCAAGACGATCCGCTCGAGCGCCAGGGACGGCGCGAAGGTGCGCGTCGGCGGCCTGGTGATCACCCGCCAGTCGCCCTCGACCGGCAAGGAGTTCAAGTTCTTCACCCTGGCCGATGAGTTCGGCCACGTCGACGTCATCCTGCGGCCGCCGATCTACCAGCGCTACCGGCAGGTCGCGAACCTGGAGCCGATCCTGATCATGGACGGCACGCTGCAGAAGCAGGACGGCGTGCTCAGTGTGCTCGTCGACCATGTCGAAGCCGCTCCCAGCCTTCCTGACGAGGATGT
>VBJI01000087.1 GCA_005880875.1 Chloroflexota bacterium
TTGTAATAGTTGCAGCGGGGGTCCACCAGGAGATTGCCGCCCAGGGTTCCCATGTGCCGGATCTGCGGGGTCGACACCGCGCCAGCTGCTTGGGCGAGCGCGCGGTAGGCCCCCTGGATTTCCGGATGGCGAGCGAGCTCATCGAGGATGACCATGGCGCCGATCGTCATCCCCTCATTCGAGGTGCCCTCGATGCCACGTCCATCCGGCAGCCCGCCCAGGCTGATGAGCGCCGGCACCTCGAACTGGCGACGCTTGAGGTTCGGCACCAGGTCGGTCCCGCCGGCGATGAAGGCGGAGCCGGCGGTCGACGCCGCCATCTCGACCGCCTCCGCGACGGATCTCGGTCGCAGGTATCGCAGCCGCGGCAGGCGGAGCATCTACTTGCCTCGCCACTCCTCCGGAACGTCGCTCTCTATCAGCCGCGGAAAGGTAAAGGCCGGCACGGACTTCGGTCCCACCCGCTTTTCCTTATCGTTCAATGCCTTGAGGACTTTGTCCGGCGTGATGGGCACCTCGTCGATGCGGACCCCGAGCGCGTTGTAGACCGCATTCGCCACCGCTGGGATCACAGGCAGCAACGGTCCCTGCCCCGCTTCCTTGGCACCAAACGGGCCCTCCCGATCAATCGTCTCCACCAGATAGGTATGCATCACCGGCGCCTCCAGCGCCGTCGGGCTCTTGTACTCGAGCAGGGAGGGGAACTTGTGCAGGCCGAGTCGAAAGGTCTGCTCCTCCATCAAGGCTTCACCCAGCGCCATGTAGACGCTTCCCTCCACCTGGCCTTCGACCAGGACGGGATTGATGGCGCGGCCGATGTCGTGCGCGATCCAGACTTCAGGGACACGCACCTCGCCGGTCCTCGCATCGCAGTCGACTTCCACCACGGCCGCCGAGTAGGAATACGCCGGACTCGGACCAACCCCCGATCCCTTGTAAGGCCCGGCCAGCCTGGGTGGGGTATAGCTGCCGGTTCCCGACACCACACCGCTCTCGGCTTCGGCGAGCTGGACCGCCTGCGCGAAGCCGAGGCCGTCCTCGGGCCGGCTCCGACGGAAGATCCGCCGGCCGCGCGCCAGGAGGTCATCCGCGTCGCAGTGCAGGGCCTTCGCGGCCGCGCCGAACAGCCGGTCGCGGACCTTCTCGGCGGCGGCCTTCGCGGCATTGCCCGCCATGAACGTCACCCGCGAGGAGTAACTCCCCAGGTCGATCGGCGTCAGGTCGGTGTCGGCGGTGGTGAGCTGGATATCCTCGAGCTCGACGCCCAGCACCTCGGCCACGATGGCGGCGAGGATGTGGTCGGAGCCCTGGCCGATATCGATCGCCCCGCACAGCAGGGCGACGCCGCCGTTGCGGTCGAGTCTTAGCTGAACCTCGGAGTGCGGCATGTCATTCCAGTAGATGGCCGTACCGGCGCCGGTGAGGTACGAGCTGATGGCAAAGCCAAGGCCGCGCCCGGGCGGCATGGCCCGGCGGCGCTCGAGGAATCGCGACTCCTCGACAACCTTATTAATACAGGCTTCCAGCCCGCAGCTCGTGATGCGCAGCCAGTTGACCGTCCGCGAATCCGGCTTGACGAGGTTGCGCCGGCGGATTTCGACCGGATCGAGCCCGAGCTCTTCCGCCGCCTTGTCGAGATGGATCTCGAGGGCAAAGCGAGGCTGCGGGGTGCCGTGACCGCGCTTGGGCCCGCAGGGCGGCTTATTCGTGAACAGCCGCACACCCTCGAAGCGGTAGCGGGGAACGGCGTAGGTGGTGGTCTGCAGGGCGCCGGTGTAGTAGGTGGTGGCCACACCGTAGCTGCCGTATCCCCCGCCGTCGAGAAAGCTCTGGAACTGCATGGCGGTGATGCGACCATCTTTGGAGAAGCCGGTCTTGACCTTCATCAGCACCGGGTGGCGGCCGCGGTGAGCATAAAACACTTCCTCGCGTGTCAATGTGATCTTGACAGGCCGGCCGGTCACGATCGCCAGTTTCGCCGCGACCAGCTCGTGCGAGAAGATGTCGCTCTTGCCGCCGAACCCACCCCCGTTGGGCGTGGCGATCACCCGGATCCGACTCATGGGCAGCTCGAGCACTTTGCCTAGCGCCCGGTGAACGTAATGCGGCGTTTGCGACGAGGTCCACAGTGTGAGCTTGCCATCCGCCCCGTACTGGGCGACCGCCGCGTGTTGCTCCATCGGGAGATGGGTGTTGCCTTCGAAGAAGACGACATCCTCCCGGCTGTGTGCCGACGCACGCATCGCCGCCTCGGTGTCGCCAAACTCCAGGGCAACCGCTTTGTGGACGTTGGAACGGCCGTGAATGGGCTCCTCGCCACCCGCGATGGCGTCCGGGATCGACATGAAGCTGGGCAGGGCGTTGAACTGTACCTCGATCAGGTCGAGCGCGTCATCGGCGATCCACTCGTCGGTCGCGGCGACGGCGGCGATCGGATCGCCGACGTAGCGCACCTTCTCGCGAGCCAGCGCCTCCTCATCCTGGCTGACCGGGAGAATGCCGAATTTGACCGGCAGGTCATCTCCGGTGAGGACGGCGAGCACGCCGGGCAGGGACCGCGCCCGGGCGGTGTCGATGCCGAGAATGCGGGCATGCGGATGCGGGCTGCGCAGAATCCGTCCGTATAGCATGCGGGGCGGCGCCAGGTCATCGGCAAACTTCGTCTGCCCGCTGACCTTGGCGAAGGCATCGGGCTTGGTCAGCGACTTGCCGACGATGGAGAATTCCTCAGCCAGGGTGGCCACCTCTCGACGCGGCGAGCTCGACCGCCTCGAAGATCTTGACGTAGCCGGTGCAGCGGCAGAGGACGCCCGACAGCGCGTCCTTGATCGCCTCGCGCGAGGGATTGGGGTTGCGGTCGAGCAGCGCCATGGCGGTCAACAGCATCGCCGGCGTGCAGTAGCCGCATTGGGCCGCGCCCAGCTCGGCAAACGCGACCTGCAACGGATGTGGCCGGCTGCCGCTGGCCATGCCTTCGACGGTGACGATCTCACGGCCTTCCAGGTCGAGCGGTATTGCCAGGCAGGAGAGGAAGGGCTTGCCGTCCACGAGCACGCCGCAGGTCGAGCATTCGCCCAGCTCGCAGCCATGCTTGGTCCCTGTCAGTCCGAGGTCTTCGCGAAGAACTTCGAGCAGGGTCTTGTACGGCGGCACCATCACCGCCATGTCCTCGCCGTTGACGCGCAGGCGCACGGCAACCCTGTCCGCCATCGACACGCCCCTACTTTAGAGGTGGGGGCCTCAGATCGGCAGGCGAGGCAGCGGAATCTCGGTCGGTCGGGATCGACCCGGCTCTGGCGGCTCGACCATCGCGGTTCGCACGCATTCCTCGGCCGACACTTCCGGCTTGAGCCCGCTGAAGATGGGGAATCGCAGCTGCCCATTGTGGTCCCATTCGCTGAACTTGACGCCCACCACCATCTCGGGCTTGATCCAGCAGATACGGTCGTCCGCCCAACGAGCGTCGTCCGGCGCGGCGGCGGTCGGCAGGGCATCGAGCATCCTGCGCATTCGCCGCGAGGTGGCCGAGTCAAAGCCGCCGCCGACGCGGCCGGCCGGCTGAAACCCCCGGCTATCGTAGGTGGCCACGATCAGGGCCTCGAGCATGTGGTCCCCAGCCTCGGGGATGAAGCCCATCACGGCGAAGTCCTGGCGGCGGACCGCGTCGATCGCCAGCCAATCCGGATGGCGCTGACCGGCCCGGTACGGGCTGTCGAAACGCTTCGCCACGACGCCCTCGAGGCCCTTCTCCCGAGCGGCGTCGAAGAAGGCAAGCCCGTCGTCGGCAACCGGTTCCACCACGTAGATGCGTCCAGAGGACTGGAGCGCCTCGTTCAATCGGAGACGCCGCCGGACCAGCGGTTCTTTGAGCAACGATCGGCCGCGAAGGTATAGCAGATCATGGACGACATAGGTCACCGGATGCGCCCTTGCGGCCCGCGCAACCGCCTCCGGCCGGTTGGTCTGCTGCCGTTGCTCGAGCGCGGCTGGATCCGGCCGGCCCTCCGCGTCGCTGACGATCAGCTCACCGTCCACAATCGTTTCCCCGGGTGCGAGCGCAGCCAGCGATTGAACCTCGGGATAGCGGCCGGTGAGGTCGGCAAGCCCGCGGCCCCATAGCGTGACCTGCCCCTGGTCGATGGAGGTCAGGGCGCGCACGCCGTCCCAGGCGACGTCGAAGGCGTAGTCGGGAGAGTCGAAGGGCGCCGCCGCCGGCATGGGCAGCATCGGCCGCACCCGGTCGGGCAGGGTGCGCTCGAAGGGCAGGTCGAGCTCAACGGTTTTGGACCGCGCCGGCACGTAGCGGACTGTACTACGCGAAGCTAGGCCGTGCGCCGTCGCGCTGCCGGGCGGGCCGCTGCCGTTTTTGCGGCGACCTTGACCTTGGCCGCCGCGGGCCGGGCGGCGGGCTTCTTTCCCTGCTTGGTGGCTTCCACCGATGCTTTCAGCGCCGCCATCAGATCCATGACCTGCGGCTCTTGCGCGGGCGTCGGAGCCGTCACCTGGAGGCCCTTCATCTTCTGATCGACGATCTGCTGGAAGGCGGCCTTGTAATCGTCCGTGTAGCGCTCAGGTTGGAAGTTGTCGGTCAGGTTGTCGATCAGCGAGGTCGCCATGCTGACCTCCTTGTCGCTGATCTTGACGTTCTGCGGGAGGTTCAGCTCCTCGGTGGAGCGAATCTCGTCCGGCCAATTGAGCGTGTTGCACAGCAGCGTATTGCCCTGGACCTGGATCAACGAGAGGTGCTCACGGTCGCGCAGGGCGATCTTGGCCACCGCGACCTTGTTCGTGTCTTCGAGGGCGCGCTTGAGCAGATAGAAGGGCTTGACGCCGACGTCTTCGGGCTCGAGGTAATAGGCGCTCTTGACGTAGAGGCCAAGTGGAACCTCATCGCGCTCGACGAACTCGACGATGTCGATGGTCCGGGTGGTCTTGAGCGGCAGCTTGTCGAGGTCTTCCTCCTCGATAATGACGAACTGGTTCTTGCCAACCTCATAACCCTTGAGCACGTCGCTGAACGCGACCACGTGATCGTCGGTCGGACAGTGGCGTTGCTGCTTGATCGGGAGCTGGCAGTGCGGGCACAGCTGCCGGAACGATACGGCGCTGTGGGCTTCGGTGGCGAGATACATCCGCACCGGGATTGCCACCATCCCGAAGCTGATCGCGCCCCGCCACATGGACCGGGCCATGGCAGTGGCCTCCTTTCCTTGAATTCCCGCGAATTATAGCGCCGTTGGAGCGGGAACTCGAAAAGATGTTCGGACCTGTGCCGCGAGCCGCTCCGCGTAGAGCGGGCCGAGCCGCTCGTGTTTGAAGTACAAATAGACATCCCGGCCGCCACCGAGATAGCCAGCGATCCGCCGGCTCCAGGCGGCCAATCGCTGGGGCGAGTAGGTATCTGCCACGAACGGTGGCGAAACTGGAACGCCACCCGCCAGTGGCTCGGCAGCAGCGCCGCGATCCGTGGAATGCGCTCCTCATCGAACGGCGCCGTCGCCGGAAACTGAAAGAGGACTGGACCAAGCCGGTCGCCGAAGCCGCCGACCTCCAGCGCCAGGATGCGGACCGCCTCCTCGAGGTTTGGCATGCGGCGGTTGTGCGTAATCCGCCGGTGCGCTTTGACCGCGAAGCGGAACGACGGTGGCACCGCCGCCGCCCAGCCGGCGATGACGTCGTCCGGTTGGGTGCGGTAGAAGGTGGTGTTCACCTCCACCGTGGCGAGCCGTTGGGCATAGTACGCAAGCATCTCGCCGGCCTTGAGCGCCTTTGGGTAGAACCGGCCGCGCCAGCTCGAGTAGGAGAAGCCCGACGTCCCGACGAACAGTTGGGCGCTCGCCGGCATCCCGCGACGATCCTTTAGCTGTTGGGGATGCCCTTGATCAGGCCCATGAACTCGGCGCGGGTCTTTGAATCGCTCTGAAAGATCCCCTGCACGCAGCTGGTGAAGACCCGGCTGTTCTGCTTCTCCACCCCGCGCATCTTCATACACAGGTGATCGGCTTCGATGACGACCGCCACACCGATCGGCTCGAGATACTTCTGGAGGCACTCCGCGATCTGCCGCGTCATTCGCTCCTGGACCTGCAGCCGGCGGCTATAGAGCTCGACCAGGCGCGGCATCTTACTGAGCCCGATCAGCCGGCCCTTAGGAATGTATCCGATGTGCACCCGCCCAAAGAACGGGAGCAGGTGGTGTTCGCAGAGTGAGTACATCTCGATATCCTTCACCACGATCATGTCGTTGTAGGCTTCGCTGAAGATGGCGTCGCCGAAGACGTCATCGAGCGTCATCCGGTAACCGCGAGTCAGGAAGTCGAGGCTCTCCTTGACCCGCGCAGGCGTACGGCGCAGTCCCTCGCGAGACGGATCCTCACCGAGCAAGATGAGCTGGTGCCGGATGAGCGCTTCCATCGACACCGCATCGTCGGCGCGTGGTTTCGCCTGGGCCATCAGCTGAAGCCTAGCTGATGACGTTCATCGGATCCTGCGGAAATTCGCGCAGGTACGCCTGCATCGCAACCCACAGCGCTTTGACCGTGATGGTCTGAAAGTCTGGACCGCGGTACCCCGCCAGCGGCGACGGCGTCTCGGCGTAGGTGACGGTGTCAAGCGCCGGGTCGTTGTGGCTGAAGTCGAAGGCAAAGATGGTGATCATATGAGTGGCGTTCCAGTGGTTCCAGCCCGGCATGGTTCGAGTCATGGTCTGCACCATGACGGGAACGCCGTGCCCGAACGTCACGGTCGCCTGCTGGTCGGTGATGTCGTTCTGAATGCGCGCCTTGACGTCATCAAGGCTCACGATGTGCTCCGCCTTGTAGCGGGCCTGCCCGAGCGCCGGCATCACGAGCGGATTGAGAAAGGCGTTGATCGCGTTGGTGGCGTCCGCCCCGTACTCACCACGGTTGGGATTCAGTTTGGAGGCGCGGGCGACCGCCTCGATATCGGGGACGTCGGTCATCCACGCGGAGAGCAGCACCTGAGTGGCGCCGGCGCCGCAGTAATTGCGGTGGGCCCAGTCGCCCGGTTCGTGGAAGCCGCGCACAACCACGTTGCCCTGGTCGGGGGCGACCAGTCCGATCGTAACCGACGGTTCGACCGAGGGGGTGGCTAAGGGCGTCGGTTTGGTGAAGTTGTAGCTCAAGACGACCTGGCCCACCGGCCGGGTATTCACCTGAGCGCCGAAGCAGGATGGAAGCAGCGCGGCAAATGCCATTGCCAGCGCAATTTTGATCACTCCCTGTGACATTTCGGTCTCATCCTATCAGTGACGGTATCAGCTGGCTAGATCCTGCAGCCGCTTGTTACAACGGCCGGCGGCGTCAGGAGTTACCCGGCGCACCGCGTGTCGGCCACCCGCCCAATTCGAGATTGGTAGTGATACTGGTATTGTCACACTATCGGCAACCATAACCGGCGCAAGCGGGAGCAGAACAAGGATCCGATTGTACGGCTCTTCCGGCCGGAGCCCGAGCCCGACCAGCGGGAGCTGGCCAAACACGACCCGTTCAAGAACGGGCTCGCGGACACCGGCTCGCCAAAAGCCGGCCGGACGACCATCGAAGAGGCCCGGCGGAATGGCCTGATCGGCTGGCTCCAGGTGCTCGGGCCCGGACTGATCACCGGGGCGAGTGATGACGACCCCAGCGGCATCGGGACCTACTCCCAGGTTGGCAGTCATTTTGGCTATGGATTGCTCTGGACGGCCCTCTTCACCTTCCCGCTGATGAGCGCGGTTCAGGAGCTCTGTTCGCGAGTCGCGCTCCAGACCGGCCACGGCCTCGGCGTGAGTCTGCGCCGCAAGTTCCCATCGTGGCTGGTGGGCATCGCCATCCTGGGGTTGCTGGGCGCGAATACCTTCAACATCGGCGCCGATCTCGGCGCGGTGGCGGCCGGCGGATCGCTCCTGTCTCGAGGCGCGATCCATCCGCTGTGGCTGGTGATCCCGGTCGCGCTGCTGGTGATCGGCATGGAGCTGTTCGCCACCTATGCCGCGATTTTCAAGATCTTCAAATGGTTGACGCTGGCCCTGTTCGCGTACGTGATCACGGCCTTCTTTGCCCATCCCCAGCCGCTCGACGTCCTGAAGGCGACTTTTGTCCCGCACCTCGAGCTGTCGAAGGACTTTGTCATGGCGCTGGTGGCGGTGCTCGGAACGACCATCTCGCCATACCTGTTCTTCTGGCAAGCATCCTCCGAAGCCGACGAAATGGCCGCGGCCGCTGCGACGAATCCGCTGGTCCACCGGCGGAGTGGCACGGCGGCCGAGCTGCGCGCCGCCCGGGTCGACATCGTCATCGGGATGGCGTTCTCGAACCTGGTGATGTACTTCATCATCCTGACATCGGCTGCCGTGCTGCATGCTCATGGCAAGACCGATGTCCAGACCGCCAACCAGGCGGCGGCGGCCCTGGCGCCGCTCGCCGGGCCCTTCGCCTTCATCGTCTTCTCTGTCGGCATGATCGGCACGGGCCTGCTGGCGATCCCCATCCTCGCCGGCTCGGCAGGCTACGCGCTCAAGGAGTTCCTGGGACTTCGCGGCGACCTGGCCAGTAAACCACGCCACCGTCCCACCTTCTACGTCATCCTGGCTGCGGCCACCATCGCGGGTGTGGTGATGAACTACACGCGCCTTGACCCGATTCATGCCCTGTTCGTCACGGCGGTGATCAATGGCGTGGTGGCGCCGCCCCTGCTGGTCTTGATCGTGTGGCTGGGGACGGATCGGCAGATCATGAAGCGCCGCGTCAGCGGCCGGCTCAGCCTGGCCTTGACCGGGCTCGCCACCCTCGCCATGACGCTGGCGGCCCTGACGATGCTCGTGGGTTTGATCCCCGGCGTCTGACGTCACTGCCCTTAGTGCTCTCCGATCATTGTCTTAGGTCGTTCTCATGAGACCGTGGTTTCATGAGGGCACAGGTGGCGGAGCAACCTCACGTTCTGGTCGTCGACGACGATGCCAAGATTGCGGCGGCCCTTCGCCGCGCGCTGATCTACGAGGGATACCAGGTCGAGGTCGCGCCCGACGGGCAGATCGCGCTCAACCGCGCCCGGGAACGGATGCCCGACCTCGCCATCCTGGACATCATGATGCCCGGCATCGACGGGCTCGAGGTCACCCGCCGGCTTCGGGCCGAGGGTGACGTGCCCATCTTGCTGCTCACCGCCAAGGATGGGACGGCGGACCGGGTCAAGGGCCTCGATAGCGGCGCCGACGATTACCTGGTCAAGCCCTTCGCCTACGAGGAGCTGCTGGCCCGCGTCCGCGCGCTGCTCCGCCGCCGCGCCCCGCGGGCCCGTCGAACCTTACGGTATGCCGACGTCGTGATGGACATGGCGACCCGAGAGGTCCGCCGCGCTGACCAGCTGATTCCGACTACGGCCAAGGAGTTCGACCTTCTCCAACACTTCATGCGCAACCCCGGCCAGGTCCTCCGGCGTGAGCAGCTCCTCGACGCGGTCTGGGGCTTCGATTTCGGCGCGAGTAGTAACGTGGTCGACGTCTATGTTGGCTACCTGCGGCAAAAGCTCGAGCAAGGCGGTCGCCCCCGCCTGCTGCAAACGGTGCGCGGAGTTGGGTACATCTTGAAGGAGGAATGAACTCCTCCCTCGACGCTCGCGCATCGACCACGTCACGTCTGGCCCCGGTCCGCCGGTCCGTCGATCGAATTCGTGAATGGCTCGACGCCCAGACGGCATTTCGGCGACGGATCCCAATTCGAGCCCGGATCGCCCTCTTCGGCGCGGCGGTCGTCGCGGTGGCGGTGATTCTCTTCGGCATCGTCGTGTTCTACCTGGTTCAAGGCAACCTCGTCCAGCAGCAGGATGCCAATCTCCGTCAGCGCGGCGATCAGGTGTGGCAATTCGTTGAGCGGGGCGGCCGCTTCGCTAGAGGCTTTCCTCCAGTCGACCTGAGCACGAGCTCCGAGCCATTCGTCCAGGTCTTCAGCCCTCAACAGGCCTCCCTCTTCTCCTCCGGAACCATCCGCAATATCGACCCACAGTGGCCGTCCAGCACCTTCGATGCCATCCCGAGCGATCATGGCGTGACGAACCAGATCCAGCCCATCAACGGCCCGCCAGTCCGGGCATACATCCGAGCCATCGTTGGTCCAGACCTCACGCCGGCCGGCTACCTGATCGTGGGTCAAGCCGCATTCGCGGTCGAAGACCAGCTCGCCGGGCTTCGGCTATTTTTGATTTCCGGAGCGCTGCTGAGCCTGCTTGGGGCTGCCGCCGCCAGCTGGTTCGTGGCCGGACGGGCTCTGCGACCGCTTGACGCGATGGCCAGCACCGCGGAGGACATCGGGCGGACGCAGGACCTCAGCCGCCGCCTTCCCGAAGGCGTGACCAATGACGAGGTCGGCCGTCTAGAGCGCAGCTTCAACCAGATGCTGCGCCAACTGGAGGATGCCTATCAGCGGCTACGCTCCGCGCTGATCGCCCAGCGCCGGTTTGTCGCGGATGCCTCGCACGAGCTTCGCACCCCCCTGACCACGATTCGCGGCAACATCGGCCTGCTCTTGAAACGCGACGACATCACCAGCGATGACCGCCTGGCCGCGCTCAACGACATCGCCGGCGAGAGTGAGCGGATGAGCCGGATGGTGCAGGATCTGCTCACGCTGGCCCGCGCGGATGCGGGATATCACCTCGAGAAAATGCCGATCGACTTGCGCCCGATCGTGCAGGACGTCTCTCGGCAGGCGCAGACGCTTGCGTCCACCCGCCAGATCGAGCTGCTCGACGGCGTGCCGGCAACAGTCCAGGGGAATGCCGATTCGATCAAGCAGCTGCTCTGGATCCTGATCGACAACGCCTTCAAGCACACCCGAGAGGACGGCCATATTCAGCTCCGCCTGCTGCGCAATGGCCAGTCGGCGGCGCTGACCGTGAGCGACGATGGCCCAGGCGTTCCCGCCGGTGACCTCGAGCGGATCTTCGAGCGCTTCTACCAGTCCGACAGCGCACGCTCCGGCGAGGGAACCGGCCTCGGCCTGGCCATTGCCCGCTGGATCGCGCGCGAGCATGGCGGCCGAGTCTATGCAAGAAATAACCCGGGCGGTGGCGCTGTCTTTACGGTGGAGCTGCCGGTCGACAAAGTCTTAGCGAACTCTTAGCCGAACTTCATAGGCGGCTCATCGGCCCAGCGCACGATGAGGCTCGCACATGCAGGACCCGTTCGCTCCGGAGTTCCTCGAACCCCCGATTGCCCCGGAGCCGCCGTCGCCGGCATCGCCGCCCGTTGAACCCGTTCCCTCCTTTCCCCACCGTCCGGCGCGCAGCATGGCAACCGCCATGCTCGCCGCCGGGCTGGTCGTCGGCAGTGTCGGCGGTGGTGCGGTAGGCGTCCTCCTCGCCAGCCATCGGACTGCTTCGACGCCAAATGCGCCGGCGACGCTGGCGGCCGGCGTGGCCGCTCCGGCCCCCTCACCGGGGTCGTACGCGGCGATCTACCAACAGACCGTCCCAGGTGTGGTCACCATCTCGACCGAGATCGCTCGGGGCGGCGCCCGTTCCTTCAGCCAGGCTGAGGGGTCGGGCATTGTCGCCGACAAACAGGGCGACATCCTGACCAACGCCCACGTGGTGGCCGGCGCGACGCAGCTCCAGGTCACCTTCAGTGACGGTCATACCGCCACCGCGCAGGTGAAGGGCGTCGACCAGAGCGCCGACCTGGCCGTGGTCAAAGTCTCGGTTTCGCAAGACCAGCTGCACCCGCTCGCGATTGGGAACTCCGACACGCTACAGGTCGGCGACACGGCGCTTGCCATCGGCTCGCCGTTTGGGTTGCAGGGTTCGTTCACGGCCGGCATCATCTCCGGCTTGAACCGAAGCACGACCGCCCCCAACGGCCGGGCCCTCACCGGGATGATTCAGACGGATGCGCCGATCAATCCGGGCAACTCCGGCGGGGCGCTGCTCGATGGGCGCGGCCAGCTGGTCGGCATCAACGATTCGATTCAGAGCCCGGTAGAAGGGAATGTCGGGGTCGGCTTCGCCATCCCCGTCAATCGGGCCGAGTCGCTGCTGCCGTCGCTCGAGAAGGGT
>VBJI01000088.1 GCA_005880875.1 Chloroflexota bacterium
GATAAGTTTGCCAGAATGATCCGGTGACATCTGAGCTCCGCAATCCAGCGGCGGAGATCGATGCCATCACTGCTGAGCATCTCCTCACGCACCGACGCGAGCTGCACGCATCGCCGGAGCTGTCCTTCAAGGAAATCGAGACCGCGCACTATATCGTGGAGCGGCTCGAGGCGCTCGCGCCGGATCGGCTACAGAGCGGCGTCGCAGGCACCGGGGTGGTCGCCGATTTCAAGGGACAGCGACCCGGCCGGTCGGTGCTCGTCCGGGCCGACATGGATGGGCTACCGATCCAGGAGGCGTCGGACCTGCCCTTCGGGTCGACCCGCCGAGGCGTCATGCACGCCTGCGGTCACGACGTCCACATGGCGATTGCGCTAGAGGTCGCCCGCTTCGTTCGCGGCGCCGCCTGGAGTCGTGATGGCGAGCGCAGACATGTTCACCCTGACGATTCGCGGCAAGGGCGGTCACGGCGCACTCCCCCACCTGACCATCGATGCGGTGGTGATCGCGGCGCACGTCGTGACGGCGTTGCAAACGCTGGTCAGCCGCGAGACCTCCCCGGCGGCCCCGGTCGTGATCACCCTCGGCAGTATCCACGGCGGCACCGCGGGCAACATCGTGGCGGGCGAGGTCGTGATCCAGGGCACCCTGCGGACCTTCGACGCGCGTCTGCGCCGTGATCTGCTGGGGCGGATCGCCCAGCTGGCTGAAGCGATCGCCGCCGCGATGCGAGGCAGCAGCGAATTCCGGCACGAGTCGGGGACTCCACCTGTGGTCAACGACCCGGAGTTAGCGAAACTCGTCGCCGAGGCGGCGAGCGAGGTGGCGGGCAGGGCGGCGGTGGTGGCGGTACAGCCGCTGACGGTGGGGGAGGACTTTGCCTACTTCCTCGAGGCCCGCCCCGGCTGTTTCTTCGTCCTCGGCGGGGCCCCCGAGGGCCCACCGGTCGTCCATCACACGGCTGAGTTTCGGATCGACTAGCGGTGCCTGCCGATTGGGTTTCGGGTGATGACCGCCGCGGTGCAGCGGCTCCTGGAAGCGCCTTAGAATTTCGGCTTTCGCAGGCTGGGACGGACGCTGAAGCCGATCAGCAGCAGGCTGATCAGCAGGGCGGCGAGCATGCTCAACCAGCTGAGCGGAAAGCCGGCGACCGCCGCCAGCAGGCCAAGCGACGAGGCGAGGAGGGTCAACATGCCGAGCACCCGGATGAACCGATTGAAGCTGCTGCGATAGGGGATGTGGATTCTGGCCCGGAAGCCGCCCAGATTACGGGGCAGGTCCAGGTCGGTGCTCGACGTTTGCGCGAGGTTCTCGGCCAACTCCGACTGATATAACGAGCTCTGGCTGCGGAAGCCGTCACGCCATCGTTACAGTCGGCTGCCGGGAGCATGACGGGGCGAGGGCGGGATGGGTCGCTTCTATAATTCGCAAGGATGCCCGCTGCGGTTCGAGACACGCGCACGGTCGAGCAGGCAATGTCGGGCCAGTTCGCGTTCTGCTTCCCGAGTACCAGCCTCGCCCAGGCCGCCCGGATGATGGCCCAGAACCGGGTCATCGAGCTGCCGGTGATCGTCGATCAGCGCTCCCTGGGATATGTCTCCTATCTCGACATCCTGCAGCGCTACGTGAAAGCGCAGCTCGACGGCCGCGCCGCCGACCTGGTGCGTACCCCGCTGCCGGAGGTGCGACCGGAGCTGGCCCTGTCCGACGCGGTGCGCGTGCTACGCGAGTCGGGCCGTCAGTTGATTCTCGTCACCACCCCGGCCGGGATGCCGGTGGGAGCACTCGGCGTTCGCGACGTCACCCGGGCGATGGCGGCCGCGGCCTGATGCCGACGCTGAGCAAAGTCGTCAGGCCGATTGGCGACACCTGCCCGGCTGACCTCAGCGCGTCGGAGGCGCTCCGCCGGCTGAACAGGTCGGGTGCCGATGCGCTGCTCGTCGTCGACAACGGCGGAGTGGTCGGTCTCTTCGGCCACCGCGAGGCGCTCGCCACTTTCGCCGACGGCAGCGGGCCGGTCCGCAACTACATGCGCCGGCCGTTACCCGGACGCAACGTCGCGGATTCGCTGGAATCAGGGGCCGACATCATGTACCGGGAAGACACGCCGCTGGTCTTGCTGACCGAAGACGAGGGGCCGTTGTTTAAAAAGACCTCGAGGACGGTGGGCGTGGTGAGCGCCTACGAGGTTCTGGAAGAGATCGGAAAGACGACTACCGACACGGCGTCGAACAAGGTCTTCAGTGGCCGCCGGGACCTGAGCCTCAACGTCCCCGTGTCGCCCTGCCAGCGGGCCTGCCCGATCCACCAGGACATCGCCGCCTACGTCGATTACGTTTCGCAGGGTCGCTACCTCGACTCCTGGCTCGTCATCCACGAGACCAACCCCTTTCCCTCCATGCTCGGCCGGCTCTGCAACCATCCGTGTGAGACCGATTGCAAACGCGGCTGGGTACAGGGACCAGAAAACGCCGTCTCGATCAAATCGCTGAAGCGGTTCGCCACCGACTACGCCTGGGCCCGGCGGGTGAAGATCGATTGGCAGCGGGCGCCGGAGAACGGACGGCGCGTCGCCATCGTCGGCTCGGGTCCGGCGGGCATGACGGCGGCCCAGGACCTCCGGCTGATGGGATACGGCGTCGATCTGTACGAGCGCGAGGCCAAGCTCGGCGGCTTGCTGTCGGCCAGCATTCCGCACTTCCGCTTCGACCACGACCAACTGCTCTGGGAGATCCAGATGATCGTCGACATGGGAGTCAACGTCTTCCTGAACAAGAATGTCGGGAAGGACATCACCATCGAGCAGCTGCAAAGCGACTATGACGCGGTCTTCCTCTCCGTTGGGATGATGACCGGCCGCATCCTGCCGGTCCCGGGCTCGGACCTGCCCGAAGTGATCTCCGCGATGGAATTCCTCCGGGTACGGTCGTACGATATCGTCCCCGACAATTTCCCGCGCGGCGGTGACGTGGTCGTCATCGGCGGCGGTGCGGTGGCGACGGATGCCGCCCAGACCTCGATCAAGAGCGGGGCCCGCAAGGTATGGATGGTGTCGATCGAGCCGGCCGACCGGCTGCCCGCCTTCGGCAACGAGCTGGTGGAGGCGCGCGAGATCGGGCTGACGCTGCACACCGGCGTCATCGTCAATGCCATCAAGGCAGATGGCGGTGGCCACGTGAACGGCGTCGAGTTCATCCGGGTCGACGAGACAAAGCTGGAGTTCGATCCCGAAAGTGGCAAGCTGCTCATCAACACCGTGCAGAAGCTGCCGGGCACCGAGCACGTGATCCCCTGCCGCTACGCGATCTTTGCCTCGGGGCAGATCATGGATTTTCCCCAGGACCAGGGCGTGCCGCTCACGCCGCGCAAGCTGATGGAGGCGGATACCGGCGCGCACACGAAGACCGCCAAGCTGTTTGCCGGAGGCGATTGTGTCCAGGGACCCTCGTTCATCGTCGACGCCATCGCCTGGGGTCACCGGGCGGCGCGCTCGATCAACGAATACCTGGGCGCGGCGGTACCGCGCGATGCGAAGCCGCTGACCGTCATCGAGACCACGGACGACCATCGGGAGGCCGATTATTACGCTCGCGAGGAGCCACCCATCCTCCCGGCGGACAAGCGGATGGATATGACACCGGTGGAACTGCCCTGGAACGATGAGCAGGCGATCACCGCGGCGCTGCGATGCTTCCAGTGCGACACGGTCCACCACGTCGACGAATCGACCTGCATTCTGTGCGGCGCCTGCGATGACGTCTGCCCGGAGAAGGCGCTCGACGTCGTCGTTTACGGCGAGAACCGCGACACCTCGAGCGGTGGTTTCGTCGAGATCTGCAATACGGTCCTTGGCGAGGAGTTCGGCGGCAAGGCAGGCAAGATCCTGGTCAACTACGATCGCTGCACGAACTGCCGGATCTGCGAGGACCACTGCCCGGTCAACTGCATTACCTTCCAGCGGGTCCGCTTCCGTGACGACGCCATGCAGATGATCCCGTTGACCCCGGTCGGCGGCGGTGGGAAGCCGCCCGCCAAAGCCGCGGTCTGAGATGGCGCGCATTACCGTCAGCGAGCCGGTTGGTAGTGTGACGGCGGTTGCCCAGCGTCGCGTGCCGGCGCTCTGGCGGTTTGTCCCGCTCGCCTTTTACCTGCTCGCTTTCGCGCTGGTCCGCGGCGATCTGGCGGGGCTGCCCGGCGGGGTCGCCGATCTCTCCCTCCACCTCTATTTCGCGGCGATGGTGCTTTACGTCGGCGGCATGTTCTTCTATTTCGCCTTCTTCGCCTACCGGACCGAGGCGCTGCGCTGGCTCGGGATCGCGTTGGTGGCGCCCGGGGCCGCGATCCACCTGGGCGCGATCGTCTCGCGCGGCTTCGCCGACGGCCACTATCCGCTGGCCAACATGTACGAGTACAGCTCGATGCTCGCGCTGGTAGCGGTGACGGTCTTTGTTCTCATGACGGTCCGCTGGCCGGTGGCGTCGCTGGGTGGCGGCGTCGCGCTCTTCGTGGTGGTGGCGCTGATGGGGATCGGCTACGGCCTCTACCAGTCCCCCGAGCCGCTGGTCCCGGCGCTGCAGAGCTACTGGCTGAAGATCCACGTGACCAGCATGATGGCGTCCTCCGGCATCCTGGTTTCCAGCTTTGTTTTCGCCGCGCTCTACCTCGTCAAGGATCGAAGCGCCAGCCTGAAATCCTGGCTGAACCGGTCGACCATCGCGGCCCGGCTGCCGTCACTGGAAACCCTCGATCGCCTCACCTTCCGCGCCATCCTGCTCGGCTTCCCGATCTGGACCTTCGGTACCATGGCGGGCGCCATCTGGGGTGAGCACGCCTGGGGTCGGTGGTGGGGTTGGGATCCGAAAGAGACCTGGGCCGCCATCACCTGGATCATCTACGCGATCTACCTGCACGCCCACACGCTGCGGGCGTGGCGCGGGCGGCGAACGGCGTTGATCGCCACCGCCGGCTTCATCTCGATTATGGTGACGCTCTACGCCGTCAACCTCTGGATCGTCGGCCTGCATAGCTACGCCCGCGGCGCGGGTTAGCGAACTCGTACGCGATTTAGACCGCGACTGACCCCGGCGCCGCCCAGCCATGTCTCGGCGGCGGTGAGCCCCAGCTGGCGGACCAGCCTCTACGTGACCTGCATCGCCCAGGCCACGGCGATGCTCGCTTTCGGCTTCATCCTTCCGTTCCTTCCCCTGTACCTGAAGGAGATCGGGGTCACGCCGGATAGTGCGGTCGTCTTCTGGTCGGGTGCGCTCGTCACGAGCACCGGCGTGTCACTGGCGATCTTCAGCCCGATCTGGGGCGCGCTCGCCGACCGCCGTGGCCGAAAGTTGATGGTGCTGCGGTCGATGTTGATCGGCGGTGTCATCCTGGCACTGATGGGGCTGGTCACCAACGTCGGCCAGTTCCTGGTCCTGCGCATCCTGCAGGGGATGTTCACCGGCACCATCGCGGCATC
This sequence comes from Chloroflexota bacterium, assembly GCA_005880875.1. Lineage (GTDB taxonomy): Bacteria > Chloroflexota > Dormibacteria > CF-121 > CF-121 > CF-13. Next base: position 5,471 of record VBJI01000088.1, read on the forward strand.
GACCGCGCTCGTCGCCACCATCGTGCCGCGCGAGCGGCTGGCCTCGAGCATGGGACTACTGCAGACCAGCGTCTATGTCGGCATCTCCGCAGGCCCGGTGGTCGGTGGCGCGCTGGCCCAATCGGTCGGCATCCGTGGCACCTTCTTCGTGGCCGGCGCCATGCTCGTGCTGGGCGGCATCGTCGTCTGGCAGTTCGTTCACGAGCATTTCGCGCCGCCGTCAACCGCAGCCCGGCCCGGCTTCTTCACCACCCTGCGGCGCGGCCTCAACTCCCGCAGCCTGATGCCATTGATGGTGACCTTGCTGCTGATCCAGCTCAGTTCCGCGATCGTCTTCCCGATCCTGCCGCTGTTCGTCGAGCGGCTCTCCGCTCCAGGCGACCCGGTGAAGCTGTACGCAGGGTTGGCCTTCGGCGCGACCGCGGTGTTCAGTGCGCTCGCGGCGATTTCCTACAGCCGGCTGGTCGTCCGCCGCGGTTACCGGCAAATCCTGGTGCTGGCCTGCTTCGGGGCCGCCGCCTTCTTCCTGCCGCAGGCATTTGCCCGCAACGTCTGGCAATTCCTGCTGCTGCGGGCGGCGTTGGGGATCTTTTTCGGGGTCTTGATTCCAGCGACCAACGCCATCGTCGGCCTCACCACGTCACCGGAGATGCGCGGTTCGGCTTACGGCCTGACCAGCAGCGCGACGGCCGTCGGCAATGCGGTTGGGCCATTGCTCGGCTCGACGCTGGCCGCGAGTTTTGGTTACCCGTCGGTGTTCATCGCCACCGCCGGCGTGCTGGCGCTCCTTGGCGTCTGGGTGATCGGGCTGGTTCGCGAACCGGTACAGTCAGGCTGATGCCGTTGCTCGATCAATCCCTCGTGGACAGTGTGATCAAGCGCGCGCTGCGCTCGGGGGCCGATTTCGTCGAACTCTTCGTCGAGCGCAAGCACAACCAATCGATCAGCGTCGAGGAGAGCAAAGTGCAGCGGGTGAGCTCGGGTCATGACCTGGGTGCCGGGCTTCGCATCATCCACAAGGGGACGATCAGCTACGTGTACACGGAGGACCTCTCCGAGGACGGTCTGTTGAAGACCGCCGATCTGGCCGCCCAGGTGGGCCGGCGCGGCGGCGGACGTTTCGCGTTTGGCGAGCTGGCGGGCACGCCGCACGCGCCGCAACGGATCGAGGTGCCGCCTGAGACTGTGGGAGCGGAGGCAAAGATCGAGCTGCTGCTCGAAGCCGACCAGGCGGCCCGCGAGGTCAGCGGCGCCATCAAGCAGGTGGCGGTCGGCTACGGGCAGAGCGCGCAGGAAGTCCTGGTGGCGACCTCGGAGGGCGTTCGGCACGCCGACACGCGCACCCGCGTCCGCCTGATGATCCATGCCGTCGCCGAGCGCAACGGTGAGATCCAGACCGCCATGGAAGCGCCGGGGATGCAGCGAGGCTTCGAATTCTTCGATGACACCTCGGCCGCCGAGTATGCGCGCGCGGCCGCCGAGCGGGCCACGGCCCTGCTCGAGGCGGCCCCGTCGCCGGCCGGTCCCATGGCGGTCGTGGTGGGCAACGAATTCGGCGGTGTTTTGTTCCACGAGGCGTGCGGACATGGGCTCGAGGCGGATTTCGTCGGCAAGGGGTCGACGGTCTTTGTCGGGAAGATCGGCCAGGCGGTGGCGAGCCCGATCGTCACCGCCATCGACGATGGCACGCTGCCCAGCCGCTGGGGCACGCTGGCCGTCGACGATGAGGGCGTGCCCACCCGTCGTAACGTGCTGATCCAGGATGGCGTGCTGGTCAGCTACATGTACGATCGGCTTCGCGCCGGCCAGCAGAATCATCCCGTCACCGGGAACGGGCGCCGCCAGTCCTATCAGCACCTGCCGATTCCACGCATGACCAACACGTTCATCCTACCTGATCGAAGCCGGGCGTATCGGCCGGCCGGTGCGCGGCGCGACTATCGTCGGCAACGGCCCGCGGGCGCTGCACAAGATCGACATGATCGGCAACGACTTGAAGCTCGCCCCCGGGACCTGCGGCAAGGAGGGCCAGGGCGTTCCGGTCTCGGTCGGGCAACCGACAATTCGGATTTCCGAACTCACCGTCGGCGGCACCGGCGTGGGAGGGGTCGGCGCGATGCGCCAGTGAATCCGATTGGCGATCGGGTGCTGGAGCGCTGCCGGCAGCTGGGCGCTGAGGATGCCGAGCTCTACATCTCTCGCGGGACGGAGTTCACGGTCCGGATCTACAAGGGCGAGATCGAATCACTGATCTCGGCCGAGAGTCGTGGGGTCGGGTTGCGCACCTTCCTTGAGCATCGCGTCGGCTTTTCCTACACATCCGATACCGAGCCGGAGGCGCTCGACGGGTTGGTGGAGGAGGCGTTGCTCAACGGCCGCTACAACCACGCCGACGAAGCCAACGTGCTCCCGGCGACCGAGCCGGCCGATCCCGTGGCCGGTCTCGCCTCGCCATCGCTGGGCCAGATCGATCCGCAGCGCAAGATCGATTTCGCGCTCGACATGGAGCGGCGGGCGACCTCCCTCGATCCCCGAGTCCGGCGTGTGAGCGACGCCGTTTACAGCGACGGCAGCGGACAGGTCGAGATCTACAACAGTCGCGGCCTGCGCGCGAGCTTCGAGCGCACGGTCGCGTATGGCGTGCTGGAGACGATCGCCGAGCAGGATTCGGAGATGCAATCGGGCTTTGCCTTCACGCACGGCCGAGACATGGAGGAGCTGGACCTGGCCGCGGTGGTGCAGGAAGCGGTGGAAAATGCCGCCGGCCTGTTGGGGGCGAAACCGGTGCCGACCGCCCGGGTCCCGGTGGTGCTGCATCCACACGCGGCTGCCATGATCCTCGGCGTGCTGGCGAGCTCATTCTCCGCCGAGGCGGTGATCAAACGACGCTCGCTACTCGCCGGCAAGATCGGCGAGCGGGTCGCCGCCGATATCGTCACGATCACCGACGACGCGCTCCTGCCGCAGGGCCTGGCCAGCAGGCCGTTCGATGGTGAAGGCGTCCCGTCGCGCCGCAACGAGTTGATCGTCAACGGCGTGCTCCAGAGCTACCTGCACAACACGTACACCGCGATGCGCACCAACAGCCGGTCGACCGGAAGCGCGGTCCGCTCCTACAAGAACGTACCCGAGGTCGGCGTCTCGAACCTGGTACTCAAACCTGGTGCGCTGTCGCGCGAGGCGCTCCTGTCCCGCGTGGACAACGGCCTGCACGTCTCGCAGCTCACCGGCCTGAACACCGTGAATCCGGTCTCCGGCGAGTTTTCGCTCGGGCTCACGGGGCACTGGATCGAAAACGGCCGGCTCACGAAGCCGGTCAAGGAACTGACCGTCGCCGGCAATGTGATCGCGCTGCTGCGCAGCGTCGCGGCGGTCGCGAACGACCTCCGCTTCATGTTCGCCGGCGGGTTCTGCGGCAGTCCGACCGTGCTGATCGAGGAGCTTCCCGTCGGCGGTCTCTAGCGCGACTCGCGTTCGGCACCCTCTCCTCACGCTCGTGGTGCTCTGGCTGGTGGGCGTCAATCTGCGCACCGTGATCCTTGGGGTGCCGCCCACCCTGCCGTCCTTGCACCGGGCGCTGTCACTCTCCTACAGTGCCGGGGGCCTTCTCACGTCAGTGCCGGTGCTGATGATGGCAGCCGGTGCGATCCCGGGTGCCTACCTGATCAGCCGCCTCGGGGCCCGTCGCGCCGTCGTGGCAGGCCTGGCTCTGGTCACGATTGGCGCCGGGCTGCGGGGCGTCTTTCCCAGCGCCCTCAGCCTTTTCATTTTCACGGTGGTGCTCGCGCTCGGGATCGCCGTGACCCAGCCCGCCATGCCAAGCCTGGCGCAAGCGTGGTTTCCGTCTCGGATCGGGCGCGCCATCGCCACCTACTCCAATGGCCTGCTCGTCGGCGAGGTGATCGCGGCCAGCCTGACGCTGCCGCTGCTGCTGGTGCCCTTCGGCTGGCCGCTGGCGCTGTCGGCCTGGGCGTTGCCGGCCGGCATCGTGCTCGCGCTCTGGCTCGCGATTACCCCACCGGATCCTGGAACAGCGCCCGTGTCGCCAGCCTGGCTTCCCGACCTGGCGAGCGGGCGGGTGCTTCGCATCGGCCTGTTGATGGGCGGCGCCAGCCTCGTCTACTTCGGGATGAACACCTGGATCCCGGACACGCTTGACGCGAGGCATGCCCATCAGCTGATCCCGCTCACCCTCGGCCTACTCAACCTGATGCAAATCCCGGTTAGCCTCTGGCTGGCCTGGCGCGGCGACACGATGCTTGGACGCCGCTGGCCATACGCGCTCGCCGGCATCGGTTCGGTGGTAGGCGTCGCGGGGTATGCGCTGGCCCCGGTCGCGACCGCGCCCTTGTGGGC
>VBJI01000235.1 GCA_005880875.1 Chloroflexota bacterium
AAGCGGCCTACCAGGCCAACCCGAAACCGGTCGTGGTCAACGAGGACTCGACCAACCTCGACAACATGAACGCGTCGGTCGTGGCCGGCGTTTCCTGGGGATACCTCGACACCGGGGTCAACAACTACGTCGACGGCTATCAATCGCCGCCGGTCAACTGGACGGTCAACACCGACGCCAAGCGCGCCTTCTTCGACAATGTGCTGCGCCTCGCCGGTCCGAACTCGGTCGCCACCAGGCTCGCCCTCACGGGTCCCAGCAGCGGCGATTACCACGATTCGGTGACGCTCGCCGCCGATCTGCACGACCAGTCGGGCAATCCGCTGGCGGGCCTGCCGGTCGTCTTCAACCTGGGGGCGCAGAGTTGCACGGGCATCACCGACGCCGCCGGTGCGGCGGCCTGCGCCATCACGCCGTCGGTCGTCGCGGGAACAGTTGCGCTGACGGCGACCTTTGCCGGGACCGCGCTGCTGCAGCCAAGCAGCGCTGCCACATCGTTTGCCGTGACCCATGAGGAGACGGTGCTCGCCTACACCGGCGACACCAGCATCCTGCTCGGTGGGACGGCCCACCTGGTGGGCGCCTTGCGCGAGGACGGGCGGGCAGCCATCCCGGGTGAGGCGGTCTCGTTCACCCTCGGCAGCGGAGCCAGCGCACAAACCTGCACCGCCGCGACGGACGCCAACGGCAACGCCGCCTGTCCGATTGCCGGGGTGAACCAACCGCTGGGCCCCGGCAGCATCACCGCCACGTTCGCCGGCGACGCCTTCTACCGGCCGGCGTCGGCGAGCGCGGCCACCATCGTCTTCGCCATACCGCTGTCGGGCACCTTCGTGATTTCGGACCAGATGGCCAAACCAGGTCAGACAGTGACCTTCTGGAGCAGCCAGTGGTCGGCCGCCAACCCGCTGAGCGGAGGCGCGGCACCCGGCAGCTTCAAGGGGTTCGCCGCCACGGTGGGCGGGTTCGGCTGCGGGACCGGCTGGGCGAGCCGGCCTGGAGATAGCGCCGCACCTCCGTCGACCGTGCCCAGCTACATGGCGGTGCTCGTCGCCACCACCGTGAGCAAGTCCGGCAGCGGTGTGACCGGCAACACGATGTCGATCGTGATCGTCAAAACCGACACGGGCTATGCCTCCGACCCGGGCCATCCCGGAACCGGCACGGTCGTCGGGGTCGTCTGCCCATGAACGCGGTGAAGGACCCCAGGATTCGGCTCGCGCTGGGGACGGCGGCGGTGCTCCTGCTGGCGGCCTGCATGACGTCCCTGCGATCGGCGAGCCAGCCGGCGACGGCCGCACCGTCGGGCACCGGCCACACCGTGGTGGCCATCGAGGGCACGAAGTTTCTGGTCAATGGCGAAAGGACGTCGCCCGGCAAGCCGGCCGAAGGCCTCTTGCTCAACACCCGGATGGCCCAGGCCATCTTCGACGACGAGAACCCGGCCACCGCCGGCGAGTGGAAATACCCCGATACCGGCCGGTGGGATCCGCAGCGCAACACCAACGAGTTCGTGGCGATGCTGCCCACCTATGCGCAGCACGGCATCCGCATGATCACGGTCGGGTTGCAGGGCGGATGTCCGAGCACCAGCCCGCCCTGTCCGGCTGGCGACCATCCCTGGATCGTGAGCGGCTTCAACGCCGACGGGTCGCTGAAGACGGCCTGGATGGATCGCCTCGACCAGGTGATCACCGCCGCCGACCACAACGGCATCGTCGTCGTGGTCCAGCTCTTTTACCACGGCCAGAATCAGCGCGTGCTCGATCAGTCGGCCGCGGTCAACAACATCACCGACTGGCTCGACCGCCGCGGCTACACGAACGTCCTGGTGGAGACGGCAAACGAATGCGACGCGGGCTTCTCCGATTACCTGGACGGGGGCAACTGCGCCGGCGAGGTCAACGTCATCAAGCAGATCCAGGGCGGCTCCGCCGGCAAGCTGAAGGTCAGCGTCAGCTGGAAGGGCGGCGAGCAGCCGAGCGACGAGGTGATCAAGCAGGCCGAAGCCGATCGTGGTCAACGAGGATTCGACCAGCGTCGCCAACCTGGACGCCTCGGTGGCCACCGGCGTTTCCTGGGGATATCTCGACACCGGAACCAACAACTACGTCGATGGTTTCCAGCGGCCGCCGGTGAACTGGACGATCAACACCGACGCCAAGCGAGCCTTCTTCAATGAGACGCTGAAGCTCGCCGGACCACCGCTCACGAGTCTCACCTATACCGGCCCTGCGACCTCGGACTTCAACGACGAGGCCACCCTGTCGGCCACCCTGACGGACAGCTGGGGCAACGCGCTCGCCAACCGCGCGCTGATCTTTCAGCTCGGGCTGCAGTCATGCAGCGCGACCACCGGGGCAACGGGCGATGCCGCCTGCATGCTGACGCCGAACGCGGCCGCCGGGAATTCCTCGCTGTCCGTCAGCTTCGCCGGCGGCGACGAGTTCCAGGCGGCGACGCTCCGGGTCCCGCTGACGATCGCCCACGAGGAGACCGCGCTCGCCTATCGCGGCGATGCCGCCCTGATCAACGGGGTCAGCGCCCATCTGTCCGCCGTCCTCACCGAAGACGGCACCACGCCGTTGGGTGGCCGGGCGGTGACGTTTACGCTCGGCAGCGGCGAAGGCGCGCAGACCTGCGCCGGCGTCACCGACGCCAACGGGCTCGCCGCCTGCTCCCCGGGGTCGACCCACCAACCGCTTGGCGGCGGCGCGGTCCTGGCCACCTTCGCGGGCGATCCGTTTTATGCCGCCAGCACCACGGCAGCCGACGTCGCAGTAAGCGCCGTGAAAAGCGGACTGACCTACACCGGCCCCTCCTCCGGCGACTTCAACGATCCGGTGACCCTGACGGCGGGCCTGTCGGCCGCCGAGGCGCCCATCCCAGGGGTCGCGATCGTCTTTACCGAAGGGACCCAGTCCTGCATCGGGCAAACCGATGCCCAGGGCGTGGCGAAATGCAGCATCACGCCGGGCGCGCCGGCGGGCACTTATCCCCTTGCCGTCGGCTTTGCCGGCAGTGACAATTTCCAGCCCAGCTCGGCCTCGTCAACCTTCACCGTGACGAAGGAAGAGGCAAAGATCGCCTATAGCGGCGCGACCGCGCTGGTCAATGGCAGCGCCGGGCATCTTGCCGCGACCCTCACCGAGGATGGCCGGACACCGCTGGCCGGCCAGTCCGTCAGCTTCAGCCTCGGTTCCGGCTCAACGACCCAGGGTTGCACCGCCACCACCGATGCCGGCGGGAGCGCGTCCTGCTCGGTCGCGAGCGTCAACCAACCGCCCGGCACCGGGACGATCGGCGCCGCCTTCGCTGGAGACACTCGAGAAAAAGCCGCGACCGATACCGCGGCCAGCCAGGTTTCGGCCACCAGCGCC
>VBJI01000089.1 GCA_005880875.1 Chloroflexota bacterium
GGCGCGGGCGGGTTGATGATGGGTTGGGCGGTACTGTTGCCCGGCGCCTACCGGCGGCGAGACGCCTTCGTCCTGGCCTCCCGTAAAGCCGCCATCATCCTGGTGGGAATCGCCCCGCTGCTGGTGATCGCCGGCATCATCGAGGGGAACCTGAGTCCATCAGCGGCGCCGACGGGCGTCAAGGTGGCCGTGGGCGTGACAACCGGTGTGCTCCTTTACGGATACCTGCTCCTTACCGGCCGATCGGGTCAGAAGCCTTCCTGAAAACTGGGGAAGATGGGACCTTTCGCGACTGAGGTCGCGGCGCCGTCAGCATGAACCAGCCAGAGTTGATCGACTGGCGACTGCCCCGTCGAGTTCGCGGCAACTCCGACGATGAGGTCCGTACCGCCCGGCCGGGCGAGGCTGAAGACGTAAGCGAAACCGGGAGCAATGCCGGGTGGCTCTGCCAGACGCCATAGAGTCTGTCCGCGCTGCCAGTCGACCAATCGCACCTCATGGCTGTCGGCCGAACCAAGGGCGGGCGTCGTGATCACCCGCGACCCGTCCCAGGAAAAAGCGTTGACGGTCTGGCCGGACAACCGCGCGACCACCGCGCCATCCGATGTCCGTCGGATGAACGTATCGGCATAGATCTGGTGCCCCTGGGCATCGGTGGACGTCGTCTGTTCCGCCAGGTATCGGCCGTCGCGCGACGCCATCACCGAGGATGCCACCGCGCCGCTGGTGTACTGGTGGTGATAGAGCAGCGCTCCAGTTGACAGGCGATAGACCCAAACCTCGGAGGTCCACATGATGACGTCCTCAACTACCACGGCGCGATCATTCTGGTAGCTGCAGGCAACGATTCGCGGGCCCGATTGGCCACCGACGCTGCCCGCCTGGGCGACTCGGTGTAGGGGCCCCTCGATGGGCCCGGCGAACAGCCACGCCGGTTCGGCGTTGCCTTGCGGTATCCCGCCGCTGGCGCTGCGCATGACACAGACGTGCCGGCTGTCATCCGACCACCCGGGACCCCCCTTGTCAAGCTGGACCGCCGAGATTGGGTGACCGGCCTGATCGACGTACCCACGGCCGGCGACATCGAGCCGCGAACCGTCGGGCGACTGATTGACGCCCCCGGCCGCGTGAAGCATGCCGACCACGTCGCCATTCCAGTCGATGGCCACCAGTGAGCCGGCTGGCGGGGTGGGACCGTACGGGGGGCTCGTCGAGTACCAGATCAGTGGGACGCCGGCCGGCGGCGGTCCGAATTCCGTCGTGAAGCTCCAGCGCTTCTCGAAGTGCCCCTTTCCCCCAAGCGAGCTGGTGTAATCGCCCGAGACGACGACGCCGTACCGGGTATGGCTGCGCAGGCCGCTGTACTTCACGACCAGCGTCGTGCCCAGCCATTGGCCGGTCGCCTGTGTTCCGTCAGCGGGCTCGTGGCTGACCACCGGCATGGCCGTGGTCCGGCTAGCAAACAGCACCCGGAACTCTCCATCGAGCGGCACGCCGGTGGCTCCGTCGGCCGGACTGACTGAGGTAATCCGCGACTCGGCCTTCGCCAGCTCATTGGCGCGCACGCGCAGCATCAGCGCGAGGCCGCCAACCGCCACGAGAATCATTGCAGCGACCACGGCAAGCTGGGCGACGAACCGATGGGGGCGGGCGGGCGCGCGATGATCGACCCGCGCGATGATCCGCCCGTGCAGCTCCGGGTTGACCCGCGCCGCATCCTGGAGGACCGAGCCGTAATGGCGCAGGCGCATCTCCAGCTGCGGGTCTTCGGTAATCATGCCTCGACTCCTTGCACCGCTTCCGGCCGCAGCATCATCCGGCGCACCTTTGCCAGCGCCCGATGCACGATGACCCGGGCGTTTTCTTCCGTCACGCCCAGCGTCGATGCCGTTTCGGCAAAGGAACGGTCTTCGAAATAGCGCAAGTGCACGGCGGCTCGATCGCGCGGGTCGAGGCGGCGCAGCGCGGCGACTAGGGCCGCATCATCGACCCGGCGCTCGACCTCGTCGAACGGGTCGGGCGGCGGCGGTGCCCAGAAGCGGAGTAGCGACCAGCGCTTGCGCTGCCGGGCCTGGTCGCGGGCGAGATTCAGGATGGCCCGATACAGCCACCGCTTGAACTCACTCCGTTCCCGCGGCGTGTTCCGGGCCGCCCAGACGTTCGCAAATGCTTGCTGCACGATCTCCTCCGCCTGCTCGCGGTCATGGACGAGCGTCATCGCGAAACCGAGGGCGTTGTTCTCCAACTCCCGCACCAGGGCTTCGAACCACGGCCGATCGTCCGATCTCAGGGCGTCCTCCCTTTGTGGGAATCCTCAGGCACAACGCCGGAGGCGCTCGGACGTTACAGGGCCGGTTAGAGGAGGGCTCGCTCCTTCAGCTCCAGGTAGCGTTCGACCAGCGACGGGCTGAGCTTTCCCGCTTCGACATCGAGGCCGAGGACGCCGCCCTGGCGAAGCTGTTCGAAGCTGGCGCGCCGGGCCGCCAGCAGCTCTTCCGCCGCCGCCCATTCGTAGGCGCGTGAGACCCGCTCGATCGGCGCGCTGCGCGCGGCCAGGACTTCAGGGTCAGCCATAGCGACCACCATCACCAGGTGCCGCTGGCTGAGACGGATGGCGTGTGCGACCAGATCGCGCGACGCCTCCGGATCGAGCACATCCGTCAGGACGACGACCAGAGAGCGGCGACTGACCCGGAGGGCAAGGTGGGAGAAGGCTTCGGCGAAATCCGGCTCCGTGTATTCCGGTTGGACGTCGTAGAGTACCCGGTTCAGCTGCGCCACCTGTCCCGGACCCCGTTGCGGAGCGACGAAGCGGCGTACGCCATCGCTGAAGGTGAGCATGCCGACCTTGTCGCCGTGGCTCTGCGCCACCCAGGCCAGCAGCAGGGCCGCGTTCACGGCATGGTCGAGCTTGGTCAGCAGCCCGGCGGGCGCCGTCATCAGGCGTCCGCAGTCGAGGGCAATGATCGCCTGCTGGCCGCGCTCGGCTTCGACCTCCATCACGACCGGGCTGTCCCGCCGGGCGCTCGCCTTCCAGTTGATGCGGCGCACGTCGTCGCCGGCCAGGTAGTCGCGCAAGCCCGCGAAGGCGGTGGTCGCGCCCGGCGGTCGGGCGCGCCGAAGTCCGGCCATGAACCGCATGCCGCGGCGCAGCATCAGCTCATACCGCTTGATGGCGAGCACGTCGGGATAGACCGCCGCCGACTCATCGGCCTTGATGCGGACCTGCCGCATCAGCCAGCCGCCCGGACGCCAGCAGCGGAGGTCGACGGGCCCGAACCGATAGGCGCCGCGATGCGGCGGTTCGACCCGGTACTCCACCGTGAGCAAGCCTTCGCCATCGAAGACGCCGGGGACGACCCGCCGATCGGGACGCAGGTCGGCCGGGACGTGATCCGCCACCTCGGCCGCAAGACCGGCGGCGCCGGCATGGGCGACGAGCAACTGCACCGGTTGGACCTCGCCCAGCGACAGGGGCTCGGGCAGCACCCGGCTGGCCAGGAAGCCGGCCTTCGCCGGCAGGCGCCCGGCCTCGGCGATGATCACCCCCGCCATCGCCGCGTAATAGAGCAGCGGCGCGACGATGAACAGTGGACTCAGCAGGAGCAGCAGGAATAAGACAGAGCCAGCGACCAGCGTGCCGAGCAGCCGGGGTTGCGGGGTGAGGGTCACCGACACGGTCGCGACCCTAGCGCGGCGGTGTCACCCGGGCAATCACCCCGTCCAGCAGGCTGTCCGCGGTCTGCCCGGCGACCTCGGCTTCGGGCCGCAGCAGCAGCCGATGCCGAAAGGCGGGACGCAGCAGTCCCTTGATGTCGTCCGGGACGACATAATCCCGCCCCTCGAAGGCGGCACTCGTCTTGGCCGCCAGCAGCAGCAGAACCTCCGCCCGCGGGCTGGCGCCCAGTACCAGCTCGGCCGCCTGCCGGGTGGAGACCGCCAGCTCGATGATGTACCGCCGTAACCGCTCGTCAACCGTCACCTTGCGCGCTTCTTCGCGGCATTCATTGATGGCCGCCGCGTCCAGGACCGGCTCGACGCCGGCTCGGGCGGGGTCACGCAGCTCGATGCCGCTGTCCCAGCGGCGGAGCATCTCGAGCTCTTGCTCCGGCGTGGGGTAGTTCATGAATGCCTTGAAGAGGAAGCGATCCTGCTGCGCCTCCGGCAATGGGTAGGTCCCCTCGTACTCGATCGGGTTCTGGGTCGCCAGCACGATGAAGGGGTCGGGCAGCGGTAGCTGCTGGCCCTCGAGGCTGACACCGCGCTCCTCCATCGCCTCGAGCAGCGCCGCCTGGACTTTCGCCGGGGCCCGGTTGATCTCGTCGGCGAGCAGGATGTTGGTGAAGACCGGTCCCTGGCGAACGCGGAACGAGCGGGCCTGCAGGTCATAGACCGACGTCCCCACGATGTCGGCGGGCATCAGGTCCGGGGTGAACTGGACCCGGCCGTACTTCAGTGAGAGGAGACGGGCGATGGTCTTGGCCAGCAGGGTCTTCCCCACGCCGGGGACGCCTTCGAGCAAGACGTGGCCGTTGGCGATCAGCGCCACAGCGCAAAGACGGACCGCATCATCCTGTCCCACGATCGCCTTTGATGCCTCCGAGCGAAACCGGGCGTAGAAATCGCTGGCTTTCATGCGGTCTCCTTGTTGCGGTCGGCCGTCGACGTCGGATAGGCGAGTTCGTGCAGCCGGCGAGCCATCGCCAGCACTTCGGGCTCGGTGATGTCCGCTCCAGCGAGCTCTCGTTCGGCGCTCGCCAGCTCCGTGGCGGCGGCGGGCGCGCGCTCGGCAATGGTTTCGGTCAGGCGGTCGCCGGGGACACCACTGCCGAGGCCGATGCGTTCGGCGACGGCGCGGCGGCAGGCGGAGAGCAAGGTCTCCAGCGTAACCCGCCGGGCACCGGTGCGATGCAGCAGGCTGCCGATGGCGGTGGCATATTCGGCGGTGGAGCGATCCGCCCGCGGACCCAGGGAAATGGCTGGGCCAAAGGCGCGTCCGCGCAGCGCCAGCCCGATAAAGAGGATCAGCACCGCCACAACCATTGCGAATCCCCAGGGCGTCGTCATCCAGGCGGTTTCGGGCGGGCCGCTGGCGGCGGCGCCGTGGTGGAATTCATCGAACCACACCCGACCGCCGGCCGGCGTGATGGCGAGCAAGTCGGCGGCAAAGCGACCGTTGTCCGCCTTTTCCAGGTACCCGTTGCAAAGGACGAGGGGATCGGTCATCGCCACCAGCAGGCCGCGACCCACCGCCTTGCGGACCGCCAGCACATCATGCCCCTGGTTGCGGAGCAACGGGACTTCCGAGGGGCCCGGGCTGAAGGCCCGAGCGGCGTCGGCGCCGCTGACCGACTGGACGCCTCCGAATACCGGCGCGGGCGCCTGGGCCGCGGCCGGCACCTGCCGGCTCGAGCGGCCCAGCCCGAACTGCGCGTCGAGCTGTGGATCGCCATCCTCGGCGGCGTAGACCACCACCCCGCCGGACGTGATCCAGGTATTGACCTGCTGCACCTGATCGGCGGTGAAGGCGCCGGGCGTGAAGATAAACAACAGCCCGGGGGTGGACGGCAGACTGAAGTCGCCTTCGATGAGACCACTGGAATGGCCCAGCGTATCGGCGTAGAGGCGCAACGCCGAGGTGCCGTCCACGGCATCGCTGGTCGACGCATGGTTTGGCGACCGGTTCGCGTTGCCGTTGCCGCGCAGCAGCACCAGTGCCAGCACCGCCAGCACCATCAAGCCGAGGGCGATGCCGCCGCGGCCTCTCATGCCGCTGTTTGCCGGAACGGAGCGGCCGCTTCCGCGGCGCGGCCGTAGCTTGTGGCGTCCGGTGGCCGGTGACCGTAGCTCGCCTCTTCGAAGGAGTGCAGCAACGGTCGAAGCGCCTCCGCCCGGTCCGACTGCTGGAAGAGCTCCCGGACGGTCAGCGGGCTCCGGTCCCAGATGTGTTCGCCGCGCAGGCGAATCGCCACGCCGCCCGCAAGGGCTTTGATCGCGCCCACGTAGTCGTTGTCGGCCGCGAGCCGGTCGGCGTCGCCGAAAAAGTCGGTACGGGTGCGCAGCGCCGGGGCCGCTGTCCGTAGTCGTGCCTCACGGCCGCCGCGGCTGAAGCCGCCCCGGACCGACCAGATGACAATCGCGATCAGGACCGCGAGGCCGACGATCAGCCAGACCCAGGCCGAGATCCTTGCCAGCCCGGAGCCACCCAGCCAGCTCAGCAGCTTGCCGATCAGGTTGTAGACGAAGGCCATGATCTGATCCAGCAGCGATGGGCCGGCACTGAGGGCGGAGTACCGCGGTTGGGAAAGGATCGAGTGCAACTGCTGGGTCGCCTGCGCGGGGTCGGGTGTGTCCGCTCCGGATTGAAGCGCGTCGTAGAGCGCCTGCAGACGCTGGTCGGCATCGCGCAACTCCGGCGGGGTGCTCCGCAAGTCGCGCAAGATCTCGGGCTGGGTCTCGCCGGTGCCTTTGACCAGGACATCGATGGCCTGTGGCACCGAGGGGGCGTCCCCACGCTCCGCGAATTGAACCAGGGTGAGGCCACGGTGCACCGCGTTGGTGTATTCATCCGCTGAGCTCGCCGCGGCGGGGAGCGACCCAAGCGCGGCAAGCAGGCCCAGGATCGAGAGAACGAGACCTGGCGCGACGACCCCCCGCCGCAAGCGGTTAGGCGGGTGCCGGGCCTGGCACGGCCTGGCGCGCAAGCTGGTCGAGATCGAGACCCTCCTTGCGAACCCGCAGGTCGAGGTAGAGCAGAGTGATGGCGATCGGCGAGATCGCGCCCACCAGTGCGCTGATCAGGGTCGACACGGTGGTGACCAATCCCGCCCGGAGGTCATCACCGAGACCTGGGATGAGCGCGGCGATTCCAGTGAAGAGCGCCCCCAGCCCCGTCTGAATCAGCGATACCAGGATGCCGACCAGGATCAGGATGCCGAGCGTCCGCCACCAGTGATCGCGGGTCAGGTTCCAGCTGCGTCCAATGGCCTTCACCGGGCCGACGGTGCCGGCCAGCACCGATCCGATGGTTTCGACGTTGCCGGCCGCCAGCGAGGTGGCGGCCCGGAACAGCGCGCCAGCGGTGAACGGATAAAGCAGCAAAGCGACGGGAAAGCTGAGCAGATAAAGCGGTGAGCCGGTGTATTGCGCCTGCCGATTCTGGAGCGCCTGCAGCGCCGCCGGATCGTTGATGTTCTGCAGGAACTGCTGGAAATACGTGATCGGGTTGGCCCGGTAGGAACCCGAGACGAGGGTCAGCAGCAGGTTGGGCAGGATGATGACCAGCGCGACGCCCGCGATGACGTTGAAGTGGCGACGATAGAGCTTGAAGGTCTCGTCGAGCAGTTCGCCTACCGGAAGCGGCCGGAGGCGGACGGGCGTGCCGGCGGTTGACACAGGCCAATCATGCCGGAAAGCTCGGCTCTAAGTCCAGCGGCGAGAATTCCCGGGCCTAGTTCGAGCAGGAGCAACTGCCGCCGCAGGCGCAACCGCCCACGCTCGACGTGCTCGATGATTCGCCGCTTCCCATCACGGCGAAGGTGGAGAACATCGCCTTGGTGTCGGTGCCCTCGCACTGCGGGCAGACCTGGCGCTGGTCGCGACTGGCATAGCCCCCAAAGACATCGAAAGTGTGGCGGCAGCTGAGGCAGGAAAACTCGTAGATCGGCACGACCATATTGTAAGGATGTGAGCCCGCCGCTACAGCGATACGCCGAGCTGCTGCTGGATTGGAACCAGCGCATCAACCTGACGGGAGCGCGGACGCTGGAGCAGGTCGAGGCCCAGATCGCCGATGGCGATGCCCTGCTCGCGGCGTCGTGGGCAACCGTCAACCGGGTGATCGATATCGGTAGCGGTGGCGGCCTCCCCGCCCTGCCGCTGGCCCTGGCCCGACCGGAGGTCGAGTTCACCCTGCTGGAGGCCAATGGCAGGAAGTGCGCCTTTCTGGAGCACGTCGCCGGCACCCTCGGACTGCGCAACGTGGCCGTCCTGTCCGGCCGCGCCGAGGAATACGGCCACCGGCCCTCCCTTCGCGAGCGATTCGACCGGGCGATCTCGCGGGCGGCCGCCCGGCCGGCGGTGCTGCTGGAGCTTGCCCTTCCCTTCGTTACACCCGGCGGAGACCTCCTTGCCCAGGTCACGCCGTTCGATCTGCAATTGCTGGACCATGCCTCCCGCCTCCTTGGCGGCGGCCCACCACGGCTTGAGCGTCCCCTGGCGAGCGGCACCGCCCTGCTGGTGGTGGACAAGCTGGCGCCAACCCCAAGGGATTTTCCGCGCCGAGTCGGGCTGCCGAACCGCAAACCGCTGGCGTAACTCCGCCTCGTTCGGGGGCGTTGCATGACCATGAGGTCGGCTCTCCGCCTAATTCCCCTGATGGTTATCGGCGCTGTCGCGGCCTTCCTGCTGGCTGGGCCGCTGACGTCCCTGTACAAGTCCAACGCCGTGGCGAGCCGGCCTCCTCACTCATCCCCCTCGGCGACCATCGACCCGCACGCCTCCCCAACGTCCTGCCCGGCATCGCTGCCGGCGCCGAAGTCGCCCGGCACCGCCCCGACGGCCTCCGTCCCGGCGCTGCCGTTTCCCGTCTGGGTCAATGACCCGCTGGGCGTCAACCTCCGGTCGGCGGCCAGCGCGTCGAGCGCGCGGCTCGCGACGCTGACCCAGGGCACCCAGGCGACGGCGGACCAGCGGGCCCCCGACGCCTCGGGCAATGTCTGGTACCACGTCAGGTTGGGCAGTCAGGGTGGTTGGGTCCGATCGGACTTCGTGGCAATTTCACCCCTGCACGCGGCAAGCGGATTCGGCTGGAGCCTGATGCTGCCACAGGGCTACCAGGTCGCTCCCAGCTCAGACGCGTCGACGACCACCATTACCAGGACTGGCGACGACGTCCCCTTCCTGGTGCTGCAGACGTCGACGACGAACACGTTGACCGTTCAGCTGCCCGCATCGGTGCGCGCCGACCTGTTGGTCAACGACCACAGCGCGACCATCCAGGTCTGGAGCTATACCGTCAACGAGGCGGTTTCACGCGTCCCACTCGATACCTGTAAAGTCACGTCCGCCTGGGCCCGCCCCGACCAGGGCTGGCCCTACATGACGCAGCTGTACATCCACACGAGTACGCGCAACTACCAGTTCACCTTCGTCACCCCCGATGCGAACAGCGCAATCGTGACCCAGGTGCTCAGCAGCGTCGCCTTAAGCTGATCTCGTGAGCGTTCTTAAAGGACGCTGGGAAAAGGCGGCAGAGGCCTACGCCACCGGCGAGCACAAGTCCGGTCGAGAGCTGGAACTCGTTGTCGAGTTCGCCGGGCCTCAGGGCCGCGAATACGTCCTCGACATCGGCGCCGGCGCCGGCCACACCGCCCTGGCGCTGGCGCCGCACGTGCGGTCGGTTGTGGTGACCGATCCGGTCGAGGCCATGCTAGGAGCGGCGCGACGGGTATTCGAGCAGGCCGGCGTGCGAAACGCTGAATTCATGCCCGCGAGTGCAGAACGTTTGCCCTTCCAGGATGGCGCCTTCGACATCGTCACCTCGCGCCTCGCCGCACATCATTTCGAGGACGTGCCTCTGGCGATGCGGGAAGTCGCGCGAGTCCTGCGACCGGGCGGAGTCTTCGTTTTCGTCGACACCCTGGCGCCGGAGGACGAAGAGAGCGCGGCGTTTCAGGACGAGGTCGAGCGGTTACGCG
>VBJI01000238.1 GCA_005880875.1 Chloroflexota bacterium
GCTCTCGCGAGGCGATCACCAACTCGTTGAGACCGCCGCTCGGCAGGTCGTTGGTTACGGCGCTGATCGGGTAACCATAGACGGCGGAGGCCGCCGCCAGGATGTCCCAGTTGGAGACGTGGGCGGTGACGACCACGGCCCCTTTTCCTTCCGCGAGCACCCGATCGATCTGTTCGACGCCCCGGGGCCGAACCATTCGCCGGATCTCCTCAGGCTTGAGGGTATCCATCAGCATGAAGTCGGCGAACATCTTGAAGTAGTTCCCGAAGGCGTGCTGGGCGGTGCGTTTGACCAGCGGGTCATTCCAGGGCAAGCCGAGCACCTGGCCGAAATTCTCGAAAGCGACCCGGCGGCGCCTGGGCATCACGAAAAAGGCGCAGCGCCCAGTCAGCGCCGCCAGCGGGTAGCGGACGCCGGGCGGCAACGCCCGCATGACCCAGTTCCCCAGCCTGAAGAGGCGAGGGAGCAGCATCAGCGCCGCGCGGTCTCTTCGGCGACGGGCACGCGTTCCACGTCGGCGCCGGCGTGACCGTTCGCTGCCGTTCCGGCGATGAACGCCTCGGTCAGCTGATGCGCGACCCCATCGGTGTACTGGGTGGGGGGCGACTTCATGAAGTACGACGACGGCCCGTCGAGCGCGCCGCCGAGCTTTCGGTCGAGCCCGAGCTTGCAGCATCGGATGGCGTCGATCACGACGCCGGCGGAATTCGGTGAATCCCAGACCTCCAGCTTCAGCTCGACGTTCAGTGGCACGTCGCCGAACGATCGGCCTTCCAGCCGGATGTAGGCCCACTTACGGTCGCCCAGCCAGGGCACGTAGTCGGAGGGTCCGATATGGATGTTGTCGGCGCCGATATCGGTCTTCATTTGCGACTTCACGCTGTTCGTCTTGGAGATCTTCTTCGAGACGAGGCGCTCCCGTTCCAGCATGTTCAAGAAGTCGGTGTTGCCGCCGAAGTTCAGCTGGTAGGTCCGCTCCAGCTTGACGCCCCGGTCTTCGAAGAGGCGGGTGAGGATGCGGTGGACGATCGTGGCGCCGACCTGCGACTTGATGTCATCGCCGATGATCGGAATGCCCCGTTTCTCGAAGCGTCCACGCCAGTATGGCTCGCGGGCCAGAAAGACCGGCATGCAGTTGACGAAGGCGCAGCCGGCATCGAGCACCTGCTCCGCATACCATTTGACGGCTTCCTCGCTGCCTACCGGAAGATAGTTCACGACCACGTCGGTTTTAGTCGCCTTCAAGATCCCGACGATGTCGGCTGTTGGCCCGGGGGCCTTGGTGATGATCTCGGAAAGGTATTTGCCCAGGCCGTCGTGCGTCATGCCGCGCTCGACCCTAACCCCGAGATGAGGTACCTCGGCGAACTTCACGGTGTTGTTGTGGCCGGAGAAGATGGCCTCAGCCAGGTCTTTGCCGACTTTGTCCTTGTCGATGTCGAAGGCGGCTGAGAATTCGATGTCGCGGATGTGATAACCGCCGAGGTCGACGTGCATCAAGCCGGGGATGGACGTGCCGGGTTTGGCGTTGCGGTAGTACTCGATGCCCTGCACCAGCGACGAGGCGCAGTTGCCGACCCCGAGGATCGCCACCCGAACCTTCCGCCGGGACCGCGTATCGCTGCGGACGGTGGTCGTCCGAGCCACCCGTCCGTTGTGTCGACTGCCGTTCTTTGCTGCCATCGCTTGTTACACCTCGCTCCATTCGTGTTGCAGCGCCCGGACCCGTGGTCGGGGCGCGATCAGGGTCGTCAGTTCTCGATGGAAGGCGCTGAGGCCCTCGCGGTTGAGTGAGTAGTAAACGGCGCGACCCACCCGATGAGCGCGCACGGCCTGTCCACGGCGCAGCATTCGCAGGTGCCAGCTTGGGCGCGAAATTCGCGCAAGGACGGGTTTGAGAGAAGTGGCGAAGACCCCATATAAAGGAAACTTTATGGATTATAGCAGGGGGTCAGCTCAGCAGGTCCCGGGGCACTCGTGCGCGAACTCGCAGTCGGTCTGGTAGCGGCACTCGTTGATGCCTTTCTTGCCTTTGGCCACGACCGCTAGCAATTCGCGAATCTTGTTTTGCTTCTCTGTGTCTTCCGCATCCATCGATATCTGGGCTATGACGTGAAGCGCGACTTTGGCGTGACGGAATGCGACGACGTGACAATGGTGCTGTCGGAAACGCCTACAGAATAAGAGTGAGCTAACGCAGCGTCAAGGAAAGACTTGTTAAGGTGGGCGGCGATGCCAGCAACCCGAACGCGCCGCGCGGGACCGGCCGCCACCGTGGTGCGCGGCTTTGCGGCGGTAGCGGGCCATGAACGCGCGATCAGCACTCTCCGCGCCCATCGGGATGCTGGTCGGCTCGCGCATGCCTACTGCCTGATCGGGGAGGAAGGCATTGGCAAAGCCACCGTGGCGCGCGCCCTCGCCGAGGAGGTGCTGCTCGGCGCGGGTCAGCCGTCTCGGCTCGAGGTCCACCCCGACTTCTGGTCGGACGATCGACCGGAGGCAATCAGCATCGACGAGATTCGCTTTCATCCGGAACGGGGCGCGCAGGCGCACGATCAGTCTCTGCAGCAGTTTCTGAGCCTCAAGCCGTTTGTCGCGCCGCTCCGGGTGGCACTCCTGGCGAACGCCGAACGGATGACGGAAGCGGCCCAGAACTGCCTGTTGAAGACGCTGGAGGAACCGCCGCCCAATACCGTGCTCGTGCTGACCACGGCGTATCCCGATCATCTGCTGCCCACCTGCCTCTCGCGGTGCCAGCTGATCGCCCTGTCGGCCGTCGGTCGGTCGAGACTGGCCGATTTCATCGCCTCGCGGAGTGGTAATCCGGATGAGGCGGAAGCCCTGGCCGGATTGGCGCATGGCCGACCGGGATGGGCGGTGCGGGCGATGCTGGATCGTGACTGGATCTCGAGGCTGGACCGATGGGCCGAGGAGCTGGTCGCCCTGGCCTTCGAGGATGTCGACGGGGTGCTCACCTACGACAGGCGGCGCTGGAGACCTGGGTCGGACGGGTTCCCGCCAACCATGTCCGGACCGCACTCGCGGCGGCCCAGCGAACCCAGCTGCTGATCGATCAGAATGTGAATCCTCGACTCGCTATGGAAGTCATGCTTCTGGACCTGCGCGTTCGGCGCCCCAGATGAGCCGGGTCTTCGTCACTCTCCCGCTGCCCTCGCCGGGGATCGACATGCTACGCGAGCGCTTCGAGGTGACGATGCTCGAGGCGGAAGGCATGCCGCCGGATACCCTCAAGCAGCACATTCGCGACACCGACCCGATTGGCATCGTGGGGATGGTCAACGTGCCGATCACCGACGAGATCATGGCGGTGGCCCCGCAGCTTCGGGTGGTGGCGAATTACGCGGTTGGGTTTAACAACGTGGATCTCGCCGCCGCCACCAGGCGGGGCGTGCTCGTGACCAACACCCCGGGGGTGCTGACCGAGGCGACCGCCGACCTCGCCTTCGCCCTGCTGCTGGCCGTGGCCCGCCGGGTGGTCGAAGCCGACACGTTTCTTCGCGAAGGCAAGTTCAAGGGGTGGAAAGCCGACCTGCTGCTCGGAACCGATGTGGCTGGCCGGGTGCTGGGCATCGTCGGCTTCGGGCGGATCGGCCAGGCCGTTGCCCGCCGGGGCCTCGGCTTCGATATGTCGATCCTGTATTCGGACGCGCGAAGAGCCAGCCCCGAGATCGAGTCGTCGCTGCGCGCCCAGTACGTGCCGCTCGACGAGCTCTTGCGCAAGGCGGACTATGTCACCATCCACGCCGACCTCAATGACCAAACCCGCCACCTGATCGGCGAGCGCGAGTTGAAGCTAATGGGGCCGGAGCATTACCTGATCAATGCGGCGCGGGGTCCGATCGTGGACGAAAAGGCGCTGGTGCGGGCTCTCAAAGAACACTGGATCAAGGGTGCTGGGCTCGACGTCTACGAGCACGAGCCGAAGACCGAACCCGGCTTGACGGACTGCTGGAACGCGGTCCTGCTGCCGCACCTGGGGAGTGCGACGGTGACGGCTCGCGCGGCCATGGCGGAGACCGCGGCGAAAAACCTGATCGCGGCGGTCGACGGTCAGACACCGCCGAACCTGGTCAACCCGGAAGCGCTCGCCGTCCGCCGCTGAAGTGCCGATCCGGCTGCTGGCCATCGATCTGGATGGCACGCTGGTCAACGAGCGGCTCGAGATGGATCCTCGGGACGTCGCCGCCGTCAGAGCGGCGGTCGCGGCGGGCGTCCTGGTCGTGCTGGCGACCGGTCGGATGTTCAAGTCCTCCCTGCGTTACGCAGAACCGCTCGGCCTTGACGGGCCGATCATCAACTACCAGGGTGCGGTCGTCCGCGAAATCGCCAGCGGCGAGGTCTGGTATCGGTGCGAGCTGACGGTTCCGATGCAACAGCGAGTGCTGGCCGTGGCCGAACCGAACGATTGGCATGTGAATGCTTACGTCGACGAGCAGGTCTACACAGCGCGAGCGCGGCCGGAAGCAGATCTTTACGCGCGCGTCGCGATGGTGCCCTACGAGGTCGTCGGTCCGCTGTCGAAGTGGGTCCGT
>VBJI01000082.1 GCA_005880875.1 Chloroflexota bacterium
AGTCATAGCCCCACCTGGTGGCGATTGACGCGACAAAGTCGCGGTCAGCCCTGCTGTCCGGACGCCAGCCGTGATCGAAATGCGCGACCGTCAGGTGCAGCGGGAGCGCGGGCAGGATCTCGCGCAGAATGGAGAGTAGCGCCAGCGAGTCGGGTCCACCGGAAACCGCGACGACCACGCGCTCACCCGGGACGAGGATGCGATGCAGACTGATCGCAATGGCGACGCGATTGGGAAGCATCACAAGTACGGAGGCAATGGCGGAGGCAAGGATCGAACTTGCGACATACCGGGTATGGGCCGGTTGCTCTACCACTGAGCTACTCCGCCCAGAGCATCGGTTAGTTTAGCAAGGATGTCGCCATCATTTGCCCAAATTGCGCCACGGTATGACGCGCTTCGGCCGCTGTCGTCAGCAGATCGGACGCGGCTGGAGCAGATGCTGCGCGGGGCTGGGCTAGGGGCGAGCGATCTGGTTGTCGACGTCGGCTGCGGGACCGGGCGATTGACGCTGCCCCTGGCGGCGCTGACGCCCGCCCGCGTGGTCGGCGTGGATGCGGAGGCGCGGATGCTGGAGGTGGCGCGGTCAAAGGACGCGGCAGCTCGCGTGGAGTGGCTGCGTGGCAGCGCCTACCGGCTGCCGCTGGCTGACCGCGCCGCGGCGCTGGTGGTGATGGTGATGGTGGTGCATCTGCTGCGCCAGCGGGTTCGCGCGTTTCGGGAGGCACATCGGGTGCTAGGGACCGGTGGGCAGCTCAGTGTCTGGACGTTTACGCCGCGGCACGTCGCCGAGTTCTATTTGAACGCCTACTTTCCGAGTATTCCCATGATTGATCGTCCGCGGTTCCCTTCGGCGGAGGTCCTGACCGCGGAGCTATGCCGCGCCGGCTTCGCGGAGGTCCGGGTCGAGGTGCGCGAGGAGGTTCGCCGGCTGGATATCGCCGACGTAGTCGATCGCGTGCGCGGGCGATACATCTCGACCCTGGGGATGCTGCCGCCGTTGGAGTACCGCCTGGGGCTGCAACAACTGGAAGAGCGGCTGGCGCAGGACCGTGCCACAACGCTGGCGCAGCGGTCCGAGTGGGCGATCATCACCGCCCGGACCACCACTGCGGAATAGAGGAATGATCCGAACGATGAAAGAGGAGCCCCGAACGGGGCTCCTCTTTTATTAGCTTGGTTGCGGCGGCGAGATTCGAACTCGCGACCTTCGGGTTATGAGCCCGACGAGCTTCCACTGCTCCACGCCGCGCGCAGCCTCTTACGAGGCGAGACGGTAATTCTAAGCGTGGCGGATTGCGTCCGTCAAGCCGGCGGCGTACGCCCTACTTGAAGCGCCCGCCTCGCTTCGCTTCGATGTTGCGTTTGATGTCGAGCAGGCGCTCTTCGCTGGTCTTCAAGAACTTGGACAGCTTCTCCTCGAACACCGGATCCGCCCCTTCCGGGAGCTCTCGCTTGCCCCGACCACCTCGTCGATACGAGCGCGGTAGCACCGGCGCCGACATCCCGACCGGCCCATCTGGCACCGCAGCCTGCTTGAGCGAGAGGTCCATCTTGCCGTTGGTCGAGTCGACATTGAGGACTTTGACCTTGACCTTCTCGTTCATCTTGACGTGGTTGTTGACATCGCGGACATACTCGTTCGCGATCTCAGAAATATGAACCAGTCCCGTCCCCGCTCCGTCGATCTGTACGAAAGCCCCGAAATTCGTTATCCCGACGACCGTCCCTTCCACCACCGTCCCAGGCGTCACTGCCACCTAACCCGCGGTCCCTCCTAATGCCATAAATTCCTCCACCATTGTTCGACTGCGTCGATCACGCCGCCGGCGTGCTTGGTCGTCGCCTTCCGCGCCACCGTCCTCGGCACCGTGCTTGGCGCGACCGATTCCCCGACGGCCGCCGCTGCTGCCGAGTCGCTTGGCTTAACGATGACATAAACCTGCTCGCCGGGCCGAGCGAAGCCCGCTTTGCGGGCCGCCTCCTCCATGGCCGCGGGCGAGGCCGCCACCGAGACTTCCTTTCGCGTCTGGTCGTTCGAGGCGGCCAGCTGCGCGTTGCCGTCACGCAGGGTCTGCACCTCGTGGCTCAGCCGCAGGTTCAGCATCAGCTCCGATCCGAATGCCCACACTCCCCAGAGAACGATCGCCCCGACGACAAGCCAGATCAGCCGATCGGGCGCGCCGAGGTGGACCTTTGCGCGGGAGGCTTTGGGTTCGGAGGTGCTCAAGACGTGATCTGGGTTCGTTGGATAGTCAAGCCGGCCCGAAAACGGACAGATTATAGGCAGGGTCCCCGGAGTTGGCAAGGCCGCCGACGCCGTTACCCCTTGCGTTTGGCGGCCTCCCAGTACCGGTCGAGCTCGTCGATCGGCAGGTCTTTGAGCGCTTTTCCCTCCACTTTGGCCTGCTGCTCCATGATGCGAAACCGCGCCTCGAACCGCCCGGTCGTCCCCCGGAGGGCGTCCTCCGGGTTCATCCCCAACTTGCGGGCGACATTGACCAGGGTGAACAGTAAGTCGCCAAATTCCGCCTCCCGCTCCTCGACGGTGGGCGCCTGACGCAACTCGTCCAGTTCCTCCCGGACCTTGTCGAGCGCGCCCTCGACGTCCGGCCAGTCGAAGCCGACGTTGGCCGCTCGCCGCTGGAGCGACCAGGCCCACTGCAAGGCGGGCAGCGACCGCTGCACACCGTCGAGCGCGGACTCCCGGCCATATTCTTTCGCCTTCATCGCCTCCCAGTTCCGCAGGACCTCCTCGGAACCGCTGACGGTGGTGGAACCGAACACGTGCGGGTGGCGGCGGACCAGTTTCTCGCGCACCGTGTCGGCGAGGTCACCCAGGGAGAACTCCTCCGCCTCCGAGGCGATTTCGGCCTGCATCAGCACCTGCAACAGCACGTCGCCGAGCTCCTCGCGAAGCTTGACCATCGAGCGCTCGTCGATGGCTTCGAGCACCTCGTACGCCTCCTCGAGCAGCGTGGCGCGCAGGGATGCGTGGGTTTGCTCGCGATCCCAGGGGCAGCCCGATGGCGAGCGCAGCCGCCGCACCACCTCGACCAACGCGGCGAGCCGCTCGACGTCGTCAGCCATTTCCGGCAACCGCTACGGCCGGGCGCATGGCGGCATCCCGTCCGGCCGCGCGCAGCCACGGCAGGCCGAGCAGGACGAGGGCCAGCCCGGCGACCGCGGAGACCACGAACGGAACCCAGACCCCAAGCCCAAACAGTCCGCCGCCGACCAGCGCCCCGATCGCTTTGGCGGCGGTTTCCGCGGTGCCCACCGTGCCGGCTGCGCGCCCCCGTTGATCGGGGGCAACCGAGCTCATCAGGAAGGAGTTGATAGCCGGCTCGGCAAAGGCCGCGGTCGAGGCTTCGACCACGCCTACCCCGATCACCGCCGGGATGCTGTGCAAGAAGGGATAGATCGGCGCGATGATCGCCGTCGACGCGGTCGAGCCGGCGCCCAGCCAGCGGCGATCGAGACGATCCGAGGCCCAGCCCGCCAGCGGCGCGGTCAGCACCAATGGCAGCGCGAAGAGTGAAAAGGACAGGCCGACCTGCCAGTCGGTCGCCCCGATCGTCTTCATTAACAGACTCCAGATCACGTTGTAGACCCCGTACACCAACCCGATGCTGAACGCCAGCATCACCACGCCTCGCATCGCCGCCGCCCCGGCGCGCCGGGCGTCGTCGTGGATGACCCGCATGGCCATCGCGGGGGCGCTGATCGGACCTCGCCGCGCATCCAACGCGAACGCCACCACCACGGCGGCGAGCAACACCGCGATCCCGGTGAACTCGAAGACGATCGCTCGTCCGAAGACAGCCAGGACGCCGCCGAGCGCCGGTCCAAAGATCAGGCCACCCATGTCCGCGCCTGACAACCAGCCATAGGCGATGCCGCGCTCGCCATCCGGCACCAGGTCGGCGACGACGGCCCGCGAGCCCGGGCGAAACGCAGCGGCGCCCAGACCCTGGATCACCCGGAAGCCGATCAGCCAGCCAATGGATACCGGCAGGGCGAAGGCGGCGATCGCGGCACCGGCGACCACCAGCCCGCCGATCATGAGCGGGGCGCGACCGAACCGGTCGGAAAGCCGACCGGCGGGATACTGGCCAACGAACTGCGCGACCAGGTTCGCCCCCACCACGACGCCCACGAGCGCGTAAGATCCGCCGCGTTCACGCAGGAACAGTGGCAGGATCGGCAGCACCGAGCCGACGCCGGTGCTGACCAGGAAGACGGCGCCAATCACGCCCCAGAGCGCGCGCCGGCGCGCCCCTCTATTCGACACGATAGGCGCTGGCCTCGATCTCCACCAGCCACTTCGGGTCGAGCAGCCCGCGTACCCCGACCAGCGAGGTCACCGGCTTGATCGCGTCGAAGACCTCGCCATGAGCCCGGCCGATCTCGCGCCACCGGCGCGGCACGGTCGTAAAAATCCTGGTCCGCGTCACGTCATCGAAGCCGGCGCCGACGGCGGCGAGCGCCTCACCGATCACCCGCAAGCACTGCCGCGTCTGCTCATAGACATTCCCCTCGCCCACGGTCGATCCATCAGCCGCAGTCGGCGCGCAACCCGAGATCTCGATCACCGGACCCACGCGCACGGCGCGCGCATACCCAACCATCCGCTCCCACTTGCGTCCGGTGGTGTGGACGCGCCGCGTATTCAACCGAATCACTTTAGACGGCTAGGGCCACGCGCCCCAGCCGCTCGACCTCTCCGAGCACGTCGACCAGCCGTTCCTTCCATTGCGCGCCGGCCTGGGTCAGCGAGATCCGCACCTTGCCGAAGCGCACGTAGAGGATCGAGCGGAACTGCGCCTCCAACCGGCGCTCGTCGCCATTCCAGCCGGCCGGCAGGCGCATCACCAGCCAATCGCCGTCGCTCTCGATCGCCGCCAGGCCGGCGGACCGAGCCAGTAACTTGACCCGCAGCGCATAAAGAAGGTTGCGCACCGGCGGGGGCGGCTTGCCGAACCGATCCGCCAGGTTGCGCTCGGCCGCCTCCAGGCCCTGTTCGTCCTCGACCGCCGCCAGGTCGTGGTAGACCTGCAGCCGCAGCTTCTCGTCGGGCACGTACTCGCGCGGCAGGAAGTGCTCGATCGGCAGATCCAGGGTGAGACCGGCCGGCATCTCGACCGGCGTCCCGGTCTTCTGCGATTCCACCGCCTCGCGCAGCATGGTGTTGTACAGCTCGAGGCCAACCGCGGCGATCGCCCCATGCTGCTCGACGCCCAGCAAGTTGCCCGCGCCGCGAATCTCCAGGTCCTTCAACGCCAGCTTGAAGCCGGACCCCAGGTCGTGCAATTCAGAGATGACGTCCAATCGCTTGTCGGCGTTTTCCGAGTGCGACTTCAATGGGTTGTAGAGGAAGTAGGCGTAGGCGCGCTGCCCGGCGCGTCCCACACGCCCGCGCAACTGATACAGCTGCGCCAGCCCCATCCGATGCGAGTCCACCACCACGATGGTGTTGGCGTTCGGAATGTCCAATCCCGATTCGATGATCGTCGAGCACACGAGCACGTCGGCCTCGCCCCGAACGAACTTGACCATCACCTCGGCCAGCGTGGTCTCCGGCATCTGCCCGTGCCCCACCAGGACGCGCGCCTGCGGCACCAGCTTCTTCACCCGCTCCTCGGCCTTTTTGATGGTCTGCACCCGGTTGTAGACGTAAAAGACCTGGCCGCCCCGCTGCAGCTCGCGCTGGATGACCTCCTTGATCAGGTCGTCGTCGTCGGCGGTGACGAACGTCTTGATCGGCAGCCGCTCCTCCGGCGGCGTCTGGATCACCGAGAGATCGCGGATCCCGGCCAGCGACATGTGCAGCGTGCGCGGGATCGGCGTCGCCGACAGGGACAACACATCGACGGAGGCCCGCAGCTGCTTCAGCTTCTCCTTCTGCATCACCCCGAATCGCTGCTCCTCATCGAGGATCACCAGCCCGAGATCCTTGAAACGCACGTCCTTCTGCAACAGCCGGTGGGTGCCGATCACGACGTCGATCTCACCCAGCTGCAAACGCCGCAAGATCTCGGTCGCCTCGGCGTCCGAGCGAAAGCGGGAGAGCATCTCCACCTTCACCGGGAAGGGCCTGAAGCGGTCCTGGAACGTGAGGAAGTGTTGCTGCGCGAGGACGGTGGTCGGCACCAGGATCGCCACCTGCTTGCCGTCCATCACCGCCTTGAACGCGCCGCGCACCGCCAGCTCGGTCTTCCCAAAGCCGACATCGCCGCAGACCAGCCGGTCCATCGGGCGCGAGTCCTCCATGTCCGCCTTGATCTCTTCCATGACCCGGATCTGGTCGGGCGTCTCGTCGTAGGGGAACGACTGCTCGAGCTCCTGCTGCCAGGGACCGTCCTCAGAGAAGATGTGGCCCTCGACCAGCTGGCGCTTCGAATAGAGATCCAGGAGGTCGCGCGCCACCGCCTCGACCGACTCGCGGACCTTGCGTTTCGCCCGATCCCACTCGCCCGAGCCCAGTCGCTGCAGCTTCGGCGCGGCGTCGCCGCCACCGACGTACTTCTGCACCCGGTCCAAATGCTCGACCGGCACATACAGCTTGTCACCCTCGGCGTACTCCAGCTGCATGTACTCGCGCTCCTGGCCGTCCTCTCCCATCAGGCGCATGCCGACGAAGCGGCCGATGCCGTGGTCGACGTGAACGATCAGGTCGCCGGGTTCGAACTCCAGCTGGAAGGTCGCGCTGCGCGCTCGAACCACGCCGCGGCGGACCCGCTGGCGCAGACCACCGAAGAGGTCGGTGTCGCCGTAGACCTCGAGTTGCTGCGACGGCAGCCGGAAGCCCTGGGCCACCGGCTGGTTCCCGAGCACCACCAACCCGGGCATGAGTGGCGTCTGCGCCCAGACGAACACGCCGCCGGCCGGGTAGACATCGCGGTCCTCGAGGAGCTCCCGCAGCCGCGGCTCCTGCTGGGTCACGATCAGGACGCGCGACTTCTCGCGAGCGTCGGTCCGCACCCGATCGGAGAAGGCGTCGATCCGGCCGGCGTAGGCGTCGACCGCCTCAAACCCCAGGTCGAGCGACCCCTGGTCCCCGCCGCCGCGCGCCACATCGATCGTGCGCCAGGCGTCGGCCGCCCGGCGCAAGCTCGCGATCGACACCAGCCCGGGCCGGAGCCCTTGCGGCAGCTCGCCGCGCTCCAGCTCGACGGCCACCAGCTCGCGCAGCTCCTCCTCGCGCTGCTCGGCCTGCGCGACCGATCGCCCTCCGTCGATCGACAAGATCAAGGCATCGTTGGGAAGATGGTCGAGAAGGGTCGGCTGGGACGGATCGAGGTACGCCTGAAAGCCCTCGATCCCGTCGAAGTAGGCGCCCGACCGAACCCGCTCGACGTCGGCCAGCCATTGGTCACGAACCTCGGGCAGCGCGTCACTGAAATCGAGCCCGCGCAGCGCCGCCTCGGCCGCGGCGATCGATTCACCGGTCAGGATCAGCTCCGCGGCGGGAAGGACGCGAGCCTCGACCACGCTGCCCACTGACCCCTGGCCCTCGACGTCGAACTCGCGCAGCGACTCGATCTCATCGCCGAAGAACTCGGCACGGAGCGGGCGCCGCCGGTCGGGTGGATACACATCGAGGATGCCGCCCCGATGGCTGAACTCGCCGCGGGACTGGACCAGTGGCTCCCGGCGATAGCCCATCGTGATCAGGCGGCGCAGGAGATCTTCGGTCGAGTGTTTCTGGCCAAGCTTGAGGGTCAAGCTCCAGGTCCCGAGCGCCTCCGCCGGTAGGGTCGGTCGCGTCATCGCCGTCCAGGAGCTGAACGCCACCAGCGGGCCGCCGCTCCGTAAGGCATCGATTGCCTGGAGTCGCCGCCGCACCGTCTCCTCGTCGGGCGCGAGCCGATCAAAGGGCAGGGTCTCGACGGCCGGGAAGACCACCGTGCTTGCCTGCTCGCGAAACCAGGCACCCGCCTCCTGGAAGGAGCCTTCGGGATCCGGAACCAGGGCTAGCACCGGGCGACGCGACCGCATCGCCAGCCAGACGGCGAAGACCGGCATGGCGCTGGCCGGCAGCCCATGGGCGTCGAGTCGGGCCCCGGGCGCGTTCCACCAGCCCTCCAGCCGTTCGCGAGCCGGAAGGCGATCGATGAGTTCGAGCAGGGTGTCGGTCATGAAATTGCGGCCACGCAAAAATGCGCCCACGGCAAAAACCCGGGGCGTGCCCGATCAGGTTACCATCGGCCGGCCGCGATCAAACGCTGGCGAAGCCGAAGTCCAGCAGCCCGGCGGCCTCGTCGAAGATGCGCGGCGATCCCAGCACGATCACCAGCAGGTGGCGGCCATCCCTGGTGGCCGTGGCGATCAGGCACCCGCCCGCCTGCCCGGTCCACCCGGTTTTGAGACCGGTCGCGCCGGGATAGGTCCGAATCAGCTGGTTGAGGTTGTAAAGGTTGTACGCACGGTGGGTCGCCGTCGCCGGCAGGGTCAGGCTCGGCGCCGTCGCGATCGCCGCCACCATGGGGAAGCGCGTCTCCAGCTCGATGGCCGCCTTCGCCAGGTCGGCGGCCGAGGTCACATGGCCCGGGTCATCGAGACCGATCGGGTTCACGAAATGCGAGTCGACCATCCCGAGCGCCGCCGCCTTCGCATTCATGAGCCCGATGAACGTCGCGCGCGGCGTGGCCGCCTCGGACAATGTGATGGCGGCATCGTTGCCGGAGTTGAGGAAGAGGCCATCCATCAGCTCGCGCACGCTCACCCGCTCGCCAACGCGCAGCCCCATCCGGGTCGAGTCCCACGGCAGCTGGTTGATCGATGCGGGGACCGTCACGACCTGGTCGAGACCGAGATGGTCAAGGGCGACCAGCGCGGTCACGACCTTGGTGAGACTGGCCGGCGCGTGACGCCCGTGCGGGTCGAGCTGGTAAAGGGTGCTGCCGGTATCGAGGTCGAGCACGATCGCAGCTCGCGCCTTGATGGTGGGCGGCACCGGGCGCGCCCGCTCATAGACCTGGACGGTTGGTGACGGTGGGCCGGTCGCGGGCAGCTGCCCCATGGTGGAGACCGGCGCCAGCAGCGCGACGATGATCGCCCAGACCTGCATGTGCCGATCAAGAAACCATGCCACTCAAGGTCGCGCAAGGGTCTTGAGGACTAATGACACCGCCTCGACCCAGCGCGGGTCACCGTTGTCCGCACGCCACAGCCAGTACTCGCTCCCCCATAGCAGAATCGCCTCCGCCCCGGTTCCGGCGAGCCGCCCCACCAGGCGGGCGATTTGGTCTGGCTGAACGCTTCGCGGGTCCGCGTGCGTTTGCCGCCGCGCCTCCCAGGGTTCGGCCTGCGCTTCCGTCACCCAGAGGCGCTTGCCCTGGCGTTGCGCGATCCGGCGCCAGCGCGCCACCAAGTCGACCTGGTCGGGCATCGCGTGCGCGACCCGTTCCTGCCCGCCGTCGTCCAGAAAGCCGATCGCGGCATAGACGTCCAGTCCCAGGACATCGCCCCTCCCCAGCACGGCCAGAGCTTCGCGTTCCGCCGGAATGGCAAGGCCGACACGTCGCAGCCAGCGCGACTGATGCCTGCTGGAGGATCGATCCAGGCCTTCGTCGAAGTGGGCAAACGTCGTCACCACCAGCGGGCGTCGGGGATCGATCGACCGGATGAGGCGAGCCTCGCGCCGGACGCTCGCCCGCGGCAGCCACAAGGCACTCGGTCCCGCCCGGTTGAATGGTTCGTTCTCCACCTGCCAGGCGACCACCGCCTGGTGATGGCGGAATCGGCTGACCACCTGCCCCACGTGGACGATTGCCCGCTGCTGGACGTTCGGATCGCCCGGCCAAAGGCCCGTCGGTAGATGGAATTCCGGCCAGCCGAGCGCCTTCATGCCGATCGTCAGGACCACCCGCTGGCCGGCGGCTTGGGCGTGGGCGAGTAGCCAGTCCAGGTCGGCATATCCAAACCGATGCAGCTCTTGCCAGGAGGCCGAAAGCCGGATCAGGTCGAAGCCCATCTGGCACGTCCGCGTAAACGCCGACTGATAATCCAGACCCAGCGCCTCGGCCCGCCATTTGGTAAAGCTGGTTCCCAGCAGCGGCATCGGCCTCAGGTTAGTTGGCGCCTCAGGCTGCGGCGGCGTCGGACGCCTGCGAGGCCTCCGCCTGGTCCCGCCCGTCGTCCACCGCAAGCTCGCCAGCGGCGGTTGCCGCGGGTCGCAGCATCAACGAGGCGACGAACCAGGCCATCCCGATCGCGATCAGGATGTCGCCGCCGCTCGCGATCCCGGGGAACGGTGGGGGAAGGTGAAATCGATCGTCGAGCCAGGCGAAATTCGTGTGGGGGCCCGCGAGGACGTAGCTGCCGGCCCGGTCGCCGACGGCCGCCAGCACGCCGTTGCCGTCGACCGGCATCCGACCGCCGTTGGCCGCGCGGACGATCTCGTTGCAGTAGGCGCCCAGCGCGCCGCACGCAACCGGAAACACCCGGCGCCAGGTGGCCCAGATCCCGGCCGCGACCGCGAGCCCCAGGGGGAGGAGCCATGACCAGGGCGAGGGTGTGATCTCGCCAACCAGCAGGACCGCTCCCGCCGCGACCAGCGGGCGCAGCGGAATCGGCGTGCCCGGTGCGAACACTCGGCTCGAGCGCCCGCCCAGCAGAAACCCTACGAAGATGCCGGCGACCGTGACCAGCGCGCCGTCGGCCACCTTGAGCGCGGCCGGCTCGAGCCACGAGGTGCGCCAGGCCAGCGCGAGGAGCGCGCCCGACACCTGCAACGGGATCGCAAGCCGGCGATGCCCGGCGAAGGTGTCAGCGAAGGGCACGCCGGCGAATCTTGCCTCGAGCCAGGCGCTCAGGGCCGGTCCGAGGGCGTAGTGGACCGCCATCAACGCGACGGTCGCGACCAGAAAATGCGGCGGATCTTCGAAGCCCACCAGGCGAAAGGCCGCCGCCCCGGCGACCGCGGCCAGCACCCAATGGGCCGTCGCGGTCACCTGCGTCGACCAGCGTTGACCCTTGACCAGGCTGGCGATCGGTGCAGCCGTGAGCGCCACCAGCACGGTCAGCTCGGGGTGACGTCGAAAGACGATGACCGCCGCGAGCAGGGCGACCTTGGGCAACTCGCTCACTTCGGCCCCTTCCTTCGACCCCAGCACGAAGTCGTCGATCACGCACATGCCGATGAAGCTGATCCAGGCCCAGGGCGCCTGGTAGGGCTGTGCCGGGCCGACCCAGATGACGGCGGCGCCGAGCAGGGCGCACAGTCCCGCCGCCCACAGGCAGGCGCGAATCGTTCGAGGGCTCACGGGACGGTGCAGGACGTCCACGGCTGGCGGAAGTGCAACGGCGGCGGCGAGGGGCCCTTTTGGGTGCTTTACGCTACGGGCGATGTTCCGCCGCAAACCCAGGGCTCCCGCTGCCACCGATCGCTGGCTGGTGATCGGGCTTGGCAATCCCGGCCGCGAATACGAACGCTCCCGTCACAATCTGGGTTTCCTGGTGGCGGACGAGCTGGCTCGCCGTCGCGGTGGGCGGATCACCGATCGGGCGGCAAAATCGCTGACTGGCAAGATCCGGCTCGGCGATAGGGAGCTGGTGCTGGCGAAGCCGCAGACCATGATGAACCTCTCTGGTCTGGCCGCCAAAGCTCTGCGCGCAAAGTACGACATCCCGCTGGATCGCGTCCTCGTCGTCCACGACGACCTCGACTTACCGTTCGGCCGGCTGCGGATCCGCCGCGGCGGCAGCTCGGCAGGCAATCACGGGATGGACTCGGTGATCGAGTCGTTTGGCAGCAAAGATTTCATCCGCTTCCGAGTCGGCATCGGCCGCCCACCCGGTAACGGCGTCGACTACGTGCTCAGCCCGTTCACGGAATCGGAGCGGGCACAGCTCCCTGAAATCGTGGCGCGGGTGGCCGACGCGGTCCAGGTTGCCGCCGAGCATGGTCTCGAGCGGGCGATGACCGACTTCAACCGCGTCTAGAAAGAAAATACCCGAGGACCACCAGCCCGGCCACCCCCGTCAGAGCGCCGCCCAGCCAGACGGCGGCCGTTGGCCCGAAGAGGTGTGCGACGATTCCCGCCCAGATGTTGCCGACTGGTGTGGTGCCGATGAACAGCACCGAGTAGAGGCTGACCATGCGGCCCTGCATTCGATCCGGCGAGCTCACCTGTACGTAGGTGTTGGTGCCGATCGAGTAGACCGCAAACGACCACCCGATGACCAGGAGGAGCACGATGGCCTGCGTGAAATTAGGCACCATCAGGAAGACCAGCTCCATCAGCGCAAAGAGCAACCCACCCAGGACGATCCGCCGCGGGTGGAGCAGGAACCGGCCGGCGGCCGTCATCGTGAGCGCACCGATCAACGCACCGACGCCCTGCGCGGCGAAGAGATATCCCAGCGTGTCGGCGTTGGCGTGCAGGGTGACGCGGGTGAAGAGCGGCAGGACGAGGTTGAAATTGGCGCCGAAGGTACCGGCGACGAACAACAGTAAGAAGAGCCCGGCCAGCGCCGGGGTTCGCGCGACGTACCGCAAGGCCTCGACGATCAGTTCGAGCGCCGACAGCAGCGGTCCGGCGGTCAGCGGACGGCGACGGATGGTCAACAGCGCCGCGATCACCCCCAGATAGCTGGCCCCATTCAGCCAGAAGCACGCGGCGACGCCAAATGCCGCGATCACGATGCCGCCAATGGCCGGCCCCACGATGCGCGCCAGGTTGAACGCGGTCGAGTTGAGCGCGACCGCACTGGCGAGCTCGCCGCGTCCCACCATCTCGAGGACCGTCGCCTGGCGCGCCGGGAAGTACAGCGCCTGGTTCACGCCGAGAGCGGCTGCGAGGACGAGGATGATCGGAAAGCTGATGGTGTGGTTCGCCGTCAGCACGGCATAGATCACGGCGCCAACCAGCGAGACGACCTGCGTGACCAACAGGACGTCGCGACGCGGGAACCGGTCGACCAGCGTCCCGGCGTAGAGGCCGAAGACGAGCACCGGCGCGTAACTGCACGCCCCAAACAGGGCCAGTGCGAAGGCAGAGTCGTGCGTCAACTGCAGGACGAGCCAGGCCGCCGCCACGTTTTGCATCCAGGTGCCGACGACGGACACCGCCTGGCCGACGTAATAGCGGCGGAACTCCGGATACTGGAAGGCCGAGAGTTGCAGGAGCGCGGGACGGCGTGGCTCGACGGCAGAAGGAG
This sequence comes from Chloroflexota bacterium, assembly GCA_005880875.1. Lineage (GTDB taxonomy): Bacteria > Chloroflexota > Dormibacteria > CF-121 > CF-121 > CF-13. The sequence continues at coordinate 13,168 of VBJI01000082.1, forward strand.
GAGTACGAATAGCGTTCAGTTTACCGACGCAGGTTCAGACGGCGGCGAGCGCCTGCATCAGCTCTTTGAACTGGCCCACCAACGGTGCCTGCGGTTGCTGGATGACAATCGGCAAGCGACGCTTGCTCGCCGCGGAAAACTCATCGCGCTGGTAGAGGATCATCGCCGCCACCTCCAGCTTCAAGGCGGTCGCGACCTCCGTCCGGCTCAGCTGCAAGCTCCCGTGGGGATTGGAAATCACCAGCCGAATGCGATGACTGAGGATCCCGGTCTCGCGCAGCCGGCTGAGGAACTGTCCGGTCAACTCGAGGCAGATGACTTCCGGCTCGACCACGACCAGGATCACATCCGCTTCGCGGAGCAGCGGCGGCGCGAACGGGGAGGGCTGATTGCCAAGGTCGACGACGATGGTTTCAGCGAGCCCGCGCAGCGAGGTGGCGAAGCTACTGATCGCCTCGGGACGCATGTCCCGGTAGCTCGAGCCGCGACGGACACCGGGTAGCAGCCGGAGCGGCACCTGGCTATTTCGCATCAAGTAGCTCGACAAGCGGTGCACGCTGGCCGCGCCGTCTTCGAGCACCTCCCGCCATGCCCACTGGTCCGGAACCTGGATGTTCAGCATGCTGCCCAGTGTCCCGACCGGCACCGCGAGGTCGGCGAGGACAACCGCCTCCGGCGATTTGCCCACGGTCTGCAGCGCCGCCAGATTCATCGCGACGGTGCTCGTCCCGATGCCGCCTTTTGCTCCGACGACCACCGTCAGCCGGCCGCGCGCCAGGGATCCCTGTTGACGCAGCCGTTCCGCCCCATCCAGCATGGCCTTGAGGCGGGCGACCAGCTCGCGCGACTCGACCGGCTTGACCAGGTAGTCGTCAGCGCCCATCTCCAGCGCGCGAACCTTGGCGTCGAGCCCATCGAGTGCCGAGAGCACGACGATCTGGATGTCGGCACCGGCCGGGCCCTTGCGAATCCGCTCGCACACGGCGAAGCCGTCCACCTCGGGCATCATCAAATCGACCAGGACCAGATCCGGGCGTTCCTTCTCGACCAGCACCACGCCGTCGTTACCGCCGGCCGCCGCCTGGACGTGGAAGCCTGCGTTGCCGAGCAGGGTCTCGAGGTAGGTCCGGTTCGGCGCCTCGTCATCGATGACCGCGATCCGCGCCGTCACGGGAATGTAACTCCGAAACGCGCCCCTCCCTTCAGGTGGCGAGCCCGACGTACTCCAGATCGCGGACGATGAGACCGTCCTGCAAATCCACCACGCTGACCGACGGTTGCCGTACCTTGCCATTCGGGCCGGTATACGTCCACTCCCCGATGACCACCACCGTCTCGCCCTGGCTCACCAGGCGTTCGACCTCGAACGTCACGTCAGGAGTCGTCGCCACCGCCTGACGGCTCAGCAGCACGAACGCATCGCGCCCAAGGATCGGCTCGGGGACGCCCGGCGTGCGATGGACCACGTCCGGATGCAACCGGCGCGCGAATCCCTCCCAGTCGCGGGCGCGCAGGGCGTCGAGCGCTTCCATCACGATTTGCGAGCCGCCACTCACGGCAGGTGGAAGAGATGCCGCGCAAACAACAGGATGCCGACGATGGCCGCGCCGACGGCGGCCACGAGTACTGCCGCGGCCGCCACGTCCTTGGCGCGCCCGATCATCGGATGATGCTCCGGCCAGGCGTAGTCGATCAGCACCTCAAGCGCGGTATTGAAGAGCTCGGCCGCGATGACGATCGCGAAGCAGAGGGTCAGGCCGACGAATTCGATCGACGAGAAGCGCAGGAGCAACGCCCCGACCAGCACGATGGCGGCGGCGGCGAAGTGAACCCGCAGGTTCGCCTGCGAGCTGAGCGCCCAGCCAAACCCGCGTCCGGCATGACGGAAGCTGTACAGAGTGCGCCGGATGTCGATCCGGCGAGCCCGGTTCGGGCTGCCGATCCGTTCGGCTTCGAACTCGGCGTCGGAGCTGCGGGTCACGCTGAGCTCCCAAGGATGCGGCTGGTGAGCGCCGTCATCGACGACTCATCGGCCGCCTCGGCGTGATCGTAGCCGAGCAAATGGAGAAAGCCGTGCACGGCGAGCAGACGGACCTCGTCGTTGACGGGATGGCCGGCCTCTCTTGCCTGCCGGCGCGCGCGGGGTAACGAGATCACGATGTCACCCAGCCAGTGCTCGGTTCCGGGCGGCGCCTGGAATCGCTGGTCCTTCGGCGTTTCCTGGGCGGCGAAGGCGAGGACATCGGTCGCCTCATCGAGGCCGCGGTAACGACGGTTGTACTCCCGCAGGTGCTCGTCGCCGGTCAAGGTCAGGACGGTGACCGTCTCAGCGGGGACATTCATCGTCGTGGCCCCCGCCTGCAACAGGGTCTTCAGTCCATCCAGATCCACACCCGCGGCCAGCGATGCGGGACCCCAACGGCTCATCTGGATGAGCACGGGGTCTATCGTAACCGGGCCTTCGGCTACGCGGCGGGTTCTTCGGGCTTGCTTTGGGCGCGGGCGGTGCGATCGGCACGGTCAGCCCGGCCGGCCATGTAACGGATCCCAATCAGCCCGGCCGCCAGGAGCACCCAGACCAGCAGGATCCAGTCCTGGGGAACCTCTGACCGCCGGCCGAGGTCAGCGGCCAGCGCATCAGCCAGGATGAACGCCCCGATCAACAGCAGGCCGACGCCTTCCATCCGGGTCCGGGTCCTGCTGCTATTGACGCCCCGGCGCAGAAGCCGGGGGATCTTTCCGAATCCAATCATCGACGCGGCCGGGATGATCACGGCGGCCGCCGCCACGTAGGCGAGCACGATCACGGAGCCCGAAAGCAGCACGTAGGCATATCGCAACCGGAGGCCCAACATTGCGCCCGGCCTGCCAGCCCGAATTCAGGAGGTACTCGGGCGAGGCCTCGTTGCGGGCCGAGGGAGGGGAATCGTCTTGTCCTCGCCGTCGAGGGTCCCGTCGTGGCCGCCGCCCCCGGTGTCAACCGCGGCCCCCGCGATCGGGGTCTCGGCCACGGCGGCCGGATATTCGATCCGGGCATGGTAAATGCTGACCACCATATTGGCCATGGCCTCCTCCACCAGGCGAAGGTCGCGGAAGGAAAGGTCGCATTCGTCGAGCTGGCCGTCGTGGGTAAATCCCTGGATCATCCGGTGGACGTGGTCGCGGATGCCTTCGGTGCTCCGATACTTGAGCGTTCGGGCCGACGCCTCGACGGTATCGGCGATCATCACGATCGCCGCCTCCTTCGTCCGGGGCCGCGGCCCAGGATAGCGGAAGTCATCTTCCCGGACGTCCAGACCCTGTTCGAGCGCCTGCCGAAAGAAATAGCGCTTGACCGTGGTCCCCTGGTGTTGCTGGACGATCTCGCGGATGGCGGTGGGAAAGTGATACTGCTTGAGCAGCTCGACGCCATCGGTGACGTGGGCATTCAGGATGTCAGAGCTGGTCGTGGGCGAAAGGTTCTCATGGATGTTCCCGATGTCCGCCTGGTTCTCGACGAAGAAATGAGGCCGGCGAATCTTGCCGATGTCGTGGAAGTAGCAGCCCACCCGAGCCAGCACCGGGTTGGCGCCGACCGCCTCGGCCGCGGCTTCCGCCAGGTTGGCGGCCACGATCGAGTGGTTGTAGGTCCCCGGCGCGCTCATCATCAGCCGTTTCAGCAGGGGATTGTTGGGGGTCATCAGCTCCATCAGCTTGATCGGCGTGATGACCTGCGTGATCTCGCCGAGGAAGGTGAGCGCTCCGCCCGCGATCAGGGCGGAGAGCAGGCCGCTGATCAGCGCGAGTCCGCCGATGGACAGGATCTCGTCGAGCGACTGGTGCCGTTCGATCAGCGACAGCGAGACGAGGGTGACGAACTGCGCGCCGGCCACCAGGATGCCGGCCGTGACCCACTGCCCCAGCCGCTCGAGTCGATGCACGTAGATCGCCCCGATCGAACCGCCAAGGAATCCGACGAGCGTCAGGGGAAGGACGTTGTCGGCGATGATGCCGGTCAACAACCCCACCGCCAGCGCCACGATGATGCCCAGGCCGGTGTCCATCAGGGCGGCGACCAGCAGCGGCACGGCGGCCATCGGCACGAGGTATTGGGCAACCGGGTTGAGGGGAACGGCGAGCTTGGCGACGACCAGTAACAGCAGCATCAGCCCGCCCAGCGTGCCGAGCTGCCGCGGGTCACGGAGGATCGCCGGCCGGAACTGCATCAGGTAGCCGAGCGCGACCGCGAACAGAATGATGACCAGCATGAAGACCGCCAGGATTCGAGCCCAGTCGGTCCTGGGTGCGAGCAGGCCAACGGCCTGGGCCTCTTCCAGCTGGAAGGGCGTCACCAGATCGCCGTAGCGAATGATGGTCTGGCCCTGGGCGACGTTCACGAAGACGGGCGGGATGGCATCGCTTGCCTGCTGCCGCTTCAGCGCCGTCTCGGCCTGCAGGAAGTTGACCTTCAAGTGAGCGCGGACCAGGGCGGCCACGGTCGAGGCGCCGGTGGCATCGAGATGCAGGGCAGCGGCCCGCGTTTGTGCCGAGTCCTGCGCGCTCTTTAAGGTGTCGAACTTGATGCCATTGCTCTCCAGCTGTTGCAGGATGTCGCCTGCACTCTTGAAGATGGTGGCCACCGTGCCACCGTCGGCCTGCAGCAGGTATTGACGCTGCGCATCGCTGAGCTGCGGCTCCAGCAGGCTCAGCTGGGCGGAGCGATCAGGCCCGGAGCTCGACGATTGGCGCAGGTCCCCCACCCTGGTTGCCAGTGAGTCGATCGCCTGTCGCTGCTGGATGCTGACCGACGTATCGAATTGATCCGGCACCTGCGCCGTGGCGGCCGCGCGCGCCTCGTCGCGCTTGGTCTGGCTCTCGTAGCGCACCGACTGCTGTGAGACCACGTCCTGGCTCGAGACGTCGCCGGCCCGCAGGTTGAGGCGGTTCGGCAGGAAGTTCTGCGCGACGACGAGGGCCGTCGCCAGTGCCAGGATCAGCGTCACCGCCGCGGAGCGAAGATAGGGCGGCCAGCGACGCCCGCCGATGTGGCCGAGCCGAAGATCGCGCGCGAACAGGCGCCCCCGTCGCCGGAGTCGCTCGATCGCAAACGAGCCACGCTCTCTCATCACTTCACCTGGGATCCCTCGCGTGCGGGCGAGGTCGGATTACGTGGTGCGAGCCCGCCTTTTCCGCGCCGCCGCGATCTTCTTCTTGCGCTTCACGCTGGGCTTTTCGTAGTGCTCTCGCCGGCGCACCTCGGAGAGGACGCCGTTCTGCTTGATCTTCTTATTGAAGCGTCGAAGGGCGCTCTCGAAGGTCTCGTTCTCGCGGACCTTGATTTCCGACAAATGGATTGCACCCCCTCTGACCGGAGCCCATATTGGGCTGAAGTATAGCCGCGCTCGACTTTAGGCGTCAACCAAAACTTTCTCGTCTGGTTACATCCAGCTCACATACCCGTCGCGCTCGCTCCCACCCCCGGCACGGACCGGTGACAGCCGCTCCCGGACGTCGATGGGGCTCCCTTATGGCGCGTTCATCCTTGCAGAGGACCCCGTCCTCAAGGAGGTCTCATCGTAATGTTCACGCTTCTCCTGACCTGGGTCAGCCAGCGGATCATCACGGTCACCGCGGTGAGCGTGTTGACGGTGGCGGCCGTCCCGACGACCCTCGTGATCGTCTCCAACGGCGACCACAAAGACGCGACCGTCGCCGTGATCCAGCCGGCGGATGACCACTCGAAGGTGATTCTGGTCAGCGCCGTCAAGAAAGCCGGCGACGACCTGATCGTAAAGCTCAACGCCGCCGAGTCTGGCTGCACCACGCAGGTGGCCCAGACCGTCAGCGCTTCGAAGGTTGCGCCTGGCAAAGTCCAGTCGCAACTGGCCAAGGCCCACACGCAAATCCATGGCAGCGTCGCCCCGATCGTCGCCGCGATCAAGAGCGACGAGGACCACTTCGCGCATCTCAAGTTCGTGACCCCGCAAGATGAAGAGAACGAGCTCAACGACCTCAACCTGATCGAGGTCATCGCCCTCGGCGACGGTCACTCGACGGGCACGATCACGGTGACCTGCCAGACCGTCCTGATCACGATTGGCTCAGGCTTTGGTGCCGACCGCCAGCACTCGCAGGCTCTCGGCCGTGAGCGGCTCGCCGTTCCAATCACCGTAGAGATCGACCGTCGCGAAGCCCTCCGCCGTCAGCATCTCGAGGAGGTCGCGTCCGCCATACAGCCGGAGCGCGTGGACCGTCACCTCGCTGCCGTCGTTCGAGCTCACCGTTCGCTCCACGACCAAGCGGCGGGTAGCAACGTCGAGCGACCGCCGCTCCATCACCGCAATCTGCCCAACCGTGAACCACTCGCGTGCCTCAAAGTTCGCCATGATCCGGTCACCATTGACCACTTCCAGGAGGAACCGTCCGCCCGGCTTGAGCATCGCTCCGGCGGCGCGAATTACCAGCCGGTCGTCCGCTGCGTCGGCGAAGTACCCGAAGCTGGTGAAGAGATTGAGGATGAGGTCGAAGTGGTCGCCAACAGTCGCCTGTCGCATGTCGCCGAGGCGCCAGTCAACACGGACGCCGGCCTCGCTTCCCCGGGTTTTCGCGACCTCGAGGAGATACGGTGAGAGGTCTACGCCGGTCACCGCGTAGCCCCGGCGAGCCAGTTCGACGGCATGGCGGCCCTGGCCGCACGGGAGGTCCAGGATCTGGACTGGCGGGCGAAGCCGGAGAAGGCGCTCGAGCTGATCGATCTCCACGGGCGTTCGCTCCCTCAAGGTCTCGTCGTAGAGCTCGAGGTAGCTCGGACCGAACCAGGTGCGCCACCATTCCGAGTCCGGCTCGGCCATACCTTATATATAGGGGCCGGTAGAGCATGCGTGAACCAGACTCGCCGCGACACCTGTGGCGTAATCCGGAACCCAAGAAAGCCTACGACGTCGTGATCGTCGGGGCGGGTGGTCACGGGCTCGCCACCGCCTACTACCTGGCAAAGAATCACGGCATCAAGAACGTGGCCGTTCTGGAGCGGGGTTGGCTGGCGGGCGGCAACATGGCACGGAACACCACCGTGATCCGTTCGAACTACCTCTGGGACGAGAGCGCGGCCATCTACGAGTTCTCCCTCAAGCTGTGGGAAGGTCTATCGGCCGAGCTCGACTACGACCTCCTGTTCAGTCAGAGGGGCGTCATGGGCTTGACGCACAGCCTGCATCAGGTTCGCGAGGGCAAGCGTCGGATCAGCGCGAACCAGCTGAACGGGATCGATGCCGAGTGGCTGACGCCGGAGGAGGTCAAGGCGTTCTGCCCGATCGTCAACATCTCGCCCGACGTGCGCTACCCCATCCTGGGCGCCACGCTGCAACGTCGCGGCGGCATCGCCAAACACGACTATGTCGCCTGGGCCTTCGCCCGCAAGGCTGACGAACTCGGCGTCGACCTGATCCAGAACTGCGAACTGACCGGCTTCGACCTTAAAGGTGATCGGGTCGTCGGCGTGCAGACCAACCGCGGACCGATCGCGGCCGGCAAGGTCGCCCTCTGTGCCGCCGGACACAGCAGCGTCCTCGCCTCGATGGTCGGACTGGACCTACCGATTCAGAGCTACCCATTGCAGGCGCTGGTCTCCGAGCTTCTCGAGCCGATCCTGAATTGTGTCGTGCTCTCGAACGACATCCACGTCTATATCAGCCAGGCGCACAAAGGCGAGCTCGTGATGGGCGCGGGGATGGACGCGTACAACTCGTATGGTCAGCGCGGCTCGCCGCACGTGATCGAGTACCAGCTGGCCGCCGCCCTCGAGATCTTCCCGATCTTCAGCCGGGTGCATGTGCTGCGCACCTGGGCCGGCATCGTCGATGTGACGCCGGATGCCTCGCCCATCGTCGGGTTGACCCCGATCGAGAACCTGTTCATCAACTGCGGCTGGGGCACCGGCGGCTTCAAGGCGACGCCGGCCGCCGGCTGGACGTACGCGCAGACGATCGCGCAGGGTCAGCCGCATCCGCTCAACACGCCCTTTACGCTCGAGCGTTTCACGACCGGTGCCCTGATCGACGAGCATGGAGCCGCCGCGGTGGCACACTAACGTGCTTATTCCTTGCCCCTGGTGCGGCGATCGCGAGGAGGTCGAGTTCCGGTACGGCGGCCCGGTGCCGGCGGGCTATCCGCCGGACCCGCAAACCGTCGATGATCGGGCCTGGGCGCGCTACCTCTATTACCGGCCGAACCCTAAAGGTGCCCTGGAAGAGCGTTGGGTCCATACAGCCGGCTGCCGCCGCTGGTTCAGGTTGACACGTGACACGGTGACCCACGAGATCACGCCGGCTTCCGACGCATCGGCATGAGCCGTCTGCCTCAAGGCGGACGCATCGATCGGTCGCGTCCGCTCCGTTTCAGCTTCAACGGCACGTCCTATAGCGGCTACGCCGGCGACACCCTTGCGTCGGCTTTGCTGGCGAACGATGTTCGAGTGGTCGGTCGAAGCGTCGTGTACGGCCGGCCTCGCGGCATCTTTACCGCTGGCATCGAGGAACCGAATGCCCTCGTGCAGATCGGCCCGGAGCCGATGCTCCGCGCGACACAGGTCGAGCTAGTGGATGGTCTCCAAGCCGCTGGCTTGAACGGCAAGGGCCGTGCCGTCCCCGAGCAAGACGCCGCGCGATTCGACAAGACCTACGTGCACTGCGAGGTGCTGGTAATTGGCGGCGGGCGCGCCGGCCTGACGGCGGCACTGGAGGCGGGTCGGTCGGGCGACCGCGTGATCCTGGTCGACGAACAGGCGGAGTTAGGCGGACGGTTGCTCACCGCGGGCTGGAACGACTGGCTGACGAGCACGATCACGCAGCTGTCGTCAATGCCGGAGGTCCGCCTGCTGACCCGCGCGACGGCGTTCGGACTCTACGACCAGAACCTGGCTTTGGTCGCTGAGCGTCGGCCCAATGGGCAGAGGCTCTGGCAGGTTCGCGGGCGGAAGATCGTGATTGCGACCGGCGCCCATGAGCGCCCGCTCGTCTTTGCGAACAACGACCGTCCGGGCATCATGCTGGCCGGCGCTGTTCGGACTTACATCAACCGGTACGGCGTCGCGCCGGGCCAGCGGGCGGTCATCTTCACGAGCAATGACAGCACGAAGCCGCTCGAGGCCGACCTGCAACGGGCCGGAATCAGCCTCGAAGCGATCATCGACGTCCGTACGGGGCAAGCGATCGTCGACACCGTGGCAGAGAGTGGGGTCGCCCTCGAATCCGTCATCGTCGTCCCACTTACCGGCAATCACAACCGCCGCGAGATCCAATGTAACCTCCTCTGCGTCTCGGGCGGATTCAATCCGGCTCTGCATCTCTTCAGCCAGGCTCAGGGCAGACTTCGATACGACGACGGTCTCGCCTGTTTCGCGCCCGAGGCACCGATCGACGGCGTCGAGGTCATTGGCGCCGCGAGCGGCGATCTCAACGGTCGTGGCCAGGGCACAATCGTGCCGTCCTGGGTCATTCCCGGCGATGGCGAGGATTGGTCGACGCACTTTGTCGACCTGGAGCGCGACGCGACCGTCGCCGATGTCCAGCAAGCACTCGGCACGGGGATGCGCTCCGTCGAGCACGTCAAGCGGTTCACGACGATCGGCACCGGCAGCGACCAGGGGAAGACCGCAGGAATCAACGAGAGCGCCATTATCGCCACCCAACTCGGCCAACCCGTCGGTGCCGTCGGCGTCACGACCTACCGTCCGCCTTACGTGCCGATTCCCTTCGCGTTGCTGGCCGGCCGGAATCGCCGCGAACTCTTCGAGCCAATCCGCGTGACGCCCTTGCATGTCTGGCACGTCGCCCACGGGGCCGTCTTCGAGAACGCCGGTCAATGGAAGCGTCCCCGGTATTACCCGAGGGAGGACGAGGACACGGACGCGGCCGTTGCGCGGGAGTGTCGCGCCGCCCGAGAGAACGTGGCGGCGGTCGACGTGTCGACGCTCGGCAAGATCGACATCCAGGGACCGGATGTCCTCGAATTCCTGAATCGGATCTACACCAACGCGTTCGACACGCTGAAGGAGGGGTCCTGCCGCTACGCGCTCATGTGCGGGGCGGACGGCATGGTCTTCGACGACGGCGTCGTCATGCATCTGGGCCCGGATCATTGGTTGGCCACTACGACCACCGGCGGAGCAGCGGCCGTTCTCGATTGGATGGAGGAATGGCTGCAGACCGAGTGGCCGGATCTGCGGGTTCATCTGACTTCGGTCACCGACCAATGGGCGGCCGTTGCGGTCGTGGGCCCGCGTTCGCGCAACGTCGTGCACAGTCTTTTCCCAAACCTTTCGGTCGGCCCAGATAGCTTTCCTTTCCTGGCCATTCGCGAAAACGAGATTCGCGATATGCCGGTGCGCCTTCATCGCATCACGTTTTCGGGCGAGCTGGCATACGAGCTGTGGACTCCGAGCTGGTATGGGTTGTCGCTGTGGGAGGCTGTCATGGTCGCAGGCGAGCCTCTCGGGATCACGCCATACGGTCTTGGAGCGATGGAAATCCTCCGCGCCGAAAAGGGTTACATCATCGTTGGCCAGGACACCGATGGCACGGTGACGCCACAAGACCTGGGTATCGATTGGATGATCTCCAAACGAAAGCCATTCATCGGCCAGCGCTCACACCGGAGAGTCGACACGACGAGAACCGATCGGAAGCATCTCGTTGGTCTGCTGCCGCTGGACGGCGATGCGCTTCTGGCTGAAGGCTCGCAGCTCGTCCTGCAGTCCGACCGGACTAGCCGGTACAGCGTGGGCCACGTGACCTCGAGTTACCGCAGCCCCACGCTCGGGCGGACATTTGCCCTGGCGCTACTGCAGAGCGGCCGCGAGCGGATCGGCAGCACCATCTACGCTCCACTCGACGGCCAGGTGGTGGCAGCATCCGTCGTGGAGCCGATTTTTTACGACAAGGAGAATGCTCGCCGTGATAGCTGAGGCGATCCGGCGCAGCCCGCTCGCCGATTATGCCGAACGGTTCGCCGCCCTTCACGAGGCAACCAACGGCGCCATCTCGATCCGAGAGCTACCGTTCCTGACACAGATCAACCTTCGGGCCCAGCCCGATCAAAGGATCCCGCAACGCCTCGCTGACGTCCTCGGCCTCGCCTTACCGCTGACGCCCAATACAGTCGCCTCAAGCGCCAACCACCGCGCCCTGTGGCTCGGCCCCGATGAATGGCTGATTGTCGGCGCCGCGGATGAAGCCAGAGCGATCGAACACTCCATGCGCGACGCGGTCACCGGTGCAACCGCCTCGATCGTCGATGTTTCCGCAAATCGGACGGTGATGCTTATTCAGGGGGAGCGGGCACAGGAGTTGCTCGCCCACGGGATCGCTATCGACCTGCATCCGCGCGCCTTCGGACCGGGTCGCTGCGCCCAAACCTTGTTGGCGAAAGTCCAGGTCATCATGGAGCGGCGGAGCGACGACAACGCGTTCCACGTCTACGTGCGCGGTTCGTTCACGTCGTCTCTGGCAGACTGGCTGCTCGACGCCGTCGGCCGCCCCGAGTAAGCCTTACCGGCTAAGGGCGTCCACAGAAAACATGTGGACGAGGACTTCCTCGCCGTCGCCCGGCGCCGTCATCGTCACGGACTCTCCATCTACTGCAAACGTGATCCACGAACAACAGATCCGTTCCGCGTCGATGAGGGCGTTCAACTCCTCACCAGCGCCGGCGCCGACGATGAGCCGAAGCCCACCAGGAACCCGTTCCTGCGCAAGCACGGACGTAGTGAGTAACCTGCGCCACGCCTCTTCCCGTTTCGCCAGGTCACCAGTCGAAAGAGCGCATGCGATCGGATTGTCACCAGCGGAATTGCTACACGTCAGGGCAATCAGCGCCGCTACGATCCGGACACCATTGACCAACTAGCCCTTGTCGCGTTGTATCAGGACGTCGGCTTTACCCTCGAAGAAATTCGATCCCTTCTCCCTTACCGCGGTTCGGCGCGCCATCGCTGGGAGCTACTCGCGGGAGCCAAGGTAAAGGAACTGGACGAAACGATACGGAAGGCGCAGGCAGCCAAACGCCTGCTCAACGAGACGATCCGGTGCCAGTGCACCCGCCTGGACGGGTGCGAGCTGGTGATCGCCGCCGGAGAGCGGCGCCGCGTGCATCGCAGCTCCCAGGGCGTCAGCTCGACAAAGAGTTCGGTGGCTCCCGGTCTCAGGTTAGCCCGGTGATCGTCCCATTCCTGTCGATGTCGATCCGGGTGTAGGCAGGCTCCTTCCCCAGACCGGGCATAAGCTGGATGTCGCCTGCCAGCGCCACGACGAAGCCGGCGCCGGCGGACGGATAGACATTCCGGATCGGGAGCGTAAAGCCTCCGGCGCCGTAGACCCGGCGCGCGAGCGTCTGGATCTGCTCGCGGATCGGCGTGTCCGGTCCGTACAGCGGTGCGAAGTTGCTGCCGTTCTTCGTAGCGCCCAGCACCGCCTCGGCCAGCTCGATGCTGCCCTCGCCGCCCCGGCCGAAGCCATCGTTGACGACCGCGGCATCCGCCCCAAACTGGGCGGCCAGCTCGGTCACCAGCTCGAGTTCTCGGTCCGTATCCGTTGGGAACCGGTTCACACCGACAACGCAATGCATCCCGAACGCGCGGACGATGTCGATGTGCGCGGCGAGATTCTCGGCTCCCCGCTTCAACGCCTCAACATCCTCAGTCGCGAGCTTGGCCATTGGGACACCGCCGTGCGACTTGAGCGCGCGAACCGTGGCCACGACAAGCGCCGCGGCCGGCTTCAAATGCCCGTAGCGCGCGACGATGTGCGCGAATTTCTCGAGGCCGAGGTCGGCGCCGAAGCCAGCCTCAGTGACGACCACGTCCGCGAGCTTGAGCGCCATCTGGTCCGCGAGCAGGGAGTTATTACCGTGAGCAATGTTCCCGAACGGACCGGCGTGTACCAGCGCCGGCTGCCCCTCCATCGTCTGCACGATGTTGGGCAGCAGCGCCTCCTTGAGCAGCACCGTCATTGCCCCCGCAACCCGCAGGTCTTCGGCGGTGACGAAGCTGCCGTCTTTCCGTTGGCCAACGATGATGCGCCCGATCCGCTGGCGAAGATCCTCCAGGTCACTCGCCAGCGCCAGGATAGCCATGATCTCCGAGGCGGCGGCGATGATGAAGCTGGATTCCCGCGGCACGCCGTGCTCGTCGCCTCCGAGTCCCGTCACAATGTGCCGCAACGCGCGGTCGTTGACGTCCAGCGTCCGCGGCCAGGTGATGAAACTGGGCCCAATCTCGAGCTGTCCGTGGAAGATGGCGGCATCGATCACGGCCGCCAGCAGGTTGTGGGCGGCTTCGACGGCGTGGATATCGCCGGTGAAATGCAGGTTGATCTCCTCCATCGGGACGATCTGCGCCATACCGCCCCCGGTGCCGCCGCCTTTGATGCCGAAGAGCGGACCGGTCGATGGCTGCCGCAGGCAGAGCGCGACGTTCGCGCCGATTCGTCCCAATCCCTGGGTCAGGCTGATGGCACTCGTGGTCTTCCCCTCCCCGGCTCGGGTCGGCGTGATCGCGGTCACCACGACGAGGCGACCGTCAGGCCGGCTCTCGAGTCGCTTGAGGACATCGAGGCTGATCTTGGCCTTGTGGGGTCCGTAGGAGATCATCTCCGACTCGCGCAGCCCGAATTCTTTGCCGACTTCCATCACGGGTCGCAGGCGCTCGGGACGGAACGCATCAAGCGCCTTCGCAGCCTGGCTCATGCTCCCTCCTGCATCGATGGGTTCATCAACTTGGATCGCGGGTTGGCCGAATCCAGTTCTATGACGAGCGCGTTGGCGACATCCTCCGCCGAGCCGTTGCGTTCCTGGGCATCGCCCCAGTGCCAGGCTTCGAGGTAGCTGTCCATCCCGGTCGAGCCGTCCTTCATCGCATAGGCGTCGATGGCGGCCTGAAAACGGTCGGGGAGCATTCGCTTGACCTCTCCGGCGTCGTCCCAGGCCTTGACCTGAGCCGGGATGTGCTTCCAGAACATCACCTGGTACCTGGCCATCACGCCGCCTCCACCAGCTCGGCCAACCGGGTCTCGAGCTCGCCAAAGCCGACGAACCGAACCTCCAACGGCAGCTCCAGATACGCGGCGATCTCGCGCGCCTTCGCCGCCAGCGCATCGCTCGGAAACTGCACCAGGTACAGGAGGTTGGTGTAGTTGCCGAAATACACCGGTTTGAGGTCGGGGTAGCGATCGAGACCCAACCCGCGGACCACGGCGCGTTCGAAGTTGCGAACCAGCCAGTCGGTCAGGAAGAACGTCGCCGGTTGCTCCTCGGCGACCTGATCGAAGTTCTCGCCGGCGAACATCTCGTAGCAGTGCGGCCCACGCAGGCGCACGGCGCCATGCCGCTCGAGCACGGGATCCAGCGCGCCCGCAGTGCCGCAATCACCGTAGACCACCACGACCCGTCGATACCGGCCGGACAGTTGCTCGAGCCGACGCTCGACGGCGTCGACGATTTTCTTGGGATAGAAGTGATGCATTGCCGGCACCCCGTAAATATCGACGTCCCAGCCGTGCTCGTCGACGATGGTCTTGACTTCTTTTCCGAGCGCGCCGCAGATCAGGAGCGCGACGGACTTCATCGCAACGACTCCAGTTCTGGGAATTGCAGCACGGACACGAACGAGTCGTTGAAGTCGGAGCGGCCGGACAGCTCGATGTACTCGATCTTCTCCGGGAGCTCGAAGGCGACCTGTCGCTCGCGGAACGAGAGCAGTGACATCTTGGCGCCCTCGCCCGCGGTGTTGCCGACCGAGAGGATCCGGTCGACGTCCACCGGCGGGACCAGGCCGATGATCTTCGCGCTCTCCGGGTTGAGATAGGAGCCGAACGACCCGCCGAGCAAGACCTCGTCCAGATCGGTGGCGGTCACGCCCATCACGTCCATCAACACCTTGATGCCGGTGGCGATGGAGCCCTTGCCGAACTGCAGTTCGCGCACGTCGCGCTGGCTCAGGTAGACGTTTTCGGCAAGCAGGAACGCCCGCACGCCGTCGACCGTGATGAGGCGATCCGAGAGCGGATGCTCTGGAACTTCCTCGCGGCTGCGCATCTTGCCGCCCGCATCCAACAGTCCGGCGAGCCGGAGCTGGGCGACGGTATCGACCAGCCCCGAACCGCAGATCCCCTTGGGCGCAATGTCACCGCCGATTACCTGGAGGTCGATGCGGTCGGTCAGCGTCACGCCTTCGATCGCGCCTTCCGTGGCGCGCATACCGCAGCGGATCTGGCTACCCTCGAACGCCGGCCCGGCGGGCGCCGCGGTGCACAGCACTCGCTTCACCGAGCCGAGCACGATCTCCCCATTCGTTCCGACGTCGACGAAGACCCGCAGTTTGTCCTCGCGGGCCAGCCCGGTGGCGATCACGCCGGCGACGATGTCCGCGCCGACGTAGGCGCCGATCACTGGCAGCGTCTGGACATAGCCGCCGGGATGGATGTCGAGCCCGACATCCCGCGCCGGCAGGTATAACGGCTCCCGGAAGGCCGGCGTGAACGGCATCATCGAGATCGGCGTGGCATCGATGCCGAGCAAAAGGTGCAGCATCGTGGCGTTGCCGACGACGACCATCTCGTAGACCCGATTGCGGTCTACGCTGGCCGTTTCGTAGAGCTCGGCGAGGATGCCGTTCATGGTCCGCTGAATCGCCTCGCGCAGCTCTGCCTTCGCTTCGTCACCCTGCATCCCATGGCTGATGCGAGAGATGACGTCGGCACCAAAGGGCGCCTGTCCGTTGAGTGTCGACCGCACCGCCTCCGCCATTCCGGTGCGGAGGTTCATCAGGGTTCCGACCACCGTCGTCGTGCCCAGGTCGAAGGCAACGCCGTAGCTCTCCTCGCGGGTATCGCCGGCCTCGACCGCGATCAGCTGGTCGCCCCCGAGCACCGCCGTGACTTTGAACTCGGCGGCCCGCAGGATGGCCGGCAGCGTCCGCAACACCCGGAGATCCGATTTCATGTCGAAACCCTCGGCGGTCAGCGCATCGCGCAATCGTTCGACGTCACTCCGCTGGTCTTCGAGACTCGGCTCGGTCAACTCGACGAACACCTTGCGCACGTTCGGATCCAGCAGCACCAGACGGTTGACGCCCATGGTGGCGGCCTTCGGGACCCGCAGCAGCTCCGGCACCGTAACCGTCGTGTCCTCGTAGACCTTTGCCTGGCAGGAGAGTCGCCAGCCGGCCTCCAGTTCGCTGGGGCGCAGCTGCTTCCGGTCGGCCGTCGTGATCTCCGCGCCACCCTCGAGGACCTGCACCTTGCACTTGCCGCAGGTGCCGCGCCCGCCACAGGTCGAGTCGATCGGCAGCCCGATCCAGTGCGCCGCGCTGAAGAGCGTCGTGCCCGGGGGAACGCGCGTGGTCTTATCGAACGGCTGGTAGCTGACCTCGAGCTTCTTCTGGATCATGCCGGGGTCGCCGGCTCGACGGCGGCTGCCTTCTTCTGGTCCTGACGGAAAACCGAGATCCATCGCATGGCGTACTCGTCGTGTCCCAGGAGCAAATCCGACGCCAGCACCGCCTTTCGCACTTCGCTGATCAGCGGGTTGCTGATGGCGCACGTGAGGCCGGCGTACATCGCAACCGGAAAGAAGGCCGCGTTGAGCACCGAGCGGTCCGGCAATCCGAAGGAGACGTTGGAGGCGCCGCAGATCATGTTGTTGCCCAGCTGTTCCTTGATCAACCGCATCGTCTCCAGCATGACGAGGCCGGCCTGCGGGTCGGCGGCGACGGTCATCGCGATCGGGTCGATGATGACGTCCTCGGGCGGAATGCCGTAATAGACGGCCCGTTCGATGATCCGGCGCGCAATCTCGAGGCGCTCTTGTGGCACCATCGTGATGCCGGTCTCGTCATTGCTCATCCCGATCACTGCCGCCCCGTACTTCTTGACCACCGGCAGGATGCGGTCCATCCGCTCCTCCTCCGCGGTCACGGAGTTCACGAGCGCCTTGCCCTGGTAGACGGCCAGCGCCGCCTCGAGCGCCTCGATCACGGAGGAATCGATGCAGATCGGGACGTCCGTTACCTCGCCCACAGCCTTGATCGTCGCCACCAGCAGCGCCGGCTCATCCACCATGGGCACGCCGGCGTTGACATCGAGCATCTGAGCGCCCGCCTCGACCTGGGCGACGGCATCCGCCCTCACCCGGTCCATCACGCCCGCTCGCATCTCGGCGGCCAGCACCTTACGGCCCGTAGGATTGATCCGCTCGCCGATCATGACGAATGGCCGGTCGCTCGAGACCACGACCTGTTTGGAGCGCGAGCGGAGTACCGTCTCCATCAGCCGCGACCCCCGACGGTCGCGAGCGGGCTCAGCGTCGGTCGGGGCAGCAGACCTGCCGCCTCCGCGACCTGGACGACGCCCTCTTCCCATTTGATGCCGATCAGGTGGACGCCGGCGACACCTCGGATCTCGCGCACGGCCCTGACCAGCTCGACTGCGATCTGAACGCCTTCATCGGCCTGGCGGGCGGGCGCCGTCTTTTCTAGACGATCGACGAGCGCATCCGGCACATGCAGGCCGGGAACCTTCTCCTTCATATAGCGGGCGCCGCGTGCCGACCTCGGGATGCCGATCGACGGGATGATGAAAGCTTTGTCCAGCAGGCCGAGATCGGCGACCATCGCCATGAAGCGGGCGAAGATCGGCACGTCGAAAACCAGCTGCGTCTGGATGAAGTCCGCGCCGGCCCGCAGCTTTTTCTGCAGCCGCAGGGGACGGAAATCGAGTGGCGGCGCAAACGGATTCTCGACCGCGCCGATGAAGAAGCTCGGCGCCTGCTCCAGCTTGCGACCGCTGAGGTACAGGCCGCGGTCGCGCATGCCGGCGGCCACCTCGAGGAATTGCATCGAGTCGATGTCATAGATCCGGCGCGCCTCCGGATGATCCCCGGCGGTCACGTCGTCGCCGCTCATAAGGACGAGGTTGCGAACCCCGAGGGACGCGGCGCCGAGCAGGTCCGCCTGCAGCGCCAGGCGGTTCCGGTCGCGAACGGTGAGCTGCATGATCGGCTCCAGCCCCTTCTCCACCAGCAGGTGGGCGGCCGCGAGCGGCGAGATATGCACGTGGGCCCCGGTGTTATCGGTGCAGTTGATCGCGTCGACCGATCCCCGCAGCACCTCGGCCCGCCGCCAGGTCGCTTCCGGGTCGGCGCTGTTGCTGGCGGAAAGCTCCGCGGTGACGACGAAATGGCCATCGCGCAGCAGACCGGCCAGCCGGCTAGGACTAAGCATCCGGCTCCCAACCCCTGGGCGCGACCCGGTCGCGACCGTTGACGAGATTGATCCAGGACGATGTCCCCTGCAGCTGCCAATCGACCGGCTTCTGCAGCTGCTCGATGTGATCGCGCCACAGTGGTAGCCGCCGCGAGCCCTCCCAGGCATCGACCCAGACGCAGCGTTTGTCGGGGTAGACCTCACAGTTGCCATCGGCCCGAACCCCACCACAGGGCCCATTGCGGAGGTTCTTGGGGCAGCGCATGGGGCAGTTCAGCCCGGTCGAATGCAGGATGCACTGGCCGCACATCCGGCAGCCCCAGATGGCCTCTTTCAGGGGCTTCTCCACGGCGAGCACCAATCGCTCCGTGACCGACATCCTTAACCCTTCTTCAGCGTCTTGTCGATCAGCTCGACAGCCTGAGTCAACGCCGCGTTCTCCGCGGCCTGGGCGGCGCCCACGATCTGCTTGGCCATGCGAGTGGCGATCGACGCATCGGGCGAGTAATGATCCGCGCCCGCGAGCTTGGCGTATTCCTCGGTGACCGGGGCGCCCCCGACCATCACCGCAACCTTGTCGCGCAAGCCCGCCTTCTCCAGCGCCTGGATATTCACCTTGAACATCGGCATCGTGGTGGTGAGGAAGGCGGAGAAGCCGACAATGTGCGGCTCGTTGGTCCGCACCGCCTCGACGAATTTCTCTGGGGCACAGTTGACGCCGAGGTCGACCACTTCGAAGCCGGCGCCCTCCATCATGATGATGACCAGGTTCTTGCCGATGTCGTGGATGTCGCCTTTGACGGTGCCAATCACCACTTTCCCGATCGGCTTGGCTCCGGTCTCGGCAATCAGCGGCCGCAGGATGACGAGTGCGCCCTGCATGGCGCGAGCGGCGATCAACATCTCCGGCACGAAGAAGTCGCCCTTCTCGAAGCGCCGCCCGACCTCCTCGAGGGAAGGAATCAGCGCCTTGAACAAAATGTCCATCGGGTCCATCCCGAGCTTCAGCGCCTCTTCGGTAAGCGCCTTCACCTCGGGCGCGTGCCCATTCAGCGTGTGATCGAAGAGCTCCTGCCGGATCTCCTCCTCGCGACTCATGGTTGTCCTCCGTGTGTTAGGGTCGCGGGGTTTCCCCCGCGGGCGCGATATAGCCCATTCGCTGCGAGATCGCCTCGGCCGCCTCTTTCGTCATCTCGCCGAGTTCCGTCAGCCGCTGCGGTGTGACCCGATACGACGGACCGGCCACGCTCACGGCGGCACTGACCTGACCGTCGCTGCCGCGGACCGGCGCGGCGACCGCATTCAGGCCGACCTCGAGCTCCTCGAGGGTGAACGCCCAGCCTTCCTCCCTGACCCGGCTCAGTTGCCGCTCGAGCGTCCTGACATCGGTGATGGTCCTCGCCGTAAAGCGCGGTAACGGCCTGCCGAGCAGCCGATTGCACTCCACCACCGGCAGAAAGGCGAGGAGGACTTTGCCGTTCGAGGTGCAATGCAGCGGGGTTTGTTTGCCCACCCAGTTAACGTTCACCACCAGGTTGGGCGCCGCGATCTGGTCGATATTGATCACCTGGTCGCCCTGAAGGATGGCCAGGTTCACGGTTTCCGATGTTCGGGTCGCGAGCTCCTCCAGAACCGGCCTCGAGGCGCGCGCCAGGTCGATCTCCCCCACAACTGACGAGGCGAGCCGGACCAGGCCATAGCCGAGCCGGTACTTCTCCGTGGCCGGGTTCTGTTCGACCAGGCCATGCTCCTGCAGCGTCGAGAGCAGCCGAAAGGCCGTCGACTTGTGCACCTCCAGCCGCCTGGCGAGATCGGTGACCCGCATCTCGGGCTCCGATCCCAGCAGCTTCAGGATGTCGAGTGCCCGGTCGAGCGATTGCACCTTGTTGCGCATTGCAAAACCGGTGCTCATTGCACAACAAGTATAGCCTCGTTCACGGACAGCCGGCAACGCCCACTCATTCGCGGCCGGCTCGCGGCGATCGCTAGGAGATCTTGGGAAAGTCGGGCGAGGTCGAATCGCCGTATACAGCGTTCAGTTGATTCCAGCGCGGCCCCAGCCGCTTGTTGGATTTTCGCCTGGGCTTTGGAGGTTCGGGCGGCTGAGGCGCAGTTTCGGAGGTCTCCTCAAGGCCCTCAGGGTCAGGATCGGTGTGGCCGCTTCGCTTCCGGTGACGAGCCA
>VBJI01000083.1 GCA_005880875.1 Chloroflexota bacterium
CAACTTCCCGCTACCGCCGTCCGCCCAGACGGCCGGGATCAAGCGGGTGGTCTACGATGCCGCGACCGTCAACCAGCGCAGCATCCATGCGGTGCTCGTCGACGTGGTCAACCCACGGATCTCGACGCACCATGACCCGGACAAGCTGGCCCGCGCCATCATGAAAAAGATCTGGCACTCCTGAGCCGCACCCAGCCCCCGGTAAAGGCATCTTCACCGAAGAACGCGGCCAGCGTGAAGATCGCGCCGCCGATGATGTCGACGACATAGTGCTCGCCAAGGTAGACGATGCTCAGCCAGACGCACGCCGTGTAGACCAGCGTCGGCCAGGCGCGCCGCCCCCACAACCGTAGGGCGAAGAGCGTACCCAGCAGGGGGAAGGCGGCGTGCAGCGATGGCATCGCGGCGTACTGGTTCGGGGTCAGCCAGTGGTAGATGGTGGCCGGAATGGGGACGCCCGGAAGATCGGTGAAGCTGGGCAGGGTGTGGTCGATGATCTTCGCGACGCCGGGAACGGCCTTCCAGGGCGGGGCCACCGGCAGCAGGAGATAAAACACGAAGGCGGCGAAGGACATCGCGATGAGCGCCCGGGAGAACCGTAAGAATGTCCGCCGATCGACGATCCAGAACAAATATCCGAGCCCGAGCGGGAAGGCGAAGTGCAGGAAGTAGAACATGGTGGCCGCGATGTCGTACCAGCTCACCTGACCGGCATGGTAAAAGCCCTGCTGCAATTCCAGGCTAGACACCGTTCCGAAGCTGATCCATCGCTCGAGGCCGGTCACGTCGTGGATGGGCATCCCGAATTTGCCGCCCAGGCCACGCAGATACTCGTAGGAGAGAAACAAGACCAGGAATGGGATCCAATCCGCGAGGAACAGGCGGGCCCGCCCCAGCACCAGGGCGGCGATCAGCATCAGGATCAGCAGGCGTTCGGGTGAGACGGAGAGGTGGAGGACGAACACCATGAAGAGAGTGACCACGCCCAGGTAGCCAGCCACGAGCGAGGGGAGGAGCCAGGCCCGCCGGCGGCGGACGGAGGGCCGCGCGGAGGCGTCAGCCGGCTGCACCGAACGAGCTTAATTAAAGGCGGCTGAGAAGCTGTCCGGAAGATGGGATTTGGCGAAAACCGCCGTTATATTGAGGCCAAAATGGCGGAGCCCGCCCCGGACGCCACGTCCGCCGCCCGCAGCCCGCGGGTCCTCGTCGTCGACGACGAGCGCAGCATTGTCGACTTTATTCGGCTGGGGCTGCAGTACGAGGGCTTCCAGGTGCAAACGGCCCCCGACGGACAGGCGGCGCTGCGGCTGATCAGCGAATTCAAGCCGCACGTGGTGGTGCTCGACATCATGATGCCGAAACTCGACGGGCTGGCGGTGACCGAGGCGATCCGCGGCAACAAAGACACCGGCGTCATCATCCTGTCCGCCCGTGACGAGGTGCAGGACCGGATCAAGGGGCTGGAGGTTGGGGCGGATGACTACCTGGTCAAACCCTTCGACTTCGGCGAGCTGCTGGCTCGAATCCGAGCGGTCATGCGCCGCCGGAATCCGAACGCCGGACCGCAGCTACAGGTGCAGGACGTGACGATGGACGAAGCCACCCGCGAAGTTCGGCGCGACGGCCGCGCGATTGAGCTTTCCGCTCGGGAGTTCGACCTTCTGCGACTGCTGCTGATGCACCCCAACCAGGTGCTGCCCCGCGACCGCATCCTCGACCAGGTCTGGGGTTATAACTTCTTCGGCGACGCCAACAACGTCGAGGTCTATATCCGGTATCTCCGCCAGAAGCTTGGCGACGAAAAGCACGCGCTGATCCAGACGGTGCGGGGAGTCGGATACCGGATCAAAGCATGACCCGGGCGTCGCGCGGCTCGTGATGTCGCGTTTCCGCTCGCTCCGCTGGCGGCTCACGTTTCTCTATCTCGGACTCCTGTCTGTTCTTCTGCTGGCCGGCGGGGTGGCGCAGTATTTCGCCGCCCGCGAGGTGCTCTTCCGCACCAACGCCGATGCGCTGAGCAGCGAGTACGCCGCCGATCTTCTGGCGTTCCGACGGCAGATCGGCACCACCGCGCGGCCAGCCGCGGCACTTCGGGCCCTGATGCTCTCGAAACAATTCGCCACGGAGCTGGCCTCGGGCCATACCTCGGCGGCCATCTTCGATGCGAACGGCGGACAGTGGCAAGCCGTATCTGCCGGGATCACCCCGAATCAGCCGCCTCCGACCCTGACCACGACGGATTACCTGACTGCGATCCGCACCAAACCGAAGGCTTACTACCTGGCCACCGCGGCCGATGGCTCCACGCATCTGGCCGTCCTCAACGTGATTCGCGTGGGGACCAAGCCTGTCGGGGTCGTGCAATTGTCGATCCCCACCGCCGTCATCGACCAGACATTGCAGGCGGACCGCCAGCTGGCGATCGTCGGCTCGCTCCTGGTGCTGCTGGTGGCTCTGCTGCTCAGCCCGCTGATCATCGGTCGCGGACTGCGACCGCTGGAGCAGATGTCGACCAGCGCTGGTGCGCTGGCAGCGGGCGACTATAAGCAGCGAGTCAGCGTGCCGAAAACCCAGGACGAAATCGGGAAACTCGCCGCCGCCTTCAACCAGATGGCGGCCGGGATCGATCAGGCGTTTGAGGTCCGCCGCCAGGCCGAGGCCGAGATGCGCCACTTCGTGGCGGACGCCTCCCACGAGCTGCGCACACCGCTAACCTCGATCGCCGGCTACATCGACGTGCTCGGCCGGCGGCAGAGCGTCGACGCGGAGACCCTGCAGGCGTCGCTGGCGGCGATGCAGCAGGAGAGCGCCCGGATGACGCGCCTGGTCAACGACCTGCTCACCCTCACCCGCTTCGAGTCGGGCAGGGCGACCCAGCGCCTGCGAGTGCCACTCGATCGATTCATCAACCAGGCGCTCGACGAGCTCAGCCTCGCCGAGAAAGGCGCAACGGAATCCCGCGACATTCAGCCCGGCATCGCGGTGAATGCCGATCCCGAGGCCCTCAAGCAGGTCGTCACCAACCTGGCCCAGAACGCATTGAAGTATGCCCCGGGCGCTCCGCAGCGCTGGACCGTGTTCGCCGCGGACGGCCGCGCGGCCATCCGGGTCCAGGACGGCGGCCCGGGTATCTCGCGCCAGGATCTGCCGCACATCTTCGAACGCTTCTACCGGGGGGAGAAAGCACGCGACCGATCCACCGGTGGGTCGGGGCTCGGTCTCGCCATCGCGAAGTCGATCGTCGAGGCGCACCACGGCAGCATCGAGGCCGAGAGCGAGCCCGGCAGCGGGGCTACCTTCACCGCCTGGCTCCCGCTGGCCGCATAGGCTCAGCGCTTCAGGCGGACGATCGCCGAGATTTCGACCGGCGCGCCGAGCGGAAGTTCGCTGGTGCCCAGCGCCTGGCGGGTATGGCGGCCGCGCTCGCCGAAGACCTTGTAGATCAGGTCCGATGCCCCATTGAGGACCTTGGGCTGTTCTTCGAACCCGGCTGCCGATCGCACGAATCCACTCAGCTGAATGAACTGTTCGACCTGGTCGAGCGAGCCGGCGTGCTGCCGGATCAGCGCCATGATGTTGAGGGCGCAGATCTCGGCGGCTCGGGCGGCGTCCTTGACGCTCACGTCGGCGCCGACCACGCCCTTGACCTTCAGCTCCCCATTCCAAAACGGAACGACGCCCGACGTGTAGAGCAGCTCGCCAACCTGCTGCACTGGCACGTAGGAAGCCAGGGGCTTGGGCGGCTCCGGAAGCTCGATGCCGAGTGTTCGCAGGGTTGCCTCAGCGGAATCCATGTTCAGGACTCGCCTCGAGCGGGTGGTAAGCAGGCGCGATCGACCTCCTGAGCCCGCGTCCGGCTGGCTGTAGCCCAGAGGGTACTGGCGACGGCCACGATGCGCCAGCCTGAAGCGGTGAAAAGATGGTTAACCACCCAGCCCGCTTCGTCACAGCGGGTCACGGACGGAAGGCGCGGCGGTTCTCACGTCCGATTCGGCGACGACGAGCCAGGACCACGACAACGAGCGCCAGCAACACCGCCAGGGCGATGCCGTAGGTGCCGACGGCCGGGGAGCCGCCGGATCGGCGCACCGGGGCAGGGCCCGCGAGGCTTGGAGCCGGGGTCCCCGAAGCCCGGATGGTACCCGACGGCCCGGCGGTCGGGGTGACGCCGGCCACGGTGGCCGCCGGGTCCGCGATCCGGTAGGCGCCGGCGGAGTCATCGGTCGGGTTCCAGGTCGCCGCCACGACCTGTGCCTGGTTGAGCGGCTGGAGCGCCATGGCGGTGATCCGAGGCTTGACCGGCAGGCCAGCCCCAAGGCTCGTCCAGCTGGCGCCCCGGTCCAATGAGCGAAAGACGCCGCCGTTGCCCTGGTCCCCATCGCTGCCGATGTAGATCTGGTCTGGGTTCGCGGGATTGAAGAGCGCGATATTGAAGTCCGTCGTCGGCAGGCCGCTCAGCGGCGCCCAGGTAACACCGCGGTCATCGGTGCGGAACAGACCCTGCGAGGTGCCGGCGAGCACCGGGGGATCGGAGCCGCCCGACGGTGCCCCGGCGACCGCCAGCGACGCGACGACGGCGTCGCCAGGAAAGCTGCCCTTTACCACTGCCCAACTTCCGCCCGTTCCCTCGCTCTTCAACAGGTACCCGGCGCCGGCCGAGCCGTTGTCGGCGCCGGCGAAAAGGCTCACGCCGGCGGCCTGCGGCAGGATGGCCACGGCAGCGATGCTGAGAGAATCGAGGCCGAGCGCGTGCCAGCTGCCGGCGCCGTCGTCGGAGTAGGAGACGCCCTGCGCCGTTCCCACGAGCAGCAGGCCGCTCGACAGATCGATGGCACGCACGTCGAGGTTGTTCAGCCCATGGTTCTGTTGGGCCCAGGTCTTTCCTTCGTCGACTGATTTGTAGAGCCCGGCGGTCTGGGTGCCGGCATAGACCGTCGATGGCTGCTTCGGATCGAAGCGCACCACCCAGGCCGCGTTGACATCCGGGATGGCCGAGACCCAGGTGGCCCCGGAATCGGTGCTGCGAAGCACGCCCCGGCCCTGGGTTGCCGCCAGCAAGACGCTCGGATGCGTTGACGAAACGGCGATCGACCAGACGGGGCGATCCGCGCTACCCGGCTTTTGGGCGCCGGTCGATGTCCAACGGGCGTCCGCCGCAGCAACGGTCGCGAGCGTGAGGAGCAACCCGGCGGCCAGCGTGATGAGCGTGAACAGGACGATGTGGCGCGGAAGTCTCACGTGGGTGCCCGGAAAAACGGAGTAAGGATAGCAGACGATCCGGCTGAACCGACACATGGTTTGGACGCAGCGTCCAGCGCAGGGGCCTGATTCGCCAGATGCTCGACTACAATGCTCGCGTGCGACAGCTCTGGCGAGCGCTGCAGGGTGTCCCGCAGTTGCTCCTGGTGCAGCCGGAGCAGCTCAGCTACGACCTCGCTTACGCGCTGGCCCTGTTGCCCCTGGTCGTTGCCGGCATCGTTTTCTTCCTGCAGGACGCGCTGTTGCTGTTCGCGCTGTCGTTTCTCGCCGGCATCGTCTGTCTGCTGGCCATTCAGCTCGCCCGATTGACCTTCGGCTTGCCGGCATGGATCGGCTTCAGGGCGACGCACCCGCTGGTGGCGAGCATCCTGATCGCCAGCTTCTTCTCACCGCGTACGCCCGCCTGGGTTGCGGCGACCATGGTCATCCTCTTCATCGTCATCGACACGGTGCTCTGGCCGCAGCTGCAGCGAGTGATGCTGCATCCCGCCTTGATCATCTTTGGCCTTCTGTTCCTGATCGATCGACAGTTGGGGATCGGCTTCGCCAATCCATTCGACGGCCGTCACCTCGACGATCCGCTGCTGATCTGGTACAAGCTGCAAATCGTGATCGACCCGGTAAAGCTTTACGTCGGCAACGTGCCGGGGCCGATCGGCGTCACGTCCGCCGGCGCGGTCGTGCTGGGCCTGACGTACCTGTGGTACACGCGCAAGGTCTCGCTCGGGTTGATCGCCGGATTCGTCTGCGGCATCGCCGCGGTCGCACTAGCGATTCGCTCAGACCTCGGGTTTCAGCTGGCGTCCGGACCGTCGCTCTTCCTCGCGGGCTACGTCGCGGCCGACCGTCGCCGCGTCCAGTTAGCGGAGCGATATACGTTCCTGTTTGGAGTCGCGGCCGGTGTTGCCACGATGCTCCTGCGCTGGTACGGCCAGGGATTGCAGGCCGCCTGGCAGGGGCTGCTGCTTGCCAGCGTGGTCGTCACCGTGGCGCTGCGCGTTCAGGCCATCCGGCGCCGGCGTACCCGGCAGGCCGGTGGACCGACGCCACTGCGCACCCTCACCGTTGAGTCCGGTGAGGGCGAGCGCCGGCACACATTGGCACCTCCGCGCCCCGACGTACGCCAACCTGTACGACCCCAGGTTCGGCAGCCGGTGATGGCGACATCGCCGGTGGCCACGGCATATAGCCGGGGCTCCGCTGCGCGACCGGTCCGCGCCTACGATTCGCAGGGCGATCCGAATGACATGGTCCGGCAGATGCGCAGTGCGGCCAGTCGGGGTGGCACGCTGCGCGGCGTACAGGGAAGCCCGTTCCTGCTCCTGCCGGCACTGGTGGTCATCAATCCCGTCGGACTGTGGCTCACCTGGACGGCGCCGCTCGTCGGCCGCCGCACCAAGCTGATGTTGACCGCCGCCTCGGCCCTCTGGTATCTAGGAGTGGCTGGGCTGGTGCTGCTGCTGGTGCTGACGCGGCACTAGCGTCTGTGGTCTGCTGCTCATCCTGATCGTTTGATCGCGCGCCGGCCCAACGGAGACGATGTCGATCGGCGCGCGGCAGAGTTGCTCGAGGCGGTCGATGTATCGGCGAGCCGCCTTCGGGAGATCTTCCGGCCGGCGAAGACCGGCGATCGAGGATCCCCATCCCGGGAGTTCCTCGTAAACCGGCTCACAGTGCTTGAGGTGACTGATGTTCGCCATCGGAAATTCCTGTAGCTCACCTTTGCTGACATACCCGGTGCAGATCCGGATGGGATCGAATCCGTCGAGGACGTCAAGCTTGGTCAGGGCGATCGAGCCGATCCCGTTCAGGACCACGCTGTAGCGGGCCACCGCGGCATCGAACCAACCAACGCGCCGTGGCCGCCCGGTCGTGGTGCCGTACTCCACCCCGATCTTGCGGATCTGTTCGCCCAGGGCATTGTCGAGCTCGGTCGGCATCGGGCCGTAGCCAACCCGGGTGGTATAGGCCTTGAAGACACCCATTGTCAGGTCGACGGCCGTCGGCGGAATGCCGGAGCCCGTCAGCGCGCCGCCCGCAGTGGGCGAAGACGACGTCACGTAGGGGTAGGTGCCGAAGTCCAGGTCGAGCATGCTGCCCTGCGCCCCCTCGAGCAGAACCCGATCGTTGCGGCCGAGCGCCCGATGGATGATCGGGAAAATGTCCTGGATATAGGGCCCGAGGCGCTCGCCGTACCCGGTGTATTCGTCGAGGATCGCCTGCCGATCCAGTGGCTTCACGTGATAGAGCTGCTCGAGAATCGGATTCTTGATCTTGCTGAGCACGAAGCTCAGTTTCTTCTCCAGAAATCGCGGCTTCTGCAGGTCGCCGGCGCGAAAGCCGATGCGCCGAACTTTGTCGGCGTACGCCGGACCGATGCCGCGCCAGGTGGTGCCGAGCCGGTCATCGCCACGCTGCTCTTCCTCGAGCTTGTCGAGGATCGGGTGCCAGGGCATGATGAGATGAGCGCGATCGGAGATGAGGAGGCGGTCGATGCTGATCCCGCGCGACTGCACCTGCTCCATCTCCTCGAGCAGGACCCGCGGATCGAGGACGACGCCGTTGCCGATCACGCAGGTGGTGTTGGGATAGAGGATGCCGGAGGGGATCAGATGAAAGCGGAATTCCTGACCGGCGTTGACGACGGTGTGGCCGGCGTTATTGCCGCCCTGAGAGCGAATCACCATGTCCGCGTTTTCCGAGAGCAGATCGATGATCTTGCCCTTGCCCTCGTCGCCCCACTGGCCGCCTACGAGGATGGTGACCATGGCTACGTCCCGCGTCTCCGATCGACGTTGGCGAACTTCGTCTGCTCGTCGATGAAGAGCAGCTCGAATTTTCCGGTGGGACCGTTGCGATGCTTGGCGATGATGATTTCCGCGATGTTGCGCCTGTCTTCGGCGACGTTGTCGTTGTAGAAACGCTCGCGATAAATGAAGAGCACGAGGTCGCTATCTTGCTCAAGTGTGCCCGACTCGCGAAGATCAGAAAGCTGAGGGCGATGATCTGTTCGCTTCTCGGGTTCGCGGCTCAGCTGTGAGCAAGCGATCACAGGGATCTGTAACTCTCGGGCGAGACTCTTCAGACCGCGCGAGATATCGGAGACCTCCTGCACACGATTTTCTTGATTGCGCCCCTGCATCAGTTGAAGATAGTCGACGATGATCAGACCGAGGTTATTCGCAGACTTCAAGCGCCGTGCCTTGGTGCGCATCTCCATGACTGACACGTTCGGCGAGTCGTCAATGTAGATCTGCGCCTCCGAGAGCGACCCCATCGCCTGGGCGATCCGTGGCCACTCGGCGTCCTTGAGCAACCCGGTACGCAAGCGATAGGAATCGACGGACGCCTCGCTGCACAGCAACCGTGTGACGAGCTGCTGCTCGGACATTTCGAGAGAAAAAATGGCGACCGGGATCTTGTATTGGATGGAGGCATGCTGAGCGATGTTGAGTGTCAGCGACGTGTTATGGACGAGGACATCTTCAGCAATGAAATTCGCGCCCGATGGAACCGCGAGGTCATAAACCTGGTGGTCGCCAACCGGCTCGATGGAGACGATCCGGTCCCAGTAGAGTTCCGGATTCGCGAGCTCGCTCAGCCACCAATCCTCGAGGATCTCGTTGAAAATTCCCAGTCGTCGCTGGGACAGGCCATGATTCGTCCGCGGGTTGTAGGTTTCGAATCTGGAGGTATGGGCTCGTTCTCCGGACAGGACGGCGAGCTTCGACCAGCCAAGGCCCTGCATCGCCGCCGCCTGACCCACCATTGTCCAGACGACCACAGGAAGATGGCCGTTGTTGCTTCGGAATTGCGGCAAGTCCTTCGGGAAGCGATCAACCTTCTCGCCAATCCATCCGATCTCTGCTTGATACCGAGCAACCGATTCGGAGTCGGTGATTTGGACGCGCCAGCAGCGTTCAGACTTTCGGTAGAGGCGTGAGACGATACCGAATCGGACAAGCGCGTGATGCACGTCCTTTGCAAGACCTTCGGAGGCAACGGCGAATTCAATTCGGGGACGTCCGTTCTGTGTGCGGAATATGCTCCCGTCGCACGACATCAAGCCCCTTATGAGCTCACGAAGCGCCTCTTTATCCCATCGCCACACAACGTTTGGTAACCGCTTGAACTCAGCCTTTTTACCCCAGAGCCCGAGATCCTTTAGCCACCTAACAAGAGGATTGAACCGGCTCGCTGGGAGTTTGGTTTTGGCGGAGTAACCAAAAACACGATAGTGGGGACCGCGCTGCGCTACGTGACATGTTGGGAAATGCGTCGTGATCGCCGCGCGAAAGTCCTCAACGATTTTAGGGTCGACGTTAATAAACTCGGGCGCGCTCGTCGAGAGTGCGCCGTCTCCGATGAAGTAGCCGAGCAGTCGCGCCAATTGCGCAGGCACCTTTTCAATTCCGAAGATGGCCAAGCGACGCGGGACTGCAATTGCATCCCCCTTGATCAGCTCGTGCAGAGGCTGCCAACCGGACACGGTTAGAAATGGATGGTGCCCGGTGACCTCGACCCGTCTTCCCGTTTGCGTGGTTACAGCAAAACACGGCTGCATACCGCTATCGACCCAATCTGCGATCTGACGGGACTCGATCCGTCCGTACGGTGAGAGACCAAAAACGGAAGGCCGCTTGAGTTTCACGAATTCCTCAATCGACAATCGGGCGCCCGTCTCAGGATCGTCTACAAGAGTGCTCGCGACCAAACATTTCCCAACCCCAGGTCTAGCTGCAATGATGATCAAGTCCGACTTCTGGAAACCGCCGGTTTTCGCATCCAGGTCGTTGAAGCCGCTCGGCACGCCTGAGATAACTGACTGATCTTTGTGGATCTGCTCGATCTGGTCCCAGGTCGTCTTGAGGATGTCTTTGAGGGCGACGAAGTCCTGCGTGATGCGGCCTTCGGCGATGTTGAAGATGACACCCTCGGCGGTGTCGAGCGCGGTGCTGGCCGGCGTGCTTTCGTCGAACCCCAGCGCGGTGATGCGGCCGCCAGCGCTGATCAGTTTTCGCTTGGTCGCGGCTTCTTCGACCAGATGCCCGTAGTACTCGACGTTGGCCGCCGTCGGCACGCCGCTCTCGAGCTCGGCGAGGAACGCCTGGCCGCCGACCCGCTCGAGCACCCGCATCTTCTCCAGCTCCGCCGCCAGCGTGAGCAGGTCGATCGGATCCGAGCCGTCGTAGAGATTGAGGGCCGCGCGATAGACCTGGGCGTGGTGGTCGAGGTAGAAATCTTCCGGACGGAGGAAGTCCGCGACCCGGACGATCGCATTGCGGTCCAGCATCAACGAGCCGAGCACCGAGGCTTCGGCTTCGAGATTGTGCGGCGGCACCCGGCCGCCAACGGCCGGCAGCGCCGGCGCGCGTCTCAGGTCGATCGTCAAGCGGACGTGACCATCAGCGGGATGCGCGCTCTGACATCCCGATGCAGCTTCACGTGGGCGGTGCCCGGCCCCATCGCCTTGACCGGCTCGTCGAACTCGATCTTGCGGCGGTCGAGCGTGATGCCGTGCTGTTGCTTGAGCGCCGACGCCACGTCGGCGTTGGTCACGGCGCCGAACAGCTTGCCATCCTTGCCGCTCCGAAGTTTCAGCACCACCTGCGCGGCTTCGAGCCGGACGGCGAGCGCCTTGGCGTCATCCACCTCGCGCTGCTCGACGTCCTCGATGAGCACAACTTTCATGCCGACCTCCCTCTCGCCCGCGTGACCGCCAGCCCCCGCTGGCGCAGCTCGCCAAGTCGAGACCGCAGCCCCTCGCGCCCGTTGCGCAAATCCTGGTCGAACACGCTGGTTCCCAGCGCGATCCGTTCCTGATGCTCCGCAACGACATCCTTCGGCGCCTTCTCGACGAACATCCGGACGGCCAGTACGGTCAGGGCGACGGCATCCATCTCGCCGAAGATCGGCAGCCGGAGCGGCACGTCGACCACCGGGTTGAGGATCAGCGCCATCGCGGCGGCGAGCGCCACTTTGTTGCGTTGCGGGACGCGCGGATCTCGATAGAGACAGTAGGTGAGCTTTCCATATCGAGGCAGCTCTCGAGCGATCCGCCGGAGCAGCCGAAGACTGAGCAGCATGCTTCCTCTATATCCCCGCGAGTCCAGCGCATCGAGTCGGTTCCGCTGCGCTTAGGCGTCGCAGATTTTACCAGAGCACAAGCCTACGCAACCGTTGTGACAGCTGTCTGTCGCAAGTCGTCCACCACTTGCACCGAGGGCCTGTGGATAGGCACTGGAAAACCTCCCTGACAGGCCTCAACGGAGGATGACGACGACGAAAATCAGGTAGCCGGCGATCAGCACGAGGCCGCTCCAGCGATTCAGTCCTCGCCCCGCGTAGCCGAGTCCGATCGCGACCGCGGTTAGCGCCGTGAGCCAGGCGATATCGGCCATCGCGCCTGGCGCCGACGCCAGCCCACCGATCAACACGGCTGGCAGACTGACGCCGGCCAGCAGGTTGAGCGTGTTGCTGTTGAAGGCGAGACTCACCACGGCCGTCCCGTTCCCCGACAGCGCCATGCGGGTGGCGGCGTAGGCATTCGGCAGGCTCGTGATCGCCGCCAGCGCCACTGCCCCGAGAAACACTCGCGAGAGATGCCAGTGATCGCCCAGCACCAGCGCGCCGTTCACCATGGCGATGCTCCCCGCCACGATCGCCGCGATCGACGGGACGATCCACCAGACCGGGCCCCACAAGTCCTGCAAGCGCTCGCTGCGTTTGAGCTCACCGTGAATGACGCGGGCCGCGGCCGCCAGCCGGTGTCGCATCGTCCGCGGCAGGAAAAGGTGCTCGACTCGATGCGGTTCGGCCGCGAGCAGGAACACATAGAAAAGGAAGACGCCGAGGAGCAAAACCAGCGCAGCCAGGGGCGCCAGCCGCACTAGCAGAAGCAGGCCAATCACCAGGGTCGCCCAGAACGCGACGCTTCCGTCCAACACCAACAGAATCCGGCGAAAAGAAACGCGGCCAGCGACGACCGCACTGAGTCCGAGCAACGCCGCGAGATTGAACAGATTCGAGCCCAGGATCACGCCGAGGCCGACGTCTTTCGCACCCGAGGCCAGGGCGGTGATCGCCGAGGAGATCTCCGGCGCGTCGGCACCCAGCGCCGTCAGGAGGCCGACGAGACCGGCGGCCAAACCCACATTGGTCCCCAGCCGGCCGAAGCCACGGACCAGCAGCTCGCTGGCGCCCAGGCTGAGGGCCAGCCCGATCGCGAAGACGACCAATGCCAGGCCGGTCGACACTAGCCTTCGAGCAGCTCCGGATGCGCCTCAAGGTAACGCCAGGCGGCTTCGGCATCGGGTTGGAGGACTCCGTCGACGATCGCGTCTTCGAGTGCCGATTTGACCCGTCTGATCCATGGTCCGGCGGGACGCCTGGTACGGGCCATGAGGTCCTCGCCAGTGAGTGGTGAGCGGATAGCCGCAATCGCCAGCGCATCCAGCCGGCGGATGCGCGATTCCAGGTCGTCGATCTTCTTGACGTCCGGGTAGTGGCTCGCGCGCATGTCGGCGCGCGCCAGGTCGAGCAGCCGGTTCAGCTGGTCGCCCGCATCGCGCACCAGCCGGCGGACCGCCTTGTCCTCCCAGGTTTCGGGGTCGTACTGGATCGGGCGCATATGCAGCCGAACCAGCTTGGTGACCGCATCGATGCGCTCGCCTGGATAGCGGAGCTGCCGCAGCGCCGTGCCCGCCATCGTGGCCCCCTTTTCCTGGTGGCCGATGAAGGTCGGCTTTCCATCACGCAGCTCGTGCACCGCTGGTTTGCCCACGTCGTGGAACAGCCCGGCCAGCCGGGTGGTCAATTCCGGCGGCGTCAGCGAGGCGGTACGCAGCGAGTGGCCGAAGACATCGTGGCTATGCCATCCTCCCTGCTGCATTCCCTTACCGGATTCGAGCTGGGGCACGATGCGGACCAGCAGCCCGGTCGCATCCAGCAGCTCGAGGCCACGCTGAACCTGCGAGGCGACCAGCAGCTTCGAAAATTCGTCGCGGATCCGCTCCATCGAGACGACAGGCGGCTGCAGCCGCGACGACTGGGCGCGAATCGCCTCTTCGACCGCGGGATCGAGCGAGAACTCCAGCGTGGTGGCAAAGCGCACGGCGCGTAGCATCCGCAAGGGATCTTCATCGAAAGTTGTCTGCGGGTCGAGCGGCGTCATGATTCGGCGCGCCTTGAGGTCTTCGAGACCGCGGTCGGTGAGATCCAGCACCGTTCCGTCCCAGTCCATTAGCAAGGTATTAACCGTGAAATCGCGGCGAAGGACGTCATCCTTCAAGCTGCCTGGGCTTACCTGTGGCTTCCTGCTGGTTGGTCCGTATTTCTCAGCCCGGCTTGAGACGAATTCGAGGGCATGGTCAGGATCAATGGCCAGATGAGCAGTTCCAAAGCGTTCGAAGATCACGGGTGGATTAGCCACGTGCAATGCTTGGCCCACCGCGGTGGCCAATTGCGCCGCGCCAGTGCCCTTCGACCAACGAGGAGGCAAGTCGACAACCACGAAGTCGACTTCGGGGATCCGCTTCGCGCGTTCGCCACCCAACAGCCGATCCCGCACATAGCCCCCGACCGCCACGGTTGGCAGGTTCAGCTTTTGGGCTTCCTCCCTAACAGCGGTGAAGGCGCTCTCCCATTCGGGAAGCGCCGGCGGATCAAGCCGAACGGGCATGCCGGGCGCGCAGCTGCGCAAATTCGACCGCCCCAATCAAGCCGGCGTCCCCGCCGAGCGCCGGGCGGACGATCCGCAGCCCTCGCCGCGCCGCCTTCCAGGAGGACGCCGCCATGGAACGCCGCATGGGCGCCAGCAGCTGGCGGCCGGCCTTCAGGACGCTTCCGCCCAGCACGATCAACTCCGGATTGAAGAGGTTGACGAGCGTCCCCATCGCAATTCCGAGGTAGCTGCCGGCCGACTCCAGGATGGTGGTCGCGAGCTCGTCTCCGGCGCGCGCGGCCCGCACCACATCCTCGGGACTCGGGTCCGAGAGACGGTGCAGGGCGCTGCCCGCGGAGTTCGGCGCGGCGATCCGGGCGGCATGGGCGATCCCCGTGCCACTGGCCACCGCTTCAACACACCCATGATTGCCGCAGCGGCACAACGGTCCGCCCGGCTGCACGACGATATGACCGATCTCCCCGGCAATCCCGTGCGCGCCAGCATAGAGCTCGCCCCGCAAGATGAGACCGGCGCCAATGCCGGTGGAAACCGTCACATAGATGAGCTCGCTGGCACCGCGGGCCGCGCCGCGACGGTGCTCGCCAAGCGCTGCCAGATGCGCATCGTGGTGAAGGAAGCTGGGAATTCCGGTCGCTCGGGAGAGGATCCGGTTGAGCGGGACGTTGTGGAACCCCGGCAGGTTGGCCGGGCTGATCACGAGGCCGGCCGCCGGGTCGACCGGTCCGGGGAGACCGATACCGAGCGCGCGCACACCTCGAGCCGGAGTCCCGTCCAGGTCCAGCGCTTCAGCGACCGTCTCGGTGATCCGCTTGATGACGTGCCGGCGCCCGCGGGCGGCCTCGGTCGGATGTCGCACCACCGTGCGCAGCTTGCCGCGTGCGTCAGCGACCGCCACTCGCAACTGCGTGCCGCCGAGATCGATCCCGACGAAGGCCATCAGCGCCAGCGGGGGCGCGGCAACGGCCGTAACGTGGCGGCGGCCAGCAGCGCCCCGATGAAGAGGGCGATCGCCGTGGCCCGGAAGATCAAGTGATACTCATCGAAAATCGCCTGCTTCACCTTGAGCAGATAGACGGCGTACTGGCTGGCGAAGTTCGG
Organism: Chloroflexota bacterium; assembly: GCA_005880875.1. Classification (GTDB taxonomy): domain Bacteria; phylum Chloroflexota; class Dormibacteria; order CF-121; family CF-121; genus CF-13. The sequence continues at coordinate 15,044 of VBJI01000083.1, forward strand.
GTTCAGGCCAGGTAGCGGAGGCAGCAAGTGCGCGGTCGCCTGGTGAAATTCCCAGAGGCTGAACCCCGCGACCAGAGAAAAGCCGACCAGCATGCCGATCAGCCGCATGACGATCAGGAAGGAGGCCCCGGCGCCGCGCTCGGCCTCGCCCACCGCATCCAGCAAGGCGGCGCTGACCGGAGCGATTTCGATCCCAAGTCCCAATCCCGTCAGAAAGAGCTCGCCATCGGCCCGCGTGAACGGTCCGAGCAGCTGCGGCCCGAGCGACCCCTCGTTCCATCCTGAGAGCAGCAGGAAACCGATCGCTGCCAGGACGAGACCCAGGGCCGCCACGAGCCGATAGCTGCGCAGCCGTTGCGCCAAAAAACCGCCGGCCAGAGCACCGATCGGAATACCGAGCATCAGACGGAACAGCAACCACGCCGAGCCACTGGCATTCATCGAGAAGACCGCGTTCGCCAGCACGGGGATATAAACAAGTGCCACCATCAGGCCCGCGCCCGCGACGGCATTGGTCAGGGCCGACCCGGTAAATGACGTGTCGCGGAAGCGGCGTACGTTGATCAGCGGATTCGCGGTCCGGCGCTCGTGCCAGATGAAGGCGGCGAAGCAAATCAGCGCCAACGGCGCCTGCCAGACGAAACCTTCGCCGACTGGACTCTGCTCCGGATTGGCGGCGTAGAGCGCCAGCGTCAGGAAGACCAACCCGGCGGTGGCGAGAGCAGCCCCCAGCCAGTCGAGCCGCGCCGGTCTTCGCTCCTCGCCGCCGGCGCGGATCTCGGGCCATAGCGCCCAGAAGATCACGGCGGCGACCGGGATGTTGATCCAGAAGATCCAGGTCCAGCCGAAGGAGGAGGCGGTGATCAATCCGCCCCACAAGGGACCAAGGACGCTGCCGATCTCTTGCAGCGCGCTGATGGCGCCCAGCACCGGGCTACGATCACCCGCCGGATACAGGTCGGCGGCGAGCGCCAGCACGGCCGGCACGAGCGCCCCGCCGCCGGCGCCCTGCAGCACTCGGCCGGTGACCAGCTGGGACAGCGACGGCGCGGTCGCCGTGAGAAAGGAACCAAACGCGAACAGCGCCAGGCAGGCCGCGAAGAGACGAAGGCGCCCGATGCGATCGCTGAGTCCGCCCGCGATTGGCATCACGGCCAGGTAGCCGAGCAGGAAACCGGTGATGATTGGCGTCGCCTGCTCCAGCCGGTTGACGGCGATGTTGACCGACTTCAGCATCGGCAGCAGAGCGGTCACCACCACGTAGGCATCGAGGGAGGCGAGGAAGAGCCCGACGCCCGTCAGCGCGAGAAGGGCGGGCCGGTTAACCGAGCGGGGGCGGAGTGACCGAAACGGGGTGATCATGATTCGAGAAGTCGAAGGTGATGGTGGCCGACTGCGATGCGTCGAAGAGGTTTCCGGCGAGCCGCGCCCGCCAGAGATCGTTTGTCGAGCTGTCGATCCAGTAAGTCGCCTGGTAAGCGCCCTGCTCGCGGATCAGGGTGAGAAGTTGGTGGACACGGGCACCACTCAGCTGGCCGCTGACCCGGTAGGTGTCGTTCCCGTTGATTTTTTCTGAGTTGCCGCGGGAGACCGACGTCGTATCAGTCATGGCCGCGAACAGCCCGGAGTGCGGATCGAACAGCGTGCGAGCGTCGAAGAATTGGGCGACCTGGTCCGCGGTGAGCTGTTGCCAGCCTCCAGTGAACGACTTCAAATAGATGTTGTTTGAGGCGAAGATCACCTCGACTTCCAGCAGGATGCCGCCCTCCTTCAAGTTCACCCGGGCCTGGAGGTCCGGTGGATGGGCATCGCCCTGGGCGCTCTGCACCGGCTCGCCGGCGCCGGTGAAGCCGCTGATCTGCATTACGAAATGAAACCCCTTGAGGTCGAGCATGCGCTGGCTGGATTGTTTCAGCAACGTGGCGGCGTCAGGCGGGGGCGCCCCGCACGCACTCAGACCGACGACGATGAGCACGCCGGCCGTCAGGGCTCGGTGCTGCGAGGCGCCGGCGTGCATCAGGCCCTCAGGATACGGTCATCTCCGACCCGTCGCGTGACTTTTTGCGCATCGAGCCATTCGAGCAAGGGAAGAACGTAGCGACGGCTCGATCCGAGCAGATCCCGTGCCGCCGCTACCGTCAGGGTTCGATGCTCGATGAGGTGGCTTCGCAGGCGGCCAACCGCGTCATCGTAGGCCGAGCGGGCGAACAGGGTGTCGTCGTTGACCCGTACGACGCGTTCCTCGGCGACCAGGTACTCGAGCAGCGCTGGGCTCAGCGGATGCCGGTGCAGCAGGTCGGACAGGGGCGGCGGATTGAAGGGCTGGCGCTCGAGCTCGACGATAAAAGCGGCCACCGCGGCCTCCTGCTCCGGGCTCAGCCCCTGGCGGTGCCCGGCCGCCGCCACCTCGCCACCACGCTCGGTCACCATTCCGGCGTCTATCAGTGCCACCAGGGCACCACCGTAAAGCTCGGCGGGGATGCCACTGCGGCTGCGCAGCTCCTCGCGCGGCATGCCGCGACGAAGTGGGTGAGCCAGGTGGTAGGCACGCAGCGCGCTGTCGACTCGCGTCACCAGTCCCTCCCAGCGGTCACGGGTCAGCCAGGTGTTCGCCAGCCGGCGGACGGCGCCTCGCTCGGCGAGTGCCTGCATCACCTGATCGACCCTCGCGACGGGGAGAGCCAGGCGGTCCGCGAGCCCGGCGTCCGGTAAACCCCATGGATGCTTGGCGAGCTCCAGGACGGCTGCGGTCGCCGGGTCGGCATGCTCCCGCAAAGCGAGGTCTTTGAGCACGGCCAGGTCGCGACGACGGTGCCGACGCGGTGCGCGGTCGAGGATGACGCCACCCGCAACGGTCGCCGGGGGCGACGGCACCCGAAGGATGAAGCGATCGCCATCCATGGCCACCACCGGAGCGGCCGCGAACAGCTGCGCCAGAGCGTTCTGGCCGGGCTGGATCTCCTCTGCTTCGAGCAGACTGAGCTCCACCATGACCTCCGCGGTCTCGTGGTACATCATCAGTTGCTGCCGGTGGTGCAGCGATTGTCCGGCGTCGGGCAACACGACGAGACGGGCGTCCAGCCGCCGGCTGACAGCCAGCGTCCCCGGCACGGTCAGGACATGACCCCGGTGGACCTCCGCGTGCGTAAGCCCGCTGAGGTTGACCGCGGTACGGCTGCCCGGGCGCGCCTCCTCGACGGCATGATTGTGCTGCTGCAGCCCGCGGATCCGCACCCGCCGCCCGGCGGGGAGCACCGCGACCTCGGCACCCAGGCGCAGCGCCCCTCCGACCAGCGTCCCGGTGACCACGGTGCCAAACCCGGACATGGCGAACGACCGGTCGACAGGGAGGCGCGGCCGACCGATGTCGGGCCGGAGCGTTGCACTGGCCAATTCGGCGTCGAGCGCAGCTCGAAGCTCGTCGAGCCCTTGTCCGGTGGAGCTCGACACCGAGACGATCGGCGCCCGCTCCAAGGACGTGCCGCGGAGTAGTCCGCTGACCTCCTGCCGGACAAGCGCGAGCCAATCGTCCCCGACGAGGTCGACCTTGGTCAGCACCGCCAGCCCGTGATCGATTTCGAGGAGGTCCAGGATGGCGAGGTGCTCGCGGGTTTGCGGCATCGGTCCCTCATCCGCGGCGATCACCAGCAGGACCGCATCCATGCCGTGCACGCCGGCGAGCATGTTTTTGAGAAATCGCTGGTGGCCGGGAACATCAACGATGCCGACTCGTCGACCACTGGCCAGCTGCAAGTAGGCAAAGCCAAGGTCGATCGTCATCCCGCGGCGCTTCTCCTCCTCGAGCCGGTCCGGATCGATCTGGGTGAGCGCCTTCACCAGGGTCGACTTCCCGTGATCGATGTGTCCCGCGGTGCCCACCACGAAGGAGCCACCGGCAAGGTCGGTCACGAGAGCGCCCTGGCGATGGCGTCGAGCACGGGGTCGTCTTCACCGGAAAGCACCGTGCGGGGGTCCAGAAGAACGCGCTCCTGCTCGATCCGGCCGATCACGGGAGGATCATGCTCGCGCAGTCGCCGAAGCAGCTCCGCCGCGGTCCCGCGCCGAGGCGTGATCACGACCAGGCTGGTGGCCAGCCGCTCGCCCGGCAACGATCCACCGCCGACCGCCGACTCGCCGGGCGTAATGTCGACCGCCAGGCCAAGCTCGGACAGGCGTTTCTGCCAGGCCCGTGCCCGGCTGGCCACGGAGTCGCTCGAGGCGCCGATCATTTCCCAGACCGGCAATTCGCCAAAGGACTGGGTGAGGTAGAGGTCGAGGGTAGCCGTGAGGGCCGCGATCGTCAGCTTGTCGACCCGCACCGCACGCGCCAGTGGGTGCTTCATCAGCCGGTCGACGAGCTCGGTCCGACCGAGCAAGAGACCAGCTTGCGGGCCGCCCAGCATCTTGTCTGCGCTGGCCGCCACCAGGTCGACGCCTGACTGCAGGCTGTCCTGAATGCGCGGCTCCGCCGCAAGCCCAAAGCCTGTCGTCTCGATCAATGAGCCGCTTCCCAGGTCATGCAGCAGAAGGACGCCGTGCCGCCGGGCGAGGGCGGCCAGCGGTTTGAGCTCGACGCTCTCCGTGAAGCCGACGACCTGAAAGTTGCTGGCGTGCACTTTCATGATGGCCGCCGTCTTCGGGGTGATCGCGGAAGCGTAATCCTCGGCGCGGGTCCGGTTGGTGGTTCCCACCTCGACCATCCGGGCGCCTGACAGCCGCATGATCTCAGGCATGCGAAAGCCGCCACCAATCTCGACCAGCTCACCGCGAGCGACGATGACCTCTTTGCCGCGAGCGAGCGCGGTCAACATCAGCAGCACCGCGGCAGCACAATTGTTGACCACAGCGGCCGCCTCGGCGCCGGTCAGGTAGCGGAGCGGCTCGGCCACCAGGTCATGCCGCTTGCCGCGGCGCCCGGTCTGCGGATCGAACTCGAGGGTCGAATAGCGCCCTGCGATGCGAGCCGTCGCCTCGCCCGCCGCCGCCGCCATGGGCGCCCGCCCAAGGTTGGTATGCAGGATCACGCCGGTCGCGTTGATCACCGGCCGAAGACGCGGCAGGCGCAGTCCCTGGACGGTCGCTTCGACCCGGGCCCAGCGAGCCTGCGGCGCGTCGGTCACCGCCCGCCGGCGTTCATCCTCCAGAACGCGCTGCACGGCAAAGCGAACCAGCGGCCGCCCGTGAGCGGCGATCAATGTGGTTGCCGGCTCCTCTTCGAGGAGCTGGTGCACGCTGGGCAGCGCGCGGAGGGCATCCATGCTCAACCTCCGATCGGGAATGGCGGCAGAGCCAGGATGAACCGCGCGACCGGGGCGTAAATGAATCGAAGAACGCTGTATCCGAGGAAGCTGCTCACGAGCAAGACGAGCACGAGCACCAGCATGATGGCCTGCCGGTTGCTGTCGATCCGGAAGAAGAATTCCGGAAATCGCCGCCGGAAGACCGACGACAGGAAGCTGTAGCCATCGAGCGGCGGGACGGGAATCAGGTTAAAGACCGCCAGGACGACATTCAGAGTGAACCCCACCTGGAGCACGCGCCAGAGCGGTGAGGAGGGGTCGAAGCTGCCCGCGAGAACCCCCAGCTTGATCGGTATAGCTAGGAGAAACGCGATCACGAGGTTGGCCACGGGGCCCGCCAGGGCCACCAGGGCAGCGTCGAGGGGGCGACGCATGCGCGCCGGATTGATCCGTACTGGTTTCGCCCAGCCAAAGCCGATCAGGAAGATCGCGATGGTGCCAAGCGGGTCGAGGTGATGGCTGGGGTTCAGCGACAGCCGGCCATCGAGGCGCGGCGTCTGGTCGCCACGGCCGACAGCGACCGCAGCGTGGGCGAACTCGTGCCCGATGAGTCCGACCAGCAGCGCCGGAATCAAGTAGAGGGCGTTGATGACGAATTGCGTCGGATCGCCGCCGATCAGCACCAGAGTAAGTATCGGCCAAAACAAAAAGGGCCCGGACGCCTCCAGGCCCTATTGACGGATAAAACCCGACGGTTAAGCGGCGGCGGCAGCGATCTCGGTGCGGACGCCGACTGAAACGACCGAGGCGTTCGCCTCTTCGCCATGGACGGCGCTCTTGCCCCGAAGGATGCCGCCCTCGTCGATGATCAGCGAACCGACCACGATATCGCCGAACACCTTGCCGGTCGCCAGGATTTCCAGGCGACCCGAGGTGCTGACGTTGCCCTGGATCGAGCCGCCGACCACGACATTGCGGCCGCTGACATTGCCCTTGACCCGACCATGCTCGCCGACCGACAGGTCGCCTTCAGTGGTCAGATCGCCATTCATTTCGCCGTCGAAGCGGATGTTCGAGGTCGACTGCAGCCGGCCCTCGAGCTTGATCTGGTTGCTCAACACCGTCTCGGCGACGATGGGAGCGGCTTCACGCGGGGATCTCTTGTCGAACACGCATACCTCCTGGCAGGTTGTTATCGCCTTGTGCCAGAACGGTTACGCGATCGGGTTTCTTGCTTTCCCGGAAAATGTCACGCCTGGAGCAGGCCGCGGAGCGCGATCGAGCCCACGATCAGCAGGACGAACATCAGGGCCGCCGTGATCGCGATCCGTCGCAGATCGGATCGGAAGTAAGGGACCCGCTCGAGGGGAATTGCCGCGTCCTGCGACGGCAGGGGACCGGCGGGCTGACGCCGGGGCAACGGCCGTTGTACCGGCAGACTGCTCGCGGCAGCCTGCGCCGGTTGCCCGAGCTGAGCGGCCTGGCCCGGCTGGGCAGGGGCGACGGGAGGCAGGCCGGCAGGCCGCGCGGCGCGGCTCGCTCCGGAGGATCCGCGCTGGGGCTTTTTGAGCTGCGAGCGTTTGTGCTTTCGGGCCATCCCTATCTTTGCGGATGGCAGTTTAGCGCGAACGTGGATAAGCGCTTGACACATCCAATGGGCTGTGGTACAAACGGCCTCGGGTACAACATATAGCGTACCCGTAGCCGCGAGCCAACAAGGGCCAGATCCTGCAGCCGTCCTGCCATCGTCGCTGCAATGCCCCTCCTCATCTGGTCCTTGTTGTTTTTCCGGCGACTTCGGACCACGGCTGCTTTGTCCATGCGGCCGACTCGTATTTGGAGCGGCGCAGGTCCCCCGCCGCGGCGAGCTCATCCGGTCTGAGCCGCCCCGCCGTCACGCTGACGCCAAACTGTCGGCCGAAGGCCGCGGCGAGCGAACCGGCGAGGCGGGCCGGGTCCAGATCATCCACCTCGGCGAGCCCGGCCACGGCGGTCTCGAGTCGCCTTCGCCCGACCTCCCCCCGAGCCTCCGGGTTGAGCCGCAGGCATCCCAGAATGGTGTCGATCTGCGGCTCGATGACGATGCTCCCGTGCTGCAGCAGGGCGCCGGCGCGGCGTACCTGGGCGCTGCCAACCAGCTTCCGGCCGCCCAAAAGGATCTCATGGGCCGAGGGACGGTCGAAACAGATCGGACCGCGATCGTCGACGGCCGGCCCCGCGGCGACCGGCGCCAGGGTCGCGGGGACGCCGAGAAACACGAGGCCGGCCTGCAACGCCAGACTCAATCGGTGGTAAGAGGGGACGATGCCAGCCTCGTGGCCCAGCACTGATGCCGGCAGCGCCACACTGTAGGTCAACTCGCGATCGTGAAGGATAGCCCGTCCTCCGGTCGGGCGGCGAACGATGTCAACGCCGCGAGCCCGGCAACCCTCGACATCCACGATCTCGAAGGATTGAAAATAGCCGAGGGATAAGCAGGCCGGCGTCCAACCATAACAGCGCAGGGTTGGCTGCGAACGGCCCGCCGCAACCGCATCGAGCAATGCCTCATCGACTGCCATGTTCCAAGCGCCGCTCGCCGGCTCATCGACGAGTAGGCGCCAGGTCTCAGTCGTCTTCGTCACTCGCCGACGAAGGAACCATCCGGCGCCACGATGAAGCTTTCGGCCATTGGAGAAAGCGCACGCCAGCCACCGTCGTCGATCAACACCATGATGCGAAGGTCATGCCCCTTCCTATCGTCCCAGACGGCCTCCTTTTCGATTTGATATGTCACACCGGACCTCCCCTGGACAGTGGATACCTCGGGTGCGTCCAGCAGCTGTTCCAGCTCAGACCGACTCCTGGCGCGCAGCTCGCGTACCGTGGTCTCGAGCAGTTGCCGAGCCTCCTCCTTGTTCATGCTTCAGACGTTGAAGCGAAAGAGACAAACATCGCCGTCCTTGATCACATAATCGCGGCCTTCGAGCCGCACCTTTCCGCGCTCCCGGGCCGCGGCATAGGAACCGGCCGCGATCAGGTCATCGTAAGCGACGATCTCGGCTTTGATGAAGCCCCGCTCGATGTCGCTGTGGATCACGCCGGCCGCCTCGGGCGCCTTGGCCCCCTGACGAACCGTCCAGGCCCGGACCTCAGGATCGCCGGCTGTCAGGAAGGTGACGAGGTTGAGCAAACGGTATGCGGCGTGGATGAAGGTCGGGAGCGCCGCCTCTGTCAGACCCGCGTCTTCGAGGAACACGGCAGCCTCCTCGTCCGGCAGTTCACGGATCTCCGCCTCCAGTCGTGCGGACAACGGGATGACCTCGGCATGCTCGGCGGCGGCTTCGCCGCGGAGGGCTTGCAGCTCGGGGGACTCTTTGCCAATCTGATCCTCACCGATGTTGGCGACGTACAGGACGGGCTTGGCGGTGAGAAAGGAGAAGCTCTTGAGGAGTTTGGCCTGCTCGGCGTCGAAGCTCAAGGTGCGAATTGGTTTGCCTTCATCGAGGTGAGCGGCCAGCCGGTCGAGCAGGTCGAGCTCCTCCTTCTCCTTGGCCCCTGGCTTGAGGCGGGCGGTGCCGGAAATCTTCTCCCGCCGCTTGTTGACTACGTCGAGGTCGGCCAGCGCGAGCTCGAGGTTGACCATCGCCATGTCACGACGCGGGTCTAGCTTGGCATCCACGTGCTGAACATTCGGATCGCTGAAGGCGCGCACCACCATGGCGAGGGCATCGAGCTCGCGGATGTTCGAGAGAAACTGATTTCCCATGCCCTCGCCGCGGCTGGCTCCGGCGACCAGGCCGGCCACGTCCACGAACTTCATGACCGTGGGCGTGACCTTTTTCGGGTGATACATGTTGGCCAGCACGTCGAGTCGCTTGTCCGGGACCTCCACCATCGCGGTGTTCGGTTCGACCGTGCTGAAGGCGTACGAGGCTACGCCCGCACCGGCGCGGGTTAGCGCATTGAACAATGTGGTCTTCCCGACATTGGGAAGACCAACGATTCCGACGCCGAGGCTAATCGGCCAATGCTACACACGCGGGAATCCCGCGGCCCTGACCACGCGGGAAATCCCACGACCCAGAGTGCGTCAGTACTCGAGCGGATCTATCGGATCGATCAGGTCGCCGCGATAGCTGCGGTTTGGCAGCAGGTACCCGAGGTCATCAGTCGCCTCGTCATACGTGGGGTCGTCCGGATCATCAGGATGCGGCTCGGGGATCATGCTCCCTGCTCCTCAGGCGCCCACCGGCTCGGCGACCGGCTGGACGGATTCGGTGACGGATTCGGTGACGGATTCGCTCTTCGGGCTCAGCATCTTCATCTGGTCCATCACGACCTCGGTGGTGTAGCGGCGCAGGCCGTCTTTGCCGTCCCACTCGTGGCTCCGCAGCCGGCCCTCGGCGTAGATGAGTTTGCCGCGGGTCAGGAATTCCTGGCAGATGGTGGCCAACCGGTCAAACGCGACCAGCGAGTGGTACTGGACGTCCTCCTGCCGGTTTCCGTCGTCACCCTTCGAGTAGCTGTTGGTTGCCAGGCGGAGTTTCGCGATGGTGAGGCCCTTTGGGCTGGTCACCATTTCCGGATCGCGGGTCAGTCGGCCGACCAAAATCACACGGTTGACCATCTCGTTCTCCCTTCCAATTTGATCCTGGAGTGAGCAGCGATTAGTGGTGTTGGCTGGTAGGGACCACCTCCCTTGCATCGAGCAGCGGGAGTGGATCGACCGGCACGCCTGCGATGCGCACCTCGAAATGGAGGTGCGGTCCGGTACTGTTGCCGGTCGATCCCATGAGGGCGATCGCCTGTCCCGCGGCAACGACGTCGCCCGACTGCACGAGCGGCCAGTCGAGGTGCCCGTACAGCGTGCTGAGCTGGGGATCGCGCATGACCAGCAGGTACAGACCGTAGCCGCCACGCTCTCGGTGAAGACTGACGACGCCGCCCGTCGCTGCGTAGACGGGCGTGCGGAGTGGCGCGGCCAGGTCGATGCCGCAGTGGAAATGGTGACTGGGGCATGCCGAGGACCACGGCTCGATCTCCAGCGAGGTGCAGCCGAAGGCCTGGGTCAAGGTGGCACCCCGCACCGGGGTGGTCAGCGAGCCGGGTCGCGACTGCTGCGCCTGCACCACCATCCCGGCGAGCAGGAGGGGCACCGCCGCGAAGGCGGCACCGATCGCGAGCAACGGGCGTCGCCACGACCAGGCGAGCAGCGCGAGTCGACCTCCGGTGAATAGCGTCATGCGTGCGACGCTCGGGTGGTGCCCATCGCGCTCTTGATTCCCTTCTTGACCATGCTCTCGGCGAAGTGCTCGGTCTTGCCCTCAAGGTGGGCGGAGGCGTTCATCAGGCCCGGGACTTTGATCAGGAGATAGAGCACGGCCACGCCGTAAAGCGCCTCAACCGGTCGCCCGCCAACCTGGTCGGCGAACAGACTGGCGAAGCGCAACACCAGCACCTGGCCGAACTGCATGAAAACGGTCAGCAGAAAGAGACGCAGCCAGGACTGCGCATAGCGTTTGGTTTCCGGAAGGATCATGCAGATGGCGGCCAGTGGGACGACCCCCAGCAGCACCGCGAGCAGGGCGAAACGCACGACGTAGGTCAGGGCAACGATCACGAGCATCACGGCGATCGCGAGACGGATGACGATCTGAAAGAGCGGCTGGCCGAACGCACTGTTCATGGCGAACGTCCAGGGGAAGCGCGGCGAGCCACCCGGGAACGGCTGGGTCCACACGGTGTGGACCATGGCGTTGTTGAGGTCGATCGCCATCTGGCCGAACATCAGGCCGAAGTGCGCCATCACGATGGCTGCCATGGCCCGGGGCAGCATGACTTTCAACGTGTAGTGCGGTCGAAACGAGGTGTGCTCCCACTGGCTCCGAAAGAATGCCCAGGTGAACACCAGGACCAGCAACAGGTCCGCCATGGCCAGCGTGAGATGAAACATCGCTTGCAGGGCGGGCTCCTCGGTCAACGGCCGGGGCGTCAGCGTCGACAGGTCGTGCGTACTCAGCAGATAGGTCTCGACCGTTCCCGCCACCGAGTCGCGGACGTCGTTGATCAGGTTGTTGAAGAACCCGGTGACCAGGCCGGAGAAGATCTCTAACACGATGGCGACCGGCTGAGCGAGATTGCAACAGGACGGCGGTCCTTAATGATTAACCGAGTCAACGAGCACGCGGACCAGGAGGCCAGCCATCTCGACACCAATGGTGCCGAAGACGATGCGACCGATCCAGCGTTTGGCCTCCATCACACTCCGGGGCTCGATCGCCACCATCTTCCAGATGAAAGCGCAGACGAAGGCGAGCGCCCCGATGCTTCCGGTCAACCCCTGCGCATAGCTGGTCCACAGCTCGATCAGATGTTTGAGTTGGTCCATCAGCGCTTTTTTTCCAGCTGCTCGGTGACGCGAGCTTCGACGAACCGCTCGATGGCGCCGGTCAGCCGCTGCAGAATGTCCCACTGATCGATCAGCAGGTTGCGATCCTGCTGACCGAATTTCTGGAAGAGCTCAGGGCCGAGCGCTGGACGGGCCGTGGGGGCCGCCGGCGCGGGCCGCGCGGGGAGCAGCGGGGTCACGACGGTCGGAATCACCGCGGGGCGACCGATGGGCAGCGTGAGCGGCGGCGGCCGAAAGGCGACCCGATGCGGTTGCATGGCGAGATGCAGGCCGACCCCCGTAAAGGCGGCCAGCAGCGTGACCTCGCCACCGATCAGGGCGAGCTTCCAGGGTGGGCGCATAGAGGACTCCTCGAACGGCTTGGCGGGCGGCAACGCTTGCCATCCTTACACAGATCTGTATATTTGTCAAGACGAACAACTAGTGAGCCAGCGCGGCCTCCAGGGCTTGGCGGAGCCCGCCCAGGCGAAATTGGAAGGCTAGGGCCTCGGCAGCCGCCGGCCGGGCATGCCGGCCATCCAGCAGCAGGTGCGCCTGCTGACCGAGAGCCAGGCGCAGCACCGGCGCCGGGGCGGGAATCATCGACGGACGATGCAACACCTGTCCGATTTCCCGGGCGAGCTCGCGCTCGGGGCGGACGTCGGGTGCGACGGCGTTGACCGGTCCGTTCAGCCGACCATCGTCCAGCGCGAGCCGATAGAGCCCGACCAAATCGTCGATGTGGATCCAGGTGAACCACTGACGCCCATCGCCCAGCGGGCCACCGGCGAACAGCCGGAACGGCAGGATCAACAGTTGGAATGCCGGCGCCCCAGGTCCGAAGACCATCGCCGTCCGCATACGGACCACCCGCATCCCAAGCGGCTCCGCCTTCGAGGCGGCGGTTTCCCACTGCTCGCAGACGCGGGCCAGGAATGAATCACCCGCAGAGCTCTCCTCGGTCATCACCTCGTCGCCGCGGTCTCCGTAGTAATCGATTCCTGACGCACTGACGAGCACCTTGGGACGGCGATCCGGCGGAGTGCGCTCGACACCCTGCACGATCGCCATGGTTGCGGCGAGCCGGCTGGACAGGATCTCCGCCATGTAGCGGCGGGTCCAGCGAAGGCCGCCAATGCTCGTGCCGGCCAGATTGACGATGCCTTGGGCACCGTTGAGCTCGCTGACCCACCCACCGTCCGCACTACGCGCGTCCCAGCTGACCATCCGCGGGCCCGCAGCGCCATCCACGTGCGCCGAGCGGCGGGTCAGGATGACGACCTCGTGGCCATCCCGCACGAGGGCTGCGGAAAGATGGCGCCCAATGTAGCCCGATCCCCCGGCGATCAGGACTTTCATCCCTATTACTATGCTCCGCTCCTCGAGGCGGCAGGGCGATCAGTCGCCGACCTGATGTTCGAGCGGCTTAGGGCTTGAAGCTGCGGGTGCGGCGTTCGGCTCGTGCCTGTTGAAGGCTCTGCAGCGCCTGCGCCAGCATCGCGGCACGATCGTCCTTTCCCCGCTCGCTGGCCGCCACGCCGGTGTCGACCGCCAGCCGGACGATCTCGCCGTTCGGGGACGCCGCGTATGGATGTTCTTCCAGCGCCGGTCGCAACCGGTCCGCCTGACGCACGGCGACCGCCCGATCCCCTTCCGGGATCACCAGGCAGAACTGGCCGTCGCGGATGCGAGCCAGGGTGTTGACCCGCCGCGTCTTGGCACGGACCACAGCGACAAACTCGCGAAGAATCCGACCGAGGCCGCCCTCGCCGTACTTGCCGCGCAAGACCTCATAGGCCTCGATCTCGAACAGCACAATGGCGAGGTCATGGCTGTAGCGCGAGGCGCGGCTGATTTCGGTGTCGACAAGGTCATCGAGGTAGCGGTTGCTATGCGCGCCCGACTGGGTATCGAGGAGGGCCAACTGCTCGGCCTGGATCAGCTTGCGACCCATGACCAGGGCATACAGGCCTTCGGCGACGAAGCTCTCCAGGCCCGCCAGGCTCTCCTCGAGATCCTCGCGCGGACGATCGAATCCGACCACGATCGCACCGAACGTCGAGCCGCCCTTTTGCTCCGGAATGGGCACGCCCGCAATGCTGCCTTCCCTGACCGCGTCGTCGGTTAGATAGCGGGACCACGCGCTTTTCGAGACATCGGGAACGGTGACCGTGCGATCGGCGTGCTTGACCCACTCGGCGATCCCCTCGACCAGGCGGCGCTTGGCCTCGACCAATGCGTCGGGTGAGGGCTGGTCGTATGCCGAGGCAAGATCGGAACCGTTGTCGTCCATCATCAGAACCAGCCCATAGTCGGCGCGGGTCAGGTAGAGGGCGGCATCGACAACGTGCTGCGACAGCATCTGCGAGTTGGATTCCGCGATCTCGGACTGCAGCCGGCGCAGGGCATGACTGACGCGCTCCTTCGCCTGCAGCTCGGCGAGCAGATTCAGCCCGACCGACACCAGCTCGCCGGCGCCCAGCAAGTTCTCAGGGTCGTGGTCTGACACGGCGTCCGCGGCCTGGATCAGGTCGTCGGGGAAGATCTTCAGTCGGAAGGCGAGCTCGGCAAACTCTTCCACCGAGTTGGGCGCGAATTTCACCGCCGGACCGAGGACCGCACCGATCTGGACTTCCTTCTCGTTGCGCACCGGAGCGATGAAGTGTCCCACCCCGGATTTGCAGACGGCCATCCCTTCCTCGTTGCGCTTCAAGAAGTCCGGGTCGTTGTAGAGGGGGCAGGCCTTACGCTCCTGCAGGAGGCGGCAGTAACGCGGATAGTCCTCCACGGGGGTAAGCGGGTGCGCCTCGAGGTCGAAGACCTGCAGCTTGAGCCCGGTCGAGGCCTGGAAGCGGTCCACCATCCGGGCGAACTCCGGACTGCTGACCAGGGTGCCGAGCTCCCCTTCCTGCGGTTCTACCTCCATGATGCTGTCCGGCCTTTGAAGGGATGGGTCGACCTTCAAGGCAACAACGCTGTAACGGCGGAAAACCTGTCGCGCCTCCCCGGCCCCGGCCCGAATACGGGCTGAATACGCAGGCAAGCTCCCGTTCGAGCGCCATTCTAGACGAGAATTTGCGGGCACGCCGCTACACTAGGGCCCGGCAAGACCACCACGATCAAGATGCTGGTCGGGTTGCTTCGGCCGACCTCCGGTGCCGCCCGGGTCGCCGGCATCGACATCATGGCGGAGCCCGAGAAAGCCAAGGCGCGGATCGGCTATGTACCTGACGCCGCCATGCTCTACGACAAACTGAGCGCGCGGGAGTTCCTCGAGTTTTCCGGCGACCTCTACCACGTCGAGCCGCGCCTCCGGGATCGCCGTATCGGGACCTTACTGAAGCTGTTCGGCCTCGAGCCACGAGGCAACGACTTCCTGTCCGGCTATTCACGCGGAATGCGGCAGAAGGTGTCGCTGGCCGCCGCCCTGTTGCACGACCCGCAGGTGCTCTTCCTCGACGAACCCACCGTCGGCCTCGATCCACAGAGTGCCCGCCAGATGAAAGACATCCTCCAGGACTTCTGCCAAGAGGGAAAGACCGTGTTCTTCTCCACCCATATCCTGGAAATCGCGGAGCGGATGTGCACCCGACTCGCGATCATCAATCACGGCCGGCTAGTTGCGATGGGAAGCCTGCAGGAGCTGCGCCACATGGTGGGCCAGGATGGGCAATCGCTGGAGCAGATCTTCCTCGAGCTGACCGGGAGCCGGGAGGACGACGTCAGCGCGATCTTGCGCGGCCTCGAAAGCTGAGCCCATGGCCGGGTTGGTGAGCGGCGTCGAGGTCGGCCTGCTGCTCTGGCGGACACAGCTGCGGATGTTCGTCAATCAGACCGTGCGCAGCGGCAAGCCCGGCCGAATCGTCGGCAGTGTCATTGGTGGCGCGATCATCCTGGTGGCCTGGGCCTGGGAGGCGCTGATCACTGGCGTGGGGGTCGAAGCGGCTCACCGATTTCGGGCGCCAGTCGACGCCACCCACCTGCTCAGCCTGGGGTTCCTCGGGTACACCGGGGTGCTGGTGTTCAGCAGCCTCGTCTTCAGTCTCAACGCGTTACTCCTGAATCCCGACCTCGACTTACTGCTCGCCGCGCCGCGGCCGGTCGAGAGCATCCTGGCGGGCCGGATGGTGCTCCAGGTGATTCGGCTGTTCCTGCTGAGCCTGCTGTTCACCGGCCCCGCGCTGCTGGTCCTGGCGTACGCCAGCCATAACCCGCTGATCCCCATCGTATTCAGCGCCCTGTATCTGCTCTATCCCGTGTTCGTCGTCGTGATCATCTCGCTGATGAGCCTGCTGCTGGTCCGTATCATCCCCTCCGGTCGCGGTCGCGAGATCCTGACGCTATTCGGGGTGGCCGTCGCCGTTGGGATCAACCTGCTCAACTTCCTGCTCAACCCGGCGCTGCGCGACGCTGGCATCGCTCGCCGGAGCGGGTCGCTTTCGCTGCCGGATATTCCGGGCGCGAGCGCGCCGTGGTTACCGTCCGGCTGGGCCGGCCGCTCCGCGGCGGCCGCGCTCGGCGGCGACTGGTTGACCGCCATCTCGTGGGCGCTCGTCCTGCTCGCGCTGTCGGCCGTGATCTTCGCGGTCGGAACCAGGCTCAGCGGCCGGCTCTATCTGGCGGGCTGGATCCAGGCGGTGCCTCCTCGCCGGCGCAAAGTCGGGTCGTTCCGCGATGGCCGTCTCCGGGGTGCGATCCCGCTGCTCAGCCCGCTGCTGGCATCGATCGTCATCAAGGACTGGCGCATGCGAACTCGTGACATGGCCCAGCTCGTGCGATTCGCCATGCCCGTGGTGTTTCTCGTGGTCATCTTCGGCCTGCGTTTTCCCCGCTTGCTCAGCTCGGTCCAAGGCCTGGGCGAGGGTCCAGCCGCCGCCATGCTCGGCCTGGCACCCGCCTGGGTATTGCTCTTCTCGCTGAGCATCTCGCTTGGACTGAGCGCCGTGAGCCTCGAGGGAAAGAGCATGTGGGTCTACGCGGCCTCTCCCAACACCACCCGGCGGTTCCTCCAGGGGAAGTGCTGGTCGGCCGCCTTGCCGACGGGATTGCTGGTCGCGCTGGTTGCGGTGGTCAGCGAGATCCTGATCCGGCCCGGATGGCCCTGGGCGGCGACCGCCGTGCTGCTCGCGATCGCCCAGGCCGGTTCAGTTACGACGCTGATGGTCGGAATCGGCGCCGTCTTCGCGCGATTCGACTGGACGGATGCCCGCCGGATGATGCATCCCGCCGGGGTCTTTATCGGAATGGCGCTGTTCGCGGTCGTTACCGGCGCGAGCGCCTTGCTCCTGGGGATCTCGCTGGCGCTCGCCGGGATTACACATTTCCCGGTGATGACCACCTGGCTGGCGGCGATGACGGTATCAGTCGGGGGCGGAGTCGCGGTAGCCGCTCTCAGCTTGCTGATCGGCAACGACCACCTGCGCGGGCTAGAGCTCGGCTGACTCCTCTGCCACCGTCACCGCTTCCGGTTCCGACCTCGGGGCAAGGCCGATCCGATGATGGTGCCGGCAGCGCGCCTGATAGGTCGCGGCGCCGCCAATGACCACGAGCGGCGCGTCGACCGGTGCCGGCACCCCATCGACCAGTCGCTGGGTGCGGGTCGCCTGGCGCGAGCCACAATCCGCGTACTGGCAGGACGCCTGCAACTTGGTGAGCCGGTCGGCGTGTGCCGCCAGCAGTGGCATCGGTCCAAACGGACGCGCGAGGAAGTCGAGGTCGAGCCCGGCGATGATGACGTGCCGGCCGCGGCTCGCCAGCTCCTCGGCCAGGCTTACGATGTCCGGCCCGAAGAACTGGGCCTCGTCGATGCCGACCACGCGGGTCTCATCCCGCAGCTGGTCGCGCAGCGCCCCGGCGTCGGGGACGGCAATCGCCGGAAAGCGGATCTCGCGATGCGATGCAACCGCTTCGATGGCATAGCGGTCATCGAGGGCAGGCTTGAAAGCCTGAATGGTGGACCCGGCGTAGCGCGCCTGGTCGAGCCGGCGGATCAACTCCTGCGTCTTGCCGCTGAACATGCAGCCGCTGATCAGGTCGAGGCTGCCGGAGGGTTCATCAAACCAGATCTCCTGGAACGTCAACGCCCGGGCCTCCGCCGTGTGGTGCCGCCGGCAGACCGGCAGAAAGCGCTCGGGGGTGCCGTTGATCGCGTGAAACCGCTGGGTGCGACTGGCCGGATTGCGGCACCCGGGCTGGGCGCAGACGCCGTCGTCGAGCTTTGAGGCGAAGTCGGCGGCGCAGAGCAGCTCCGGCATCGGGCCGGCGGCCCGGCCGGCGTAATCGAGCTCCCAACCGGCCGCCACCACGTCCACCCGATGCAGCGTCGCCAGGTCATTGAGCACGTCGAGCAGCCGGTCGTCGTAGTGCTGGGCGTCGTCGACGGTGACCAGCTCGGTCAAGGGGTCCAGCTGGTTGAGCAACTCGTTGGCGTCGGCCACGGCGGTAAGTCGTTGCATGCGGCGGCCCTGGCGCATCGCCCGCTCGGCCTCCGCCTCCAGCTTCTTGGTCTTGCCCGAATGGGTTGGGCCCGCGTAAACGGTCAGGCTGCCCAGCCGGCGACGTTCGCGATCCTCGCGATAGCGCTCGTTGATCATCCCTGCCTGATTATCTATCCATGTCAGACCGCGCTCAAGCTGGCCAAGACGAGGACTAGCGCTGGGCTAGGGTCGGCGGAACTCCGCCTTCGCCTTCTCGACCAGCGACGGGTCGGCCAGCAAGTCGGCGCCGGTCATCGCCAACGCCTTCGCCGCGTCGACCATTGCCTGGTAGCCGCGCAGCGAGCCGGACGCCTCCAGGAACGCCTGCGAGTGACCGGGCACGTCGGCCGGAGCGATGGCGAGGGTGGGGTGCAGGCCGGGGACGACGTGGGTGACGTTCCCCATGTCGGTCGAGCCGGCGTTCTCCCAGGGGACGGGCTCGACCGGGTCGATGCCGAGGCGCCGCAAGTTGTCTTCGAAGAGCGCGGCCAGGACGCTGTTGTTACGCAAATCGCTGTACGGATCTTCGTCGAACGTCAGCTTGACGCTGCACCCGGTTGCCAGTGCGGCGGCCTGGAAAATGTTCTTCACCTTCTGGACGAGCTCCTGCATGTACGCCTCGTCCCGGGCGCGGACCAGGAACTCCCCGCTGGTCCGTTCCGGCACGATGTTGGGCGCCGTGCCGCCCTCTTTGAGGAAACCGTGCAGGCGGGCGCCTTCTTTGATGTGCTGGCGGAGCATGCTGATGCCGTTGTAGGCCAGCACGAACGCGTCGAGGGCGTTGATGCCCTTCTCCGGATCGCCCGAGGCATGCGCGGCGCGGCCGATGAACTCGAAATGCATGTGCGTCACCGCCAGCGCCCAGTGGAGCACCTGGGTGCGCGTATCCGGATGAAACATCATGGCGGCGTCCACCTCCTGGAAGAGGCCACCGCGGATCAGGCGGATCTTTCCGCCACCGCCTTCTTCGGCGGGCGTCCCGATCACCTGGATCCGACCCGGGAAACGATCGAGGGCGTCAGCCAGGGCAATCCCGGCCCCGACCGACGCGGTGGCGATCAGGTTATGGCCGCAGCCATGCCCCAGACCGCGGAGGGCATCGTACTCCGATAAGAACGCAATCGACGGCCCGGTGCCGTTGCGGCGGGTGGCGACAAACGCCGTCGGGGTGTTGGCAACGCCCACCTCGACCTCGAAGCCGTGCTCCCGCAGCAGCGCCGTCAACCAGCCGACCGCCTGGCGCTCTTCGTAGCCGATCTCGGGGTTGGCATGGATGTCCCGGCCGATCCGCTCCAGCTCGGGGCGGAGCGCGTCGATCCTGGTGCTGATCCCGTCCTTCAGCTGGCTGACCGGCGCCTGTGCTACCGACATCCTGTCCAATAATTGTATGGCGATGGCGGAGCGTCCAACACTCGACCAGGCGACGGACGAGGACCTGGCCCGGCGGGTTCGAGAAATCATGGCCGAAATGGCGCCGCTGGAGGAAGCCCTGGGCCGGCTGCGGGCGCAGATCCAGCAGGTGGCGAGCGAGCAAAAGAAACGGGAGCGGGCGCAGCACCTCAAATCCCGGATGCAGGTGCGAACCACCGTCGCCCAGGGTCAGATGCCAACGTTGCAGCAGGTGGCGGAGAGTTCCAACGAGCTCGTCCCATCGGAGGCGACCCTCGCCGGCCTTCGCTTTTTCCGCGACAGCGGCACTGAAATCGGGCTCGGCTACGCCACCGCGCGCGAGCCGACGGTGTGGATGACGAACGGGTCGAGCACCGCCGCCGTCAAGACGGTTGCCGAAATCCGCACCCGTTACCTCGATGGCTGGGATTTCGGTACGGCGGCGCATCCCGGGGTGCGGATGCACATCCCGAACAGCCGGACCGAGAAGATCGTACAGGCGTCAGAGGTCTTCATCCGTGTCGACGACGGCTAACTGACCGGCATTTCCCTTTTTGAGGCGACGGCCGACGTCAGTGCGAACGCGAGGATGGCCCCGCTACCGGAAATGGCGATCACGCCCGCCATCGGCAGCGCGGAGCTGATCCCGGCGACCCCGACAAGTGGCGCACCGATGGCTCCCACGCCGCTTTGAATGACGCCGAGCAAGGCTGACCCGGTTCCGGCGGCGTTGGGCCGCCTGGATAGGGCCAGGGCGGTGGCGTTGGGCACGATGAAGCCGACGCTCGAGACCAGAAAGAATAGCGGCGGCAGGACCGCGACCAGGCCGAGGCCGCCGACCAGAACCACGAGCAGCAGGACAATGCCAGCGGTGGCTGCCGTGATCAAACCAGCCACGAGCAGCCGAGCCGGGGGAACCCAACCGACGAGGCTACCGTTGACCTGACTGGCGATCACAAAGCCGAGAGCATTCGTGCCGAAGATCAGGCTGAACGTCTGCGGCGAGACGTGGTAGATCCCTTGCAGGACGAATGGCGATCCCGAGATGTAGGCAAACATCGCCCCGAAGGCCAGGCCACCGGAGAGCGCGTAGCCAATGAATCGCGCATCGGCGAGCAGCGCGCGGAAGATCGCCAGTGTGCCGCGCAGGCCGCCATCGCTGCGATGTGCTGCTGGAAGCGTTTCGGGCAAGCCGACCGCGGCGGCGAGCCAGAGGAGCGCCGCAACCAATGCGAGGGTCAGGAAGATGCCGTGCCACGACGTGAAGCGCAGGACCTGGGCACCGATCACCGGCGCCAGGATGGGGGCCAGTCCCATGATCAAGACCAGGCGGGAGAAGTAGCGCGCCGCCGCCGATCCGACGTAGAGGTCGCGCACGATCGCCCGCGCGATCACGATGCCCGCGGCACCGGCCAGTCCCTGTACCAGGCGAAACCCGACGAGCACAGGCGCCACCGGGGCGGTGGCGCAAAGGAGCGAGGCCAGCACGTAGGCGGCAACCCCGATCAGGAGCGGACGTCGCCGCCCCAGTCGATCACTCAGTGGACCGGCGAGGATCTGACCAAGGGCTAGACCGACAAGACACGCCGTCAGCGTGAGCTGAATCACGGACTCGCTCGCCGCCAGATCCCTTCCGATTGCCGGAAGGGCGGGCAGATACATATCGATCGAGAGGGGGCCGAATGCGGTCAGTCCGCCGAGGAGCACGAACAACCGCGCTCGCTGCCAGGGCGATCGAACCGGCGCCACCTCCGAGCCGGCGACGGCCTCGGCCGGCTGTTGACTCAAAGCCATACCAACGTATTAACCCACGGAGTCCAGATGCAATTCCCAGCTCGAGCTAACCAAGCGCGACCGGCCGCCCCATAGTTCCGGCAATCGGCGGCCCGTCCGGCCGGTGCACGCGCACCACCGCTTCGTACTCGAGTGGCCCTCCTTCGAGGAGCACGCGCTCCGCGTCAATGGTCAGTTCGAACCGGAGATCGCGATGATCGTCGGCGATCCGCATCTCGCTCGCGCTCGCATCGCCCGGATACACCTCAAAGCTCAGCGGATCCCAGTTCCGCTCGTTCGCGTAGTGGAGTTCCGGCCCCATCGGCAGCACCGCGCCCGCCCGGACGAAGAGCGGCAGCGTTTCGAGTTCAGCCTCGTAGCGGATCCACCGCCGTCCATCGACCGGTCGGTCCGTCCAGTAGTCGTACCAGCCGCCCTCGGGCAGATAGACATCCCGTGAGCCACGCGGTTTGAACATCGGCGCCACCAGCAGGTCGGGTCCGAGCAGGTACTCATCATCGACGTGGCGGGTGGTCGGGTCCGACGGATGGTCGAAGACCAGCGGCCGGACAAGCGGGATTCCATCCGGCGCCCGCCGCGCCGCTGAATATAGGTAAGGTAGGAGCCGGTAGCGCAGCTGCGCGTAGCGGCGAAAGATGGAGAGCGCCGGCTCGCCATAGGCCCAGGGCTCGCGCGGGGCGGTGTGCCCGTGTGCTCGGGCGTGCGAGAAAAGCAGCCCCATCTGCGACCAGCGCACGTAGAGCTCCGGGCTGGGTGGGTCGGCTAACTCAGGGAACCCGAAGAACCCACCCATGTCGAAGCTGGCGAAGGCCGCGCCGGACAGGATCCAGCTCAGGGCGCCACGCAGGCTGGCCGCCATGTCATCGAAGGTGCAACCAGGATCGCCGCCCCAATGCACCGGGTATCGCTGCGATCCCGCGTAACCGGAACGACCCCAGATGAGGCCGTAGCCGTGAACCGCCTGCGTCGTCTCGAAGACGGCCCGCTGGTAGAGCAGAGGATAGAGATTGTGCAGCTGCTCGGCCGGCGTGCCATCGTGCGCGACCGCGTCAACCGGCAGGTCCTCCGCGAAATCGGGCTTCATCACGGCTACCCCCATCTTCAGGAGCCGCTCGTTCTTCGCCTGGAACCACGCAATGGCTTCGGGGTTGGTGAAGTCGATGGCCGCGCTCGGCTTGGCAAAACCGTGCACCAGGGCCGGGACTCCCGCCTTGGTCTTCATCAGGAAGCCGCGGCGCTCGCCTTCGGCGCGCATCTCGGAATCGAGCGGGACGTAGGGGCTTTCCCACAGGGACACCTTGAAGCCCAGGGCTCTGAGCTCCTCGATCATGCCCTGCGGATCGGGAAACGCCGACTCGTCCCATTCGAAGTCCCCGTGGTGGCCTTCGTGGTAGCGCATCCAGTACGGATCGATGTGGATCACGTCGCAGGGAATCTTTTCTTCGCGCATCCGGCGGGCCACGGTCATCACTTCGTCCCGGTTTCGATAGCCCCACCGGCTGATCCAGAAGCCGAACGACCAGTACGGAGGGACCGCGGGCCGGCCGGTCAGCTCGTGATAGCCACGAATCAAGCCGGGGATTCCGTCGCCGGCGATCAGGTAGACGCGGAGGTGATCGGCTCGAGCCGTCGCTTGCCAGGCCGCCACTGACGCCTGGCCCAGGTCGTAGTAGATCGGGGCCGTCATGTCGAAGAAGACGGCGTAACCCTCGGAGCTCAGTAACAGGGGCACGTTCTTGTAGGCTCGATCGCTACGAACCCCGAAGGCGTCCACCGTCCACGACGCGAAAGCCTGGCCGCGGCGGTCGAGCGCGCCGAAATGCTCCCCCAGGCCAAAGATGGCTTCACTCGGTTTCAGGTGCGCGGTCAGCCAGCGTAGGCCCCGAGCATGGCCGGTCGGGAAATGGTGGTAGGCGCCGCGGATGTCCCGGTCCTCCGGCGCTTCGGCAAAGCGCTCGGCACCCGTCGGATCAATCAGCCGCAGCCGATACGGCTCGCGGTCGATACGCAGCTGGACTTGCGGAGTTTCGATCGACCAGCCGTCTGCCTCGTCGGCGAGTCGCCACTCGGTCTTGTTTGGCGCATCCGGCACCAGCAACCGAGACGCCCGCGCCGCGCCAGCGCCGATGTGGACGCGAATCATGCTCGGGGTGACCGGGCGGATGTCGATCGGGACTCGCCCGCCGCGGTCGTCCTGGGCCGAGACCTCGACATGGCCGGCTCGGGCCTGGACGGTTTGCACCCGCTGGATCCGACGTGGGTCGCGGGGCTGGAAATCGGACGCCGGGCGGGCTGGTCGTGCCGCTTGGGCTACCAGCCGCGCTGGATCCACTCGTCAAGGTGCGGCCGCTCCCGCCCGATCGTGGTGGGCTGGCCGTGACCGGGAAGCACCTGAGTTTCGTCCGGCAGGGTAAAGAGCTTGCCGCGGATGCGTACTCCCCAAACCGAAACCTCTCGCCGTCCCTCACCCGGTAATCCGCCGCGATCGGCATCATCGACTCGTCGGCTTCGTGGCAAGTGAAGCGGGCGTGAGTTCGGTCGCGAACGGTCTCGAGCGCCTGCACGTGGTCGGCGTGTCCGTGCGTGGTCAGGATGTGGCTGACCCGCAGCCCCTCGAGCTCTTTGATGATGCGTGGCGCGTCGTTGGCCGCGTCGATCAGCAGGGCGTCATTCGCCTTCGGATCGCTCAGCAGGTAGACATTGTTGTCATACGGCCCGACGGAAAATGTGGTCAGGCGGTACATGCCTTGAAAGTCTACGCAGGTCCATAGAATTGGCAACGGTGGCAAAGGAACGTCGCATCGGCATGCATTTGCATACCGGCCGTGGCCTCGACAAGACGGTCGAGACGATCAAGGCTCTGCAGTTGAAGGCCATCCAGATTTTCACCGGGAACCCCAGCGCCTGGCGCTCGGCGCCGATCGATTCGCAGGCGACCGCGGTGTTCAAACGTTCCCTCGAAGAGCTCGACGTCCGGCCGTCGATGTCACACGCGATGTACCTGATCAACCTGGCCAGCCCCAATCCGAACTTTCAGAAGAAATCGCGAGACGCCCTGGTCGCGGAACTCGGTCGGGCCGAATCGTACGGCCTCCACTTCGTGGTCACGCACGTCGGGAGTCACATGGGTGAGGGCGCCCAGGTCGGGATCGACCGCGTCATCGCGGCACTCGACCACGTGCTGAGCGCAGCCGCCGGGTCGGCGACCTGCCTGCTCGAGACCTCGGCCGGTGGCGGCGCCTACGTCGGCGCGAAGTTCGAGGATCTCGCCCAGATCCTGTCTCGGCTTCCACAGCACGCCGAGCGCCTGGGGGTGTGTTTCGACACCGCGCATGCCTATGCGTCCGGCTACGACGACGCCGGCTCGGAGGGGATGCGCAAGACGCTCGATCAACTGACCGCGATCGTGCCGGCGCAGCGGATCCGGGCCTGCCACTGCAACGACACGACCGTCGCACTGGGAGGCAAGGCCGACCGGCACGTGAACATCGGACAGGGAAACATCGGCCTGGAGGGCTTTCGGGCACTTCTCCAATACGAGCCCCTGGCCCATTGCGCCTTCGTCCTGGAAACGCCGGGGGAGGAGATGCTCGAGGGACAGGAAAACCTGAATCGGTTGCGCGCGCTGCAGTGAGCGAGCCGATCGAGGCGGTGCTGTTCGATTACGGCCACACGCTGATTTATTTCGAGGAGCGGCCGCACTCGGCGCTCGTGGGCGCCTACGAAAACGTCAACCGTCTGCTGGCCGAGACGCTGGAACGGGAGGTGCCGGCGGCCCAGATCCTGATCGAGCGGGTTTCACAGGTGGTCGATGACGAAATTCAACGGGACTATGCGGCCGGCCGGCCGGAAGAGGTTGAGATCGCTGCCATCTACGACGTCGCGCTTCGCGGCCTGGGCCTGGAGCTGGAACCTGACCTGATCGAACGGGTCATGGAACTGGAGCAGGAGGGCTGGCTGAACAGCGTGCACGTCGGTCCCCACGTGGTCGAAACCCTGCAGACCCTCCGCGGCCGTAGCCTCCGCCTCGGCCTGGTCTCCAACGCCGCCTACCGACCGCGCCTGATGACGCAGCAGCTCCGCGCGCTCGGCCTCTTGCCCTACTTCGACGGAGTGACCTTCTCCTCAGAGGTTGGGGTGCGCAAGCCACACCCCGAAATCTTCAACGACGCGCTCCGGAAAGTTGGCGTTGGAGCGCGGCAAGCCCTGTTTGTCGGCGACCGGGTGCGGGAGGATGTCCTCGGCCCGCAGCGGCTGGGCATGCGGGCGATTCTGACCCGGGAGTGGCGCCAGGAAGACGATCCAGGGGCGGCCGACGCTGTTATCGAGGGTCTGGGTGAGCTGCCGGCCGTGGTCGAACGGCTGATCGCCGGACCACAGGCAGCCGATACCTATAATGAGGTGACGTCGCGCGAGTAGGATCGCGGATGGGTTCTGGAGGTAGGGGCGGTGGACTTCCGCGAATATCTGAAGCGCAAGTGTCGCGAGCAAAACATATCCTTGCACCGGCTCGCGGTCCGCTGCGACCTCAACCAGATCTACTTCTACCAGGCCGTCAACAAGAACAAGGAAAACCCGCCGCCCTGGGTGCTCCGTCGAGCCGCGCCGCATCTCGGGGTGACCTACGTTGAGCTGCTGATCGCGGCCGGTCACCTGACCGAGGACGACCTCCGTGACTACGACCGAACGCCGACCAAACCGCCGGAGAAAGAGCGGGAGCGCGAACGGGAGAAGGTCTCGGTCTGACCGGTAGCGTGGTTAGAACCGACCGGCCGGATTGGCCGACGGGTTAGGCCGAGGTCGGGCCACCGCCCTTGACGAAGTCCGAGAAGTGATACGTCACGCTCCAGGTGAACTGGCTGGTGCTGACGTCGATCTTCATCTGGTGGATATAGAGGTCACTGGCAGAGATCCAGACCTCGACCTCGATGCCGGCGTTCCCCAGGAGAGCCTCGTCCTCGGCCGTGACGCCATTGGCGGGATCGGCCTTGAGTTGCTCGACGTACTTGGCGGGGTCGACGGCCAGCGCGAAGTGATGGACGGCGATGCGGTCCATCGTCATGTCGCCCAGGTCCTGCGACGCCCGGAAGGCGCGCGCAAACTCGAGATTGGCGATGGGATCCATGCCAGGTGCGATCTGGCCCTTGGAGTCGCCGGTCACGTCCTTCCAGGCGGGGCCCTGCGACGGGATCTGGAGGTACTCGTGGCCGCTTTCGATCCGCTCGTTCATCGCCACAATCGCGGTCTGGTTGTTGGCGGCCGGGACCTGCAATTGCAGGCTGAGATTCTCCTTGTGCGGGTACACGAGGTCTCCGGAGCCGGTGATGCGGACTCCGGCGATCCCGCCCAGGACGAGGGTCCCGGTCAATGACAGGTGCACGCTCTTCAGCGTTTGCATGGCGTCGCCGCTCTTGCTGATGACGGGTCCCGCATCCAGCGAGGGCGACGAGGTCGCCTGCTGCGGCAGCACGGTGTTGATGGCGCCGCTCTTCCAGATCAGGAGGCACGATGCGACCGCCACCACGATAGTGACGAGCCGGCCCATCGAGCACGCAACGGGTCGCGCCGACCTTCCTTGCTAGAGAGAGCGCGGCCCGCCGGAAGGAGGGGTTGGCGTTGGATCCGAAGAGGGGGGACGGGAGTCAGGGACGCCGGCGGGCCTAGCCAGCGCCGGGATCATATCAACGCATTTCGTCCGCGACACGCCATATACGTGCTTGTTACGCGGCTGTTACAGGCCCCAGCGCCGCCGAGCAAAGTTAGACTGGCCAGCATGGCCCGAGTGGTCATGCACGTTGACCTCGACGCCTTCTACGCCTCCGTAGAGCAGCTGCGCCGCCCCGAGCTGCGGGGCAAACCCGTGGTCGTTGGTGGCGCCGGCGTGCCTGGGGAGCGCGGTGTGGTGGCCGCCGCCTCCTATGAAGCTCGACCGTTCGGCGTGCGGTCCGCCATGCCGCTCAGCCGGGCGCGCCGACTCTGCCCAAGCGCGATCTTCGTCCCCTGCGACTTCACGGCCTATCGCGAGGCATCGAAGGCGGTCTTTGGGATCCTCGACCACTATTCACCATTCATCGAGCCGATCGCCCTCGACGAGGCCTACCTGGACCTGACCGGGCAGGAGGCGCTCATGGGAACGCCCGAGGCGGTCGCGCTACGGCTGCGGGATGAGGTCAAAGCGCGCTGCGGGCTCGACCTCAGCATCGGGGTGGCGAGCTGCAAGCTGGTCGCGAAAGTGGCATCCGAGCTGCGCAAGCCCCGCGGGCTGGTCGTCGTCCGTCCGGGGGAGGAGGCTGGCTTCCTGGCCCCACTGCCGCTGGCGAAGCTCCCCGGTTGCGGTCCCGCCACCGCGCTCCGCCTGGAGCGAGTGGGCGTGCGAACGATCGGTGACCTGGCGGCGCTACCCGATCCCCTGCTCGGGGAGCTCTTCGGCCAGTTCGGGCGGGTGCTCGGCGCTCACGCGCGCGGGATAGACCCGAGCCCGGTCTTGCCGCCCGGCGACCCAAAGAGCATCTCGCGCGAGATCACGTTCGACCGGGACCAGACGGATATCACGAAGGTTCGCGATACCGCGCTGGGCCTGCTGCAGGACGTGGGTCGGAGCCTGCGGGCACATGCGCTATCCGCCCGCACGGTCGTGCTGAAGATCCGCTATCAGCCGTTCGACACACAGTCCCGCCAAGCCACGCTGCCGTTCCCGACGGATCGCGATGACCAGCTGGCTGATGCCCTGCGGCAACTGTTCGAGGCACAACTCGATCGGCGGCGGCCGGTGCGTCTGATCGGCGCGGGAGTGAGCAATCTCGAGCCCTGCGCGACGCAGCTCAGTCTGCTGGAGGCCCGCTCATCGCGGCGGGCCAACCTTGACGAACGGCTTGACGAGCTGCGGGCGCGCTATGGCGACCAGGTCATCGTCCGCGGCGCGGCCGTACGCTCGCATCAGAAGGACGTCCGGCGTGACGATCTCGACGCCTTACGCGAGTCCGGTTGATGAGCGCCTCAAAGCTCACCCATGTCGACCCGGGCGGCGAAGCCCGGATGGTGGACATCTCGGAGAAACCGGTCACCGTCCGGGAGGCACGCGCGCGCGCCAGCGTGAAAATGGGCCCGGAGGCGCTGGCCGCCATCCTCGCCGGCAACCTGCCGAAAGGTGAAGTGATCGCTACTGCCCGGATCGCCGGCATCCAGGCGGCCAAACGCACCAGCGAGCTGATCCCGATGTGCCACCCGCTGGCGCTGACCGTGGTCGATGTTCAGTGCGTAAGCGATCGGGATCTCCCCGGCATCCGGATCGAATCGCTGGTCCGCTGCGAGGGGAAGACGGGGGCGGAGATGGAAGCCCTGACCGCGGTGGCCGTGGCGGCGCTCACGGTGGTCGACATGGCCAAGAGTGCCGACCGTTGGATGACGATCGAGGACATCACCCTGGTGGAAAAGCGGGGCGGCAAAAGCGGACCGCTGCGCCGGCCGGGCTAGCTCTTGATCGCTTTCATCGCGGCGTCGTAGGCCTTCTGCATCGGGCCGAACGTCTTGCTTTCGTAGTCAGCCGGCAAGGTCTCCGCCGGGCTCGACATGGCCTTCAGAGCGACCTGCATGGCATCGGTGTATTTCTTGATGTCCGCGGCATTTTTCGCCTGGATGGCCTGAATCAAACTTTCGGTGTCGCCGAGAAGCTGATTGAAGCTGTTGAGTTGCTTGGCGATTTGCGGCGGCAGACCCGGGGCTCCGGCCAGCGAGATCGCCGTTTGCATCTTCGCCTGGGCGTCGGGATAGAGCGCCCCCGCGCCGACGATATCGTGCTTGGCGAGCGCCGCACCAATCTTCGTATAGTCGATCAGCGCGTCGATGTAGGGCTGAATGACTTTCGTCTCGTTGACGGCGGCGGTCAACGCCGTGTCGGCTTGCTTCAGGCCGACGAGGGCCGCATCCAGCCGGCGTCGCTCGCTCGTGATATTCGAGGCCTTCGACGGCGTCGCCCACTGAAGCCAGGACAGCCGCTGGTCGGCAGTATTCACGGCGGCCTCGTCGGATTGCACCAGGGTCAACCCATCGTTGAACGACTTCCCGAGTTTGTCGAACTGGACCTTCATCGCCGTCGGATCGTTGGCATTACTCTGCGCCCCCATGAACTGCACCAACACGGCGTCGACCCTGGATTGATGGGAGGCTGCCGCGGTCAGCGCCTGGTCGCCGGCGGAAATCTGGCTGGACGCCAGCACCGGCGTGATACCGAACAGGACGACCAGCAGGGCGAGGACTCCGGCTAGCCCGTAGACGATCTGCTGCTGGTACTGCAGCAGGC
This sequence comes from Chloroflexota bacterium, assembly GCA_005880875.1. Taxonomy (GTDB): domain Bacteria; phylum Chloroflexota; class Dormibacteria; order CF-121; family CF-121; genus CF-13. The sequence goes on from VBJI01000083.1 coordinate 44,612, forward strand.
CCGGCGGCACGACCACCGGGACCGTGAACGTCTGGCCCAAGACGCGAAGCGTCGTGCCTGCCGGGGCGGCCGCGGCGGGCGGGGCATAGCTTGGGTACGCCTGACCGTAGGCGCCGGGCTGCGGCGGATACCCCTGAGGGGGTGCATAGCCGGGTGGCGCGTACGACGGGTATTGGGGCGGCGGTCCACCGGGGCCGGCCTGGCCCGGATAGCCGGCTGGAGCGCCGGGGTAGGAGGGGGCCTGTGGGTACGCCTGCTGCGGCGGGTAATTCGGTGCGCCGTACGGATAACCTGGAGCCTGGCCCGGCACGGATTGGGGCGGGCCTGCCGGAGCCCCGGGGCTATAGCCCGGCGGCGTGTAACTCGCCTGGGGTGGGGGCAGCGGATTGCGGCAGTTCGCGCACGTCTGGGCGCCCGGTTCGTTCCAGGTCACGCCGCAGTAGGGACACGGAGGCGACTGATAGGCCTGCATACTCGCGCCGCGGCGCTACCCCTTCAACTGGAGGGCCTGGGCATTCCTTTCGGCAGGCGCGATGGCGAGATCAGTCGAGCAGCTCGGCCAGGTCAGCGGCGTTTCGAACGGCGTAATCGGAATAGCAGTTGTTCATGACGGCGTGCACCTCCGTCGCCTCGCCAGCCATCGTCTGTAGTCGAGGCGCCCAGGCCTGCAACTCGTCGCGCTTGTAGAGGTACCGGAATTTTTCCGCAGTGCTGATTCCCTTCTTCTCCCAGTTCTCGCGATTGTGCCCGTGGAAGCGAACCATGCCGAGAGGCGCCGTGACCGCAACCACGGGCGGCACGCTCGACGCCAGGCCCTGCGGCTCGTCGACCACGACATAGGTGAAGCCGCGGTCTTTGAGGAAACTGAGCACCCGCTGGCGCCGCTCCGCCGTCATCCACGATCCCTGGCGGAACTCGATGGCGATCCGGAAATCCGGCAGCCACTCGCGGAGGTCTTCCATGAATCGATACGACCCCGGTGCCGGAAGAAACCACTTCGGGAACTGGAAGACGATGGCGCCCAGCTTGCCGGCGTCCTGCAAGGGTTGCAGCCCTTCGCGAAATCGGTCCCAAACGCTTTCCTTGTCCTTCGGACCAAGGTCCTTGAAATAGATGTTGGCCTTTGCATTGCCAACCTTCTCGCGCAGGTCTTTCGGCAATCGCGCCGGCGGGGTTGGGTGCTGTGTCAAGAGCGCATAGGCCTTGGCATTGAACGTGAAGTTCTTTGGTGTGCGCTCCACCCATAGCTCCGCCGTCCGCGGGTTGAGGATCGCGTAGAACGTGCTGTCGACTTCGACGATCGAAAACTTCGTCGCGTAATAGCGAAGCCGATCCTCCGCCGTCGTCGCCGTCGCGGGATACCACCCGCTCTTCACCAGGGTCGGCTCGGTCCAGGAGGAGATGCCGGGCCGGATGCGCCCCATCAGCTTGGACGATGCGCCGTCGGGCTGTCGCTGACCTGGTTGCGCAGGGTGCGAAGCCCGTGCGGCAGCGCCTCTATTACCGCTTCCAGGCTGTCCGCCACTCCGCGCGGACTGCCGGGGAGCGCCAGCAGCAACGTCCGTCCCACCACCCCGGCGAGTGACCGGGAGAGCATGGCGTGGGGCGTCTTGCGCAGGCCGGCCGCGCGCATCGCCTCCGCGATGCCGGGGACCGGATAGTCGATCAGCGGTTCGAGCGCCTGTGGGGTGACGTCACGCGGTCCGAGCCCGGTCCCACCGGTCAACACAATCAGGTCGGGATCGGTGACCCTGAGCCACTCGCGCACCTGACGCTGGATATCGTCGACCTCGTCGCTGACGATGGCGCGGCCAACCACGTCGGCGGGCAGGCGGGCCAGGGCTTCGGTGATTTTTTCCCCGCTTTCGTCAACCCGCTCGCCTCGCGCACCCTTGGTGCTGACGGTGAGCACACAGGCACGAAACGTCATGCCTGCAGTCTAGAAGCGCAACGCCCGACGGCGGGTTAGCCTTCGGCTCGCACCGGCCGGCCCCGGCCAAGCAACCAGCCGGCTTCAAAGCCGACACCGGTGCTGCGACCGGTCATCTCCATGCAGCCGGCGTCGGCTTCGAGCAGCTCGCGATGCATCATCTCGGCGATCAGCTCTGGCCGGTCCAGCCCGGGCCGGTAGTCTGGATCCGCAACGCGCTCTGCCAGGATCCCGGCCCCGAACTCGCGTAGCGCGCGATGCGCTAGCTGGATCGCTTCCAGGCTACGAGGCCCCAGCTCGCCGCTCACCGCGCGACCCAGGTAGACCTTCACGGTCGGAGCACTTTGGGAACCGACTTTGCTTTCGGACGCCAGAGACCGACCATCAACAGCACCAGCCCCAGCACGGGGTCAAGGGGCAGGATGATGCCCCCTAACAGCGCACTCAGCCAGCGCGGCCGAAACCGCCGCATGGCCGGATTATCCGCCATCGCCACCAGCCGTGCCCGTCGGTTTCGAACCCATGGCGTCGGCCGGCTCGTCTTCGACATCGATGCCATCCTCATCGTCATGATGGGCGTTGTCAGCACCGGCGTCGTCCTTATGACGCCGTGCCGGTCGCTCGGCCGAGAGTGAGCGGACATCGAGCCCCTGGCGGAGAAGATGAATGCTCTCCAGGAAGGACAGCCGTTCCACCAGCCAGCCGACCCGGTAGTGCACCGCAAACCAGGTTTCGTGAGAGGGCGGGTGGCGGTGACGCCGCCGCCATCGACCGACGGCCTCCTTGAACGTTGGGGCAAAACCGCCTTCGCCTCGTCGCTCCACTCCTTGATTGGCGGGCACGGACGGATTCTAGATCTCGGTCGGTTCGACGCCTGTTGACGCCTCGAGGCGGCGAATCGCGATAATGCCGGGGTGCGGCTGAGCGAGATCATGGCGCTGGCCAATGGCCTCGCGGGCTGCTCGGAAACGCCGTCCGACTCCCAGGTGTACGTCGACGGCGAGGTGCGCCGGGTTTTCGTCGGCATCGACGTGGACGTCAGCGAGCTACTGCTGGCTCGCGACCTCGGCGTCGATGGAGTGATCGCCCACCATCCGATCGGCTCGCGGGCGCGGCTCGGCCTGCCCGAGGTCATCGAGCGGCACGAGGCGCAGATGCGCGTCGCGGGGGTCCCCGAACCGCTCGCCCACGAGATGATGCTGGCTCGCCAGCGGCCGGTTGCGCACGGACTGCACACGACGAACTACGACCGGGTGGTCGATGCGGCGCGGCAGTTGAAGATGCCTGTGATGAACATTCACCTGGCGGCCGACATCATCGGTCGGCGGTTTTTCATCGAGTTCGTCAACCGGGTGGTCGATGGCGAGACGACGACGGTCGGCGGCTTGATCACGGAGCTCAAGACGATCCCGGAGATGGAGGCGTCTTTAGTGCAGCCGGAGCTCTGGCTGGGATCCTCGGATAACCCGGTGGGACGATGGGTGGTGCAAATGGCGGCCGGAACAAATGGTGGCGCGCCGGTCTTTCGCACGTATTATGAGCACGGCTATGACACGATCCTGGCCATGCACGTCGACGAGCGGGACCTGCGCGAGCTCGAGCAGCTCCAGCGCCCGGGTGCGAACCTGGTGATCACGGGGCACATGCCGAGTGACTCGATCGGCATGAATCGCGTCATCAGCGCGCTGGAGCAGCAGGGCGTCGAAGTTATCGCCGGCTCCGGAGTTATACGGGTTTAGACCACCATCGAGGAGGACCGCTTGGACGCACAACCTCGCGCATACGGCAATGAAGCGGAGCGTCGCTATCACCTCCGACGGCTCGACGACCTTCTGGAAGCGCTGGAGCGGCTCAATCTCGCGGAGGCCAAGGAACTCCCGGTGGCCGTCAAAGAGCGGATCGAGAAAGAAG
>VBJI01000241.1 GCA_005880875.1 Chloroflexota bacterium
TGGCTTCTGGAGAACACCCATCCCGGCGCGGTCCACTTTCCGCTCGAGGACGGCGATGGTCGGCCCAGCCGGTGGAACACGCTGCGCGCGCTGCGGGTCCTGCGTTGGTACGAGCAAAGCCAACGAGCCTTTCCGACTCGCCCCGTCGTAATCAGCCGAACTTAGCCTCGCTCAAAGGCCAGCTCGTCGAGGTCGCGTAGGCTGGAAAACCACTCTTCGCCCGAGAGGGAATAAGCGGAGACGAGTCTCGGACGCTTGGTGGAGTGACTGTTCTGCACCTGGCTTGACGAATCCGTCAAGGCACGACGACCTCAACGGTATGAGCGAATCGATAGACGGCGAAATCCCGGCCATCGACCGTGAGGATCTGGCGGATACCCGGATCCGTATCGACGACAGTGAACACAACCGCGTCGACATATGAGAACGACTGATCAACGTACTGGGCAAGGACCTCTCGGGCCTTCTGGTAGGTCCCCTGACCCGACGGCCGGACCTCAAACAGTTCCGTCGATTCGTCAACCAACTTGAAGACCGTCAGGGCGATGCCGGCGTCCCTGCGCGGACTCACCCGTCGGTCGTATCGAAGCTTGGTAAAGGCCTCGCCAACGACCGCATCCGGAACGGCGATCTTTGTATGCTGTCGCCGAGCGGCGACAATCTGGCGTGCCGCCCAGGCATGATAGCGGTCCCCCCGATTGACGGCTGCAATCAGCAGCCCGCTGTCAGCGAGAACGGCCAGCGCCGTATACCGTCTTATCGACCGTGGCTGACAAGTCGGCGGGACCCTCAATCGCCCCCAGGTAGCGGAGGAGGGGGTCGCCTTCACCCAACTCAGTCGCAAGTCCGATGGCGACCAGATGAACGATCAGTCCGCTCTGGGAGGCGCCGCGCGTCTTGGCGAGCCTGCGCAAGCGCGCATCCATTGTCGCTGGCACGGTGATGTTCTTTCGGACAAAACGCATTATACGGCTGATTATACACACTCGGTTTCCATCAGTGCACACTGACTAGGGCCCTTTTGACACTGCTAGGACGTGTCTTCTTCAGCGCGTCGCGCAATCCGGTATCTGTGCCGTCCCCCACCCAGGCGATATGTCCGTCGGGGCCGAATCAAGACCCAGCCTGGGACCGTTGTTCGAAACTCGTAGCCGCCAGAACTCAAGCGGAAAATCAGCGGGTGTCTGGTTTCGGTTGATGCTTGATAAAGCTGATTCGGTTGATCCTTGACACTCCTCTGCAACACTAGCGCCGCGGGGCCTGGCCCTCGGCATTCTTCTTGCGAACGACGCCCTTCGTAGCGCGGACCTCCGTCTTGACCAGCTGACTTCCAACCCAGAACTGCAGCGTCCCATCTCGGACCAGGATGTCGCAGGCATTGCCCGCATTTCGCATCCCCACATTCACCTTCTGGTATCCGACACAGACGATGCCCCGAGGCGCAACAGATCGCCCTCCAGCAGCAGCTGCAAGAGACTCAGGACACGATTAATCAGACGATCGATAAGATCGCCGCGGCTGAACGGAAGATCTCGGAGCTCGAACGCCAGATTGCCGCGCTGGATGGCCAGATCGCGGACGAGCAACTCGAACTGCAAAAGACGAAGGTGGAGTATGGGGCCTTCGTCCGCAGCGCCTACAAGAGTGACGCCGACCCGTTCGCGCAATTGCTGGGCGCGCCTGACTTCCAGGCATTCCTGAATCGCGCCGTGGCGATCGAACACCTCACCTTCCTCAGCAACAAGCTGATCGCACACATCCATGTTGTCGACCAGCAACTGCACGCTCAGCAGGACCTCGTCAAAGCGAAAAAGGCCGAGGCCGACAAGCAGCGCGCGGACTTGCTCAGCCAGAAGGCTGCGCTCGTCCAGCAGCAAGCGCATGAGCAAGATCTCAAGAACAAACTCCAGCAGAGCATCTCGCAAGTCAAATACGAGCTGGTGGTCATCAATGGACAGTCGGCGGCGCTCGCGCAACGGATCGCCGACCTGGAGATTGCCCGACAGGATCAGTTGATCGCCGAGGCGGAGCAGGCGGCGTGGCAACAGGCGCAGTTCTGGATGCAGAACAACCTGTTCAATCTGCCCAGCGCCGGCGCGAACCACTCAACCAAGTACCCATTGATCTGGCCGCTGCAGCAGGGCTCGCTCACGCTGCTCTTTGGTCCCTGCACGCAGGCCTTCGAGCCGCCCGGATTCGGCTACGCGCACTTTCACACTGGGGTCGACATTGCCTACAAGCAGGGCAGCCCAATCCTGGCCGCAGACGACGGGGTGGTCGTCGCTGCCAGCTCCAGCGTGCAGAGCGGCCAGTTGGTCGGGTACGGCAACTACGTGATCGTCGCCCATCGCAACAACTTCTTCTCCCTCTACGGACACTTGCTCGGCTTCGTCGTCAAGGCCGGAGACGGCGTCCACCAGGGCCAGCTGATCGCCTATGAGGGTTCCACCGGGAACTCAACCGGGCCCCACGTCCACTTCGAGTACCGCTACGGCGGTCAGCCGACGAACCCGATGCCCTACTTGCCGCCGAACGGCCCGAACAACTTCAACCAGTAAGGGCCAGTTCGGCACGATCGCCGACGCCCACCCGTCGATCCAATCGCTGCAGCCGTCGCTCCAGATCGATGCGCCACTGCGCGTTGGGGACGACGGCGATGGCGAGGAGGCGCAAGGCATCGCTAACCACGCGCCGGGCCGCGCTCAGATCCTTGGCCTGGTGCTCGAGCAATTTCGCGAGTTCGATCGCGGCCGGGTAGGGATAGGACTGCGTCCGCCAGCATTCTTCCAACACTGCGCGGGCTTCCGTCCAGTGACCGCTCCGGCGTAGCAAGCGGGCCAGTCGCAGGCCGATCGCGCCGCGCGCCGTGAAGCGCGTTCCGGGCACACTCGCCTGCCAGAGGTGGCGATACTCGCGGATCGCCTCGGGGGTGAAGCCCCGAGCCTCCATGAACCGCGCG
>VBJI01000090.1 GCA_005880875.1 Chloroflexota bacterium
GTCGAAGGTCGGGCTGAAATCCTCGGTCAGCCGCCGGGCGGACCCCGGGCGGTCCACATCGACCACCAGCAGGTCTGTGTACCCCTCTGCCTCCCGCCGCGGCGACGCCGCGAACGCCAGCTGGCGACCGTCAGGGGACCAGGCTGGCGGCCCGGCGAACACGCGCTCGTCGGTCAGCCTGGTCAGCCGCTTGGACGCGAGCTCGAGAACCCAGACATCGTTTCCAGGCCACGTCCAGCGTTCCTCGGCGCGGTCCGAGGTGAAGGCGACGCGCCGGCCGTCTGGCGAGTACGCGGGCGAGCCGTCGTCCCAGTCGCCGTCCGTGAGCTGCTCGGGATCGCCGCCGCTGACAGGAATCCGGAACAGATGTGACCGGCGCTCGTAAATCCAGCCCTTGCCATCCAGCCGATGCCAGAGCCGGTCGATGGTGCGCACCGCCGGCACGCGCTTCTCGTCGAGTTGGGCATCCGCGGCCTCCGGATCGTCCGGTTGGCCGATCTCAGCGGTGAAGATGATGGTGGCGCTCTCCGGCGACCAGGTGGGGTCGCCGGCACCGTCTCGCAGCCAGGTCAATTGACGGGCCTCGCCGCCGTCGGCGGGCAGGACCCACAGTTGTGGCTTGCCGACGCCGCGGTCACGTTCCTCCTTGTTCTTGGGTTTGACCTCGCCGACCGGACCTCGGACAAACGCCAGTGACCGGCCGTCGGGCGACCACCGCGGGCTGCTGTCGTTGTCGCCAGCGGTGTAGCGGCGCGGCTCACCGGTGCCGGCCACGTCGGCCACCCAGATCGAGCGGTGATACTCGTAGGTGTCTCGATCGATCTCGGCGACCACATAGGCGATCCGCTCGCCGTCCGGCGTGATCTGCGGGTCTTCGACGAGCTTGATCGCGTAGAGGTCTTGCGGCTCCAGTCGACGTGTCATTGGCTCCCTCCCGATTTGGTGGCGAAGAGATTTCAGGCTAGCAGGCCCACCGGGCGCTCGGCCGTTGTACTGGGGTGCTGCTACGTCGTGGCGAGGCCCTGCTTCTCATCCTGCTCGGGATTCCCACTGGGGCGGTCGACTGGCAGATCGCCAACACCTGGGCGCTGCCGGTGTCGGTCAGGCTCCTCTGCCTGGCCGCGACCGTTGTCGCGCTGGGCACCGTCATCGCGATTCGCCGGCTGGCGGCGGTGGGCGCCGCGCTGGCGGTCAGCCTCCTGTACGCGCTGCCCATCCTCGGCGGCATCGTGCGCTGGCATCTCGTCCCGTCGGGCACGGCGCTGATCGGTGACGGCGCCTACCAGATGCAGCTCTCGCGTGACGTCCTGATGCGCGGGGCCGACCCCTATGGCTTCAACTACGACGGCACCGGCATGGAGCGGGCGCCCTGGGGCCAGCCCTTCCCGAACCCGGCGCTGCATCACCTCGACTACTGGCCCGGGACGGTGGTGCTGCCGCTGCCGCTGCAAGCCGCGTTTCACGCCGTCCTCGGCTGGTGGGATGAGCGCATCTGGCTCCTGATCGCGGCGGTCGCCGTCTGGGTGTTGCTCGGCCGGCTGGCACCCGGGCCGGCGGGTCGCATGGCCGCCATCGTCTTCTTTCTGATCCCCGGTCACAGCCTGCTGGCCGTGCTGGGCGACAACGACCTGCCGATGGTCGCGCTGCTGCTCGGCGCAACGCTCGCGATCGGCCGGCGCCGATGGATGATCGCCGGGGTGCTGGTCGGGCTGGCGATCGCGACCAAGCAAACCGCGCTGATCGCGGTCCCGGTGCTCGCGGCGTACGCGGTTGCGCAGGGCGTTGATCGTCGAGCCTTTTTCAAAGCCGCCGGACTCGCCGGTGGAGCCGTCTCAATGCCGGCATCATCCGCGGTTCTCGTGATGCCTTCCCGTTCCTTCTCATCCAGCTTCCGCTGGTGATCGTGGCCTGGCTGCTCGCCTGGCGGTGGCTGCGACAGCACGGTCTACTTGGTGATGCCGTCCTGTTCATGGGAATCGCCCTAGTCGCCTTCCTCTTCGCCAACCGTTTTGCCCAACCAACCTATCTCTTGATGGGGGTCGACCTGATACTGGCCGGCCTGGTGCTCCGTACCCGGCCAACGGTCGCGGCACCCAACCGAGAGCTGTAGACAGCTGCCGCCTGACGGGTGTCCGATATGCGACGATTGCGTCCCTTATGAATTGGAAGGATCACGTCAAGGACACGGGCCACGGCTACTATACGCTGGCCACCGAGCACACTGGCGAGGTGCCCATTCGTCTGTTCCTGACGCCGGCCTTGCTCGAGAGCGTCGAGGACTCGATCTATCCGCAGATCGTGAACGCCGCGAGTTTCCCCGGTGTGCGGATGGTTGCTATTACCCCCGACGTGCACCACGGATACGGCGTGCCGATTGGAACCGTGCTGCTCACGGATGCCGACACCGGTGCGGTGGCGATGGGCCCCGTAGGTTTTGACGTTGGTTGCGGGATGATGAGTGCCTCGAGCGAGGTGCCGATCGCGGCCGCGACGCCCGACAATCGCTTGCGGTTCAACCGCGAGGTGACGCGGCGAGTCGCCCTTGGGCCGGGCAAGGTGAGCCGCACGCCACTCAAGGACCTGACGCGCAACGAATTCGAGGCGATCATCCGCGGCGGCGCCGGCTTCTACGTCGAGCGGTATGGCGCAAAGATCGACCGGTCGCGCAGCGAGCGGGACGCCATCCCGGTCGACGATCGCTGGCAGCCACCCTGGGGCGGCCCCGGGCGGCCCGAGCGCGGCGTCCCGCAGCTGGCGACGCTGGGCGGCGGCAACCACTTCATCGAGCTGCAGGGCAACGTCGGCACCGACAGCCTCTACGTCCAGATGCACTCCGGCAGCCGGGGCTTCGGGCACGGCCTGGCGACCAACTACTTCCACCTCGCCAAGGCGGAAAACCCGACCATCAAGGCGCTGGATCTCGGGTACTTCACGCCCGACTCGCCCCACTACTCCGACTACCTGAATGCGGTCGCGGCCGGCGCCAACTTCGCCATCGTCAACCGGTTCGCCATGTTCGAACAGATCGCGCTCGCCTTCGAGGAGGTCTTTGGCAAGCCGCTCGCGCTCGTCTACGAGATCAGCCACAATCTGGTGCAGCGCGAGCTGTCGCCCGAGTTCGGCTGGGTGCACGTTCACCGGAAGGGTGCGACCCGGGCGTTCCCGGCCGGACACGACTACCTGAAGGGAACCGTGTGGGAGGATACCGGGCACCCGATCCTGATCCCGGGGTCCAACCACGACGCCAGCTTCATCCTGCGCGCCGCGCCCGCCGCCTCGATCAGCGGCTATTCGGTCAACCACGGCGCCGGTCGCCGGATGTCGCGCGGTGCCGCCCGGCGGAGCCTCAAGCAGGTGGAGGTGAACGACGCCTATCGAGCCGCCGGGATCCTGGTCAATCTGGACGGGGCCGTCCCGATCGACGAATCCCGGGACGTCTACAAGTCGTCGCGCGAGGTGGTCGGCGCCGTGACGCGCGCCGGGCTGGCCACGATCGAGCATGAGCTCGTTCCGCTGGCGTCGATCAAGGGCAACGAGTAGGCCGATTCGGGCGTATTTGACAGCCGAGCCGAACCGGACGTACAATTCCCGTTCGCGCCCTAAAAAGGCGTTTGGTTAAACCATGCCTACGATCTCACAGCTGATCCGATACGGCCGCAAGCCGCTGGTGAAGAAGACGAAAGCACCGGCGCTGCAAGGCTCCCCGCAGCGGCGGGGCGTCTGCGTGCGCGTCTACACCACGACGCCGAAGAAGCCGAACTCGGCGCTCCGCAAGGTCGCCCGCGTCCGGCTCACCTCCCGGCAGGAGGTCACGGCCTACATCCCCGGGATCGGCCACAACCTGCAGGAGCACTCGGTGGTCCTGATCCGCGGCGGCCGCGTCAAGGACCTTCCCGGGGTCCGCTACCACGTGGTGCGCGGCACCCTCGACACGGCCGGCGCCAAGGGGCGCAAGCAGGGCCGTTCGAAGTACGGCGCCAAGCGCGAAAAGGCGAAGAAGGCCTAGCCGTGCCCCGCCGTCCCCGTATTCAAAAGCGCGTCACGCTGCCTGACCCAATCTACACACACGAGGGCGTAGCCAAATTCGTCAACGTCGTGATGCAGCGCGGCAAGCGGAGCACCGCCGAGCGGGTCGTGTATGGCTCGCTGGACCGGATCCGGAAGGTGGCCAAGAAGGACCCGATCGAGGTCTTCGACTCGGCCCTGAAGAACGCCACCCCGGTGCTGGAGGTCAAGCCCCGCCGGATCGGCGGCGCCACCTACCAGGTCCCGGTCGAGATCCGGCCGGATCGGCGTTCGGCGCTGGCGCGGCGCTGGATCGTGCGTTACGCCAGGGCCCGATCTGGGAAGAGTATGCAGGAGAAGCTCGCCGGCGAGCTGATGGACGCCGCTAACGGAGTGGGAGCGACGATCAAGCGGCGGGAAGAGACCCACAAGATGGCTGAAAGCAACAAGGCCTTCAGTCATTTCCGCTACTAGGAGAGACGTGGCAGAGACAAAAATGGCTCGGAGTTATCCGCTCGACAAGGTTCGGAACATCGGCATCATGGCTCACATCGATGCCGGGAAGACGACCACGACCGAGCGCATCCTTTTTTACACCGGGCGTATTCACAAGATGGGCGAGGTCCACGAGGGCGCCGCAACCATGGACTGGATGGTCCAGGAGCAGGAGCGCGGCATCACGATCACCTCGGCGGCCACCGCCGCCAACTGGCGCGGCCACCGGATCAACATTATCGACACACCCGGGCACGTAGACTTTACGGTCGAGGTCGAGCGGAGCCTGCGCGTCCTGGACGGCGCCGTGGCGGTCTTCGACGCCGTCGCCGGGGTCGAGCCCCAGTCCGAGACGGTCTGGCGGCAGGCCGACCGCTACGAGGTGCCCCGGATCGCCTTCATCAACAAGATGGACCGGATGGGGGCCGACTTCTTCGCGTCCTGGAAGTCGATCCGCGAGCGGCTGGGGGCGAACGCCGTCCCGATCCAGCTCCCGATCGGCAGCGAGGACCAGTTCGAGGGCGTCGTCGACCTTATTAATAAGGTTGCGATCACCTATACCGACGACCTGGGCACCACGATCGAGACCGAGGAGGTCCCGGCCGAGATGCGCGAACAGGTCGAGCTCTACCACAAGCAACTGCTCGAGGCGGTCGCCGAGTTCGACGACGAGCTGCTCCAGAAGTACCTGGAAGACAAGCCGATCACGGGCCCGGAGATCGTGGTCGCCATCCGCAAGGGCACGATCCAGAATCGGCTGGTGCCGGTGCTGGCGGGTGCCGCCCTGCGCAATCGTGGGGTGCAGCCCATGCTCGACGCCATCGTCGATTTCCTGCCCTCTCCGGTGGACAAGCTCGGCGTCGAAGGCATCAATCCGAAGAGCAACGTGCCGGAGCGGCGCAAGCCCGACGATCAGCAGCCGTTCGCCGGCCTGGCCTTCAAGATCGCGACCGATCCGTATGTCGGCAAGCTGACCTTCTTTCGGGTCTATGCCGGCACGCTCAAGTCCGGGTCCTACGTCTGGAACGCCACCCGCGGCACGAAGGAGCGGGTGGGCCGCATCCTGCAGATGCACGCCAACCACCGCGAGGAGATTCCGGAGGTCTACGCCGGCGATATCGCCGCCGCCATCGGGCTGAAGCAGACCACCACCGGCGACACCCTGGCGGACGAGAACAACCCGATCCTGCTGGAGTCGATCACCTTCCCGGACCCGGTCATCAGCGTGGCGATCGAGCCGCGCACCAAGGCCGACCAGGAGAAGATGGGCGTGGCGCTGGCCAAGCTCGCCGAGGAGGATCCGACCTTCAAGGTCCGGACCGACGAGGAGACCGCCCAGACCATCATCTCCGGGATGGGCGAGCTGCACCTGGAGATCATCGTCGACCGGATGCTGCGCGAGTTCGCGGTCGACGCCAACGTCGGCAAGCCGCAGGTGGCCTACCGCGAGACGATCAAGCGCAAGGCGCACGGCGTCGGGCGTTTTATCCGCCAGTCGGGCGGCCGCGGCCAGTACGGCCACGCCGAGATCGAGATCGAGCCGAATGAGGCCGGCAAGGGCTTCGAGTTCGTCAACAAGATCGTGGGCGGCTCGATTCCCAAGGAGTACCACTCCGCCGTGGAGAAGGGCGTCATCGAGGCCCTCAACAGCGGCGTGCTGGCCGGCTATCCGGTGGTCGACGTGAAGACCACCCTGGTCGACGGTTCGTACCACGAGGTCGACTCCAACGAGATGGCGTTCACCATCGCCGGCTCGATGGCGGCGAAGGACGGCATGCGCAAGGGCCAGCCGGCGCTGCTCGAGCCGATCATGAAGGTCGAGGTCGTCATGCCGGAGGAATTCATGGGCGAAATCCTCGGCGACCTGTCGTCGCGTCGCGGCCAGATCCTCGGAATGGAAGGACGGGCCACCATGCAGGTGGTGCGCGCCTACGTGCCGCTGGGCAACATGTTCGGCTACGCCACCGACCTGCGGTCCAAGACCCAGGGGCGGGCCGTCTACAGCATGGAGTTTCACCATTATCAGGAAGTTCCGAAGTCGATTGCGGAAGAGATCGTCGCGAAGTCAAGAGCCTAGAGGAGGACGTTAAGAAGGAGTAACCATGGCGAAGAAGAAGTACGAGCGCACCAAGCCGCACGTGAACGTGGGGACCATCGGTCACATCGACCATGGCAAGACCACCCTGACCGCGGCTATCACGAAAGTTCTGTCAAAAAAGGGATTCGCTGAATTCCGCTCCTTCGACTCGATCGACAACGCCCCCGAGGAGAAGGCTCGCGGCATCACGATCGCGACCGCGCACGTCGAGTACGAGACCGAGAAGCGGCACTACGCGCACGTCGACTGCCCCGGACACGCGGACTACATCAAGAACATGATCACCGGCGCCGCCCAGATGGACGGCGCGATCCTGGTGGTGGCCGCCACCGACGGCCCCATGCCGCAGACCCGCGAGCATATCCTGCTGGCGCGCCAGGTCGGCGTGCCGCGGATCGTGGTCGCCCTGAACAAGGTCGACGCGGTCGACGATCCCGAAATTCTGGAGCTCGTCGAGCTCGAGGTTCGGGAACTGCTCTCCCGCTACGAGTTCCCCGGCGACGACATCCCGGTGGTCAAGGTCTCGGCGCTCAAGGCGCTCGAGGGCGATGCCCAGTGGGAAGACTCCATCATGAAGCTGATGGACGCGGTCGACAGCTATATCCCGGTGCCCGAGCGCGCCCTCGACAAGCCATTCATGATGCCGATCGAGGACGTGTTCTCGATCGAAGGTCGGGGCACCGTCGTCACCGGCCGGATCGAGCGTGGCCAGGTCAAGGTCAACGAAGAGGTCGAGATGGTCGGCATCAACGACACCCGCAAGACCGTCGTGACCGGCGTCGAGATGTTCCACAAGCTGCTGGACTCCGGGCAGGCCGGTGACAACGTCGGCTGCCTGCTCCGCGGCATCAAGCGCGAGGAGGTCGAGCGCGGCCAGGTGCTGGCCAAGCCCGGCTCGATCAAGCCGCACACCGAATTCGACTCGCAGGTCTACGTCCTCACCAAGGAAGAGGGCGGCCGGCACACCCCGTTCTTCAAGGGCTATCGCCCGCAGTTCTACGTCCGGACCACCGACGTGACCGGCGAGGTGGAGCTGCCCGAGGGCACCGAGATGGTGATGCCGGGCGACAACATCAACATGAAGATCAAGCTCATCACCCCGATCGCGGTCGAGGAGGGGATGCGCTTCGCCATTCGCGAAGGTGGCCGCACGGTCGGGGCCGGCGTGGCCACGAAGGTGATCAAGTAAGGTCGTGGCCCAGAAGATCCGCATCCGGCTGAAGGCCTACGATCACCGCGTCCTCGACCAGGCCGCGGATAAGATCGTGGACACGGCGCGCCGTACGAATGCCTCGACGGCCGGACCCATCCCGCTGCCCACCGAGATCAATAAGTGGACGGTGATCCGCTCGCCGTTCATCGACAAGGACTCGCGCGAGCAGTTCGAGATGCGGACCCACAAGCGGATCATCGACATCCTCGATCCGAACCCGAAGGTCGTCGACGCGTTGATGCGGCTCAACCTGCCGTCCGGCGTCAACATCGAGATCAAGCTCTAAGCGGATGGCGACCAAGGGGCTGTTGGCCAAGAAGATCGGGATGACCCAGGTGTTCACCGAAAAAGGTGAGCTCCTGCCGGTCACCGTGCTCGAGGCCGGCCCCTGCGTCGTGGTCGCGCTGCGCGCCGTCCAGAAGGACGGGTACGGCGCGGTCCAGCTCGGCTTCGGCAGCGTGAACGACAAGAAGATCAACAAGCCGGCCGCGGGCCATTTCAAGAAGGCGGGCGTTGCCGCGCATCGCCACCTGCGCGAGGTCCGGCTCAAAGCCGACGCGACCTACGAGGTCGGCCAGGCCCTGAAGGCCGACCTGTTCTCGGCGGGGGAGTGGGTCGACGTGACCGGCACCTCCAAGGGCAAGGGCTTTTCGGGCCAGCACAAGCGCCACCATTTCGGCCGCGGTCCGGTGA
>VBJI01000242.1 GCA_005880875.1 Chloroflexota bacterium
CCCTCAGCTGTGAAGTGGTCGGCGAGCTCGGCTGCGTCACCGCAACTCGCTGCTGCCAGCACCGGATTCCACGTCGCCGGTTTCAGGTCCAGCTCTTCGAGCCAGCCATGATCGCGATCGAGAGGCGCAAAGACCCAGATGCGGCCGCTCTTCCGACGGTGAATTGCAGTCAGCGCAACCAGCTCTTCCTTCGTGGAGGTGGCGACTGCCGCACCATCCCAGCACAGAAGCGTCGGCACCACGAGCGTCGACGTCTTTCCAGACCGCTGAACGCCCAAGGCCAGCACGTTGTCCTCTGGCGGCGACTGCAGCAATGCACCGCCGAACCAGCCCAACGTGATGCCATCGCCGTGAGGCGACTCGGGTCGGCAGGTCCGGCCGAGGAGCTCGGCATCTGAAGAACGGGCCCAGCGGCTCCCCCCATGGCTGTCGCGGTCTGACCTACTGACAAGCCAGGTAGGTAGGACCAGATGGGCAAACCACGACAGCGCTTGGAACAGCCGATCGAGGTTGCCGGCTAGCGTGGTCATCGCTCCAGTTCGCGCTCCCTGCGCAGCGCTTCTACTTCCAGCTCACGCTCGAGCCGGTGGCGGTAATGGCGGGCTGCCGCTCGCAGCCGGTCGAGTGCACGGAAATCAACCTGCGGCCGGGGTCGGTGACTGCGAACGGTCGGCCGGACCGGAGTCAGCCGTCTCCAGGTAGGGCTCTCGGCGACATGTGGAGCCTTCTGTTCTGGTGGCCGAACCGCTTCCGCCTGTACCGGGTCCCGTTGACCAGCCTCGCGCTGGCGGGATATCTCGAGGGCCAGTTCTTCCTTCATGGCCGCCAGCCGCCGGCGGTTGATCACGAGAGCTCGGTAGCTGTTGCCGTCCTCGCGCATCGCGGCCAGGACAATGTGGACGTGAGGGTGCCCAGTGTTGCGGTGAACGGCCGCAATCCAGCGCAAGCCCGGTCCGGCGCCCTCTCGTTCGAGCCGGCCCAGTGCGGATAACGTGAGCCGCCGAAGGTCGAGGCCCTCCGCCCGCTCCGGCGACAGGACGAAGCGGTAGACCGCGCGGCGCCGGTCGACCAGAACACCAGCCCGGGCGTCGAGCTGCGGTCGAGTCGCACTAATCGACATCGCGATAAAGGCCGCCAGGTCACGCCGATCCGGGTCTCCGGCTGGCCCACCCGGACCGAAAAGCCGCCCGGCCGGGGCGGACCGGTCGCGGTGGGCGACGTACTTTAGGAGGCCATCCACCCGCGGGTCTTTCACCGGGGCGGCCGGTGAGTCTGGGTGCTTGTCGCGGTACTGGACGTAGCGCAGGAAGCCACCCACCGCCTTGCGCAAGGCCGTCGGCGCTGCCGCCGGCGTGTATTTCAAGGCGAGGATCACGCGGTCACCCATCGGCGTGGAGCCCTTCGATCCGGGCCTCGGCTGCGGCAGCCGCCAATGGCGCCGCCTCGCGCAGCCGTCGGTCCCCCTCGGGCAGGACCGAGGCGACTAGCAATAAGGCGTGCTCCGCGGCGACCAGGGCCGCAAGGGCTCCCGCGCACGTGGGCACGGGCCCGGCCTTCTCCTCCGAAGCCAAGCCCTCGCTGACAAGCTGCCTGATCGCCGGCGCCAGGCCCAGGCCTGTCGCGTCGCGCTGGGAAAAAGCGACGTTCCGGCGACGTTTGAGGGACGGCTCGAATTCAGATCGCGGTATTCAGCGCCTGCTTCGCGACGTGTTCGCGACGCTCAGACGACGCCCCCTTGAGAGGCTCACGGCATTCAGACCACCGAGTTGGAGGTGCCGAATGGCAGAGAGCCTCTCAGTCCAGATCAGGGCCGGATTCGAGGAGTCAAGCCGCCTCGCTCCCGCCCACCAGAGTGAAGTGCGATCGCGCGCCCGCGACCTCAGACATCGACTCGACCAGCGTCGGCTCGCCTTCCGAGACCTCGTCGAGATCTATCGGCGAGGACCGAAAGAGGTGTGGGGGCCTGTGCTTCTCGAGGTCCTGGCACCGGCGATCATGGACATCGTCACCCGCTACCGGAGCGTGGCTCCGGTCATCAGCGAAGAGGACCTTCGAAATCAGCTGCTGGCCGAGGTGCTCCACGTCGCAGCTCGTACCCGCTTGCCAGTCGAGGGCCGCTACGTCAAGCAGCTGCTTCTCCTCCGAGTGGTCCAGCGTCTGGAGTTCTGGATCTTCCTCGAGGCTAGCCGAAGAGGTGATCTGGTCAGCCTCGCCGAAGGCGATCGCATCCGATGGTCGTGACGAACGGCGCCGGTGCTCTTATGCTGTCGGCGGCGGCAGTCGCCAGAAGCAGGGAGATGGGTGGTGCACCGTGGGCCAGCCTCGGGCTGCCCACCGACTGGCGGGGGATTGTTCTCGCCTGCGGATCGATCGGGCTCGCGATGCTCGGCATCGCACTCCTCCTTGGAGGGCGACACGATCGGAGTCGCCTACCTGGCGGCCACAACTGTTGCCTACCTCTCACTCCACACCCGCGCCCTCAGCTCTCTGGTGTGGGCTGGAGTCGCACTGGCGGGGCTGGCCGGATTCCTCGCTGGCAATCCCGCGTCCCTGATCCAGGTGTTGGTCGCCGCCGGGCTTGCCGGCGTCGCCTTCCTGGTCCCGGCGCAAAGCCCGAGCTCAGGCGTAGAGCCGACCGAGATACCGGTGCTGGTTCCGACACCTTCGGACGGCCTCACGGAATCGGCACACGACGGCCGCTTACGAATCCGAGCTATCGGCCGCCTGGCGCTGCTCTCCGACGGCACCGACCTGGCGCCGGCTCTTCTTGCCAAGCGCACCCTGGTGTTCCTCTGGTCCTACCTCTTGGCGCGCGCGGTCGCTCAGATGCCCGCCATCAGCCGCGATCAGCTGGCCGACGAGGTGGCCCCAGGGCTGCCTACCAAGAGTCAGCGGGAGCGCCTTCGCAAACAGCTCTGGGACGTTCAGAACGACGCGAGCTCAGCCTGGAAGTCAGATCAGTCCTTGATTCGCTCAATCCGGGGGAGTTTCTTCCGGCTTTCGAGGACTACGAGTCAATCGTTAACCAGGCTCGGGGCTCGGCCGGAATGCACGTCAACGCGATCCGGCGCGACGTCGTCCGCTGGCGCGGCGACCTCGCCCAAACGCTCGCCAAGACCTACGTCGCGTCGGGCGACCCCCACTCGGCGGTTAGGGTTCTTGAGCCAATCGTTGATGACGATCCTGGGCGAGAGGACCTCGCCGGGCAGCTAGTCAGCGCTTACATGGCCGCCGGTCAGTCAGGTCGCGCGAGCGAGCTGCGCCGGCGATTCGACCTCAAGCAGGAGGTGTGATCATGACCCAAGAGACAATCGCCGCTACTAGCCCTCGCAGCTTGGGCTGGCGTCACCGCTTTGGACTTCGCTCTCAGCTGGCGGCGGGTAGCGCTCTGCTGCTGGTGGTAATCGTGGTAGGTGGCAACGCCTATCTCGCCGGCCAGTACAGCCCCGCGGGCGCGGTCACTCACTATTTCAAGGCCCTTCAGGCAGGCGACGCCAGCTCGGCCTGGGCATCGATTCAGGTAGCCGATCCAACTGGAACCGTGGACGCCAAGCTCATCGACTCGCAGGCGCTTCGTGCGGCCCTTGCAGTCCGGAAGCCTTCATTCCCGGGCTTGTCCACAGGCAAGACGACGGTGAACGGAACTGCGGCTCAGGTTGAGGTCAGCTACCAATTCCACGGAGCCACGCTTCAGCGCCGAGCGCAACTCGTCCAGACCGCCGAGAAGCGACTCGGCTTTTACCCCACTTGGCGAGTGGTGGTTGCCCCAACCATCTTGAATTTGGCGATTCCGGCCGGCGTTGCTGTCACCATCGACGGCAAGCCGGTCGCCATTGCACCCAATAAGCGCCAGGCGGTGGCCGTCTTTCCGCTCGCGCACCGCGTCCAACTC
>VBJI01000091.1 GCA_005880875.1 Chloroflexota bacterium
TACGCTCGAACCGAACCGCGGCGCCCGTGTTCGCCTGGTCTCAGACCGGGAAGCCCTCGAGATCGAGGAGGTGCGGGTCATCCTCGAGCAGATGATCATCCGCCACGCGGCTCGCCGGGTGACGGCTAGCGATCTTCGCGACCTCCGCCGCTCGGTCGGCCAGATGCGAGAACGACTCCGCGAAGGCAATCCACTCGGGTACTCCGAGCTCAATGCGGAGTTTCACCAGCGGATCTGGAGCATCGCGGACCACGGAACCGCCGGCCGGCTACTCGCCAACCTCAAGTCGCAGAGCATTCGCTTCCAGTACCGCACCATCCTTCGGCCCGGTCGCACCGAGCAGTCGCTTCGCGAACACGAGGCGATCGTCGAAGCCCTGGCGAGCCGAAGTCCGGACGACAGCGAGGCCGCCATGCGCCAGCACCTCAGCCAGGTCGTCCGGACGCTGCAGTGGGCGATCGATATCCAGCGTCATCAGCCGATCTGGCTGCCACGCTGAGGATCGCCCATCACGTCCGATCCCCGGTAGCGCCAGCGCCCGAGGCTGCCGCCGATCAGCACCGGCACCGTCACGACGGCGGCGATGATGAAGAGCGTCGAGTAGCGATGGCCGCTCGCCAGGCCGGCCACCGCTGAGGTCGCCACCGCCGCACCCCCGAAAATCGCGGTGGCAAATAGCGCGGTCGCCGTGGCGCGTGCCTCGGGTACCACGTCGGTGGCCCAGGTCTGAAAGGTCGACTGCATGAAGGTGTAGGCGCCGCCCGCCAGCACACTGGCGATCAGGATGGTGGGAAGCGTCTGCGTACCCGCGGCCACCAGGTAGCCGAGCAGCAGCATCGCGGCGCCGCCGGCAAGCATGATCGGCACGGTGACGTAGCGGGCTACCCAAGCGAACAATCGGGTGCAGATCAACACCGACAACCCGTAACTGGCGACCACCGTGCCGGCGACCGCGGCCGTCTGGCCACGCGCCTCCAGCGCCGGGGCGAAGTAGGTGACGAACCCGAACATCACGGCGCCGATGATCAGCCCGAGGCCCAGCACGAACAGCGCCCATCGATTGCGGAGCACATCGGCGACCTGACGCAAGGGGTTCTGCCGGGATCTGACGGCGAGGGACTCCGGCACCCGGGCGAGCGCCATCGCGAGGACGGCGGCGATCGCCGCCGGCATCAAAAAGAAAACCCGCCAGTTCAAGAAGTGGGCGGTCAGACCGGCGCCGAGGGTGCCGGCCGCGGTTCCGAGGGCGACAAAGGTCAGCACCCTGGTGACCGCCTGCTGCCGAACGCCGAAGGCGAACCGGTCGCCGATGTAGACCAAGGTTGTCGGCATGACGCCGCAGGCGATGCCGCCCGTCACAAAGCGTGCCGCGAGCAAGAAGGCGAGATTCGGTGAGACGACCGAGAGCAGGTCGGCAAGCGCTGTCCCCGCGAGGGCGACCCGAATGATGCGCACCCGGCCGAAGCGATCGGCCAGCACGCCGTAGACCGGTGGCATCAAGCCGTAGGCCAGGTAGTACAGGCTGGCGGCGCCGGACGCGGCGGCCAGCGAAACGTGCAGACTGCTCGCCATCGGGATGAGCAAGGGCGCCACCCCAAACCGGTCGGCCATGGTGGCGAAGGGACCCAGGGAGAGCAGGGGCGACAACGCGGGCGGCGTCGCGCCGCGGGCTGAGATTGCCGTGTTCAGCTGGGCGAGTCTCGCACGCCGACCTCGTCGAGATGCACCAGTAGATCGGCGGGGTCTTCGTAGACGCGATAGGCGCCCGCCTGCTGCAGCTCTTCGCGGCCGTAACCACCGGAGAGCACGCCCACGCCAAGCGATCGCGCCCGCTGCGCCGCGAGCAGGTCCCAGACGCTGTCGCCCACCACGATCGATTGCAGGATGTCGACGCCGAGCCGCGCGGCCGCCGCGAGGAAGAGATCGGGATCCGGTTTGGCGTGGGCGACGTCCTCCCGGGTGATCACCACGGGCGGATCGACCCCCAGCATGGCGATCGATGGTCCGGCCGTGGTCGGACTGCCGCTGGTGGCGATCGCCCACGGCACCTTGAGGCTGGTGAGGCGGCTCAGCAGCTCGCGGGCGCCGGGCAGAGGCCGAACATCGCCCATGCGCCGCACGAAGGCGTCGGCGTGCTGCGAGCGAAGCCGCTTCGCGTCCTCCGCGCTGAGCTGCATGCCGGTCTCCCGGAGCAGTGCGTTGACGAACAGGCCGCCACTCATTCCGATCCGTCGGTGGATCCGCCAGACGGAGAGCTCCATCCCGGCTCTCCCCAGCACTTCGTGCCAGGCGAGCACGTGCTGGTAGACGCTATCGACGAGCGTGCCGTCGAGGTCGAACAGGAGCGCCGGCGCCGACTCCGCCACGAAGTTAGTGTGGCATGGCGGCACTTAGGATCTCGGGCAACGGCGCGATCCATCTGAGTACGCTCCAGAATCCGGCGCCGTAGCGGGGCCGGACTAGAAATCGAACTCAGCAGCCGGAAACCTGATGTCCGACTGGCGGTGCCGTGGCGAAGAAGTCCCAGCGTGGTGTTGCGGCGCCCCGGTCGGGCACCCCGTCCGACAGTTGAGCCTTGGCGAGGGAACCGTTATCTAGGCGCCTCGTCCAGCCTACCTGGACGAGCGTGGGTTGATTGTTCACATAGTCTGGGCTCCAACCGAGCCCGCGAAGAGTCTGATCGGCCCGTTGGACAACGGCTTCAGTGGAACCCCTCGATTCGAAGTGGATCTGCACTACGACGTTGTCCCAGCCGAACGTCCCTGGCCGCCCATCGCATGAATCCCATTTCGGTTCTAGATCGTAGCGGTAGAGTACGTGGGCATCACTGGGCAACGCTTGGTCTGTGTCGCGAAGTGTGCGTAAGATCCGTCCCCCCGGATCGGCCTCCGGGCCGCCGATCACGTCTCGGATAAACCAGGCCGTGAGAACTGAAAGACCGACGACCGCCACAAGCGCGGCGCCCAACGTCCACCGGGAGTGTCTGAACGCGCGCCATTTCATGACCGTCTAAACGGCGGGCCGCGTCGGGCGTTACTCACTGGAAGCAGGATTTAGCCCATGGCAAATATTTGGGAAGATCCTTTCACCGGCGGCCCGATTCAATCATTGAGTTCCGGGGTGGCAGCATTATCCGGAAAGACTCTTACTGGAAGATCGACGGATAGGGGGTTGATACGCAACCAGTTACGAAACGCCCGGCCCCAAATCGTTGAAGTTGGGAGTCGCAGAAGCAGGGTTTTTAGCCCGTGGCGGACGCTATTCGAACAATTGATTTTGGCTCGGCACGATGCGGGGCAACGATGGGGAAGGTCTTGCGAGAGCCAAAACAGTAACGCGCATACTGGGGATCGCCACGGGACGATCGCAGACGAGTCGTTTAGCAAGGAGGTCGCGATGGCAGATGCACCTACTACCGAGAAGAAGGCTGCGGTTCACAAGAAGAGCCTCCAGTCTCCCGACGAGACGCGCCCATTCGGCAAGGGCAAGCTGGAGGTCGTCAACGTCGGCGGCGTGACCATCGGCCGCTCGCACCATGAGCCTGGCTGGAAGTGGTCTGCGCACGTCAAGCCGATCGCGAAGACCGATCGCTGCGAGGTTAACCATGTCGGATACGTGGTTCAGGGGCGCATGAAAATCGTCGGCCGGGACGGCTCGGAGGAGGACATCAAAGCCGGCGACGGCTTTGTCATTCCGCCTGGACACGACGCTTGGACGGTCAGCAACGAAACGGTAATCTTGCTGGATTTCAAGGGTTCGCCGGAGTACGCGAAGCAGAAGTAAGGACGCCTGTACCTGATACCGAAATCACGGTCCCGTGGCGCGGTGTCAGGACGGCCCACTTAGCGACGCTCGCCAGTGGTCAGTGAGGGTATTGTTCCCCTCTGATCAGAACGCGATGTTACGCCCCTCCATGATCAAGCGCGTCCACCCCTGAGGGTCGATCCACGATCCGCCGATGGCATCAACCTGAGCCTGAGAGACCCCACGGGCCTCAGCACAACCCTTTCAGACGTGAATTGGGATTTTATTCTCGCGTGCGAAGTCCAGGACTTCAGTAAGCGGCGGTACGCCGTTGCCTCGTACCGTCCCGGCAACGCCAGAGCGGATCAGCTCTGTCGAGTCGCCCGCGAGAACGATACGGACGTCAACGCCGGTCTGCTTAGCCCCGCGTGCCAGATGGAATGGGATCGTCGCCTTCGTTGGGTCGTTCGTTCCCCAAGTTGTCGAGATCGTTAGAACCTGCTCCATGGCTCACCTCTCTTGTCCGGTCAGCGCCCACATGTTAAGTCCGGTCGCTCGACGGCGCGATCTAGCCGGGGCCTCCGCCTGAATGATCGGTCTACCGGACTGGGACTTCCTCCCCGTCCTGGCCCCAGCGGGTGTGGAACGATCCTTCGCGGTCGATCCGCTTATAGCTGTGCGCCCCGAAATAGTCGCGCAGGCCCTGGACCAGGTTCGCCGGCAGCCGCTCGCGCCGGTAGGCATCGTAATAGGCCAGCGATGAACTGAAGGCGGGCACCGGGATGCCGCGGTCGACCGCGACCGCGAGCACGCGACGCCAGGCGTCCTGCGCCGAGGCCATCGCATCCCGGAAGTAGGGCGCCAGCAACAGATTCTTCAAGCCGGGATCCTGCGCGTACGCATCCGTGATCCGGTTGAGGAATCGGGCCCGGATGATGCATCCGCCGCGCCAGATGCGGGCAATGGCCCCCAGCTGTAGGTCCCAACCATTCTCGTTCGAGGCCGCCTGCATCTCCTCGAATCCCTGGGCGTACGCCACCACCTTGGAGGCATAGAGCGCGCTGCGCACGTCGTCGACCAGCGAGGCCGGCGCTGCCGCCCGGACCGCGCCGTTCGGGCCGGCCAGGGTCCGCGAGGCCTGCTGGCGGTCGGCCTTCAGCGCCGAGAGGAATCGAGCGAAGACCGCCTCGGTAATGGCGGTCACCGGGATCCCGAGGTCGAGCGCCGATTGCGAGGCCCACTTGCCCGTGCCTTTCTGCTCCGCCTCGTCGAGAATCACGTCGACCAGGGGCCGGCCGGTGGCTCGGTCGCGCTTGGCGAGCACTTCGGACGTGATCTGGATCAGGTAGGACTCGAGGTCACCCTTGTTCCACTGGGCAAAGATGCTCGAGAGCTCGTCGGCGCCCAGGTTGAGCGCGTGGCTCAACAGGTCGTAGGCCTCGGCGATCAACTGAATGTCCGCGTACTCGATGCCGTTGTGGACCATCTTCACGTAGTGGCCGGCGCCGCCCGGACCGATGTAGGTGCAGCACGGTTCGCCGTCGACATGGGCACTGATGGTGGTCAGCATGGGCTCCACCTGCCTGTAGGCCTCCCGAGCGCCGCCCGGCATGATGCTCGGCCCGTTGAGCGCGCCTTCCTCGCCGCCGGATACACCGGTGCCGATGAAGCGAAGCCCGCGAGCCTCCAGCGTCTTGCCCCGACGGACCGTGTCGAGGAAGTAGGAGTTGCCGCCATCGATCAGGATGTCGCCGGCCTCCAGATAGGGCGCCAGGTGCTCGATGGTCTCGTCGACCGGCGGGCCGGCTTTCACCATCACCAGGATGCGGCGCGGCTTCTCGAGCTGGGCGGCCAGCTCCTGCGGGGTGTGGGCAGGCGTGAACGGCCCCTCCGTGCCGTACTGCCGCATGAAATCATCGACGCGCGACGTGGTGCGGTTGTAGACCGAGACGCCGAACCCGTTCCGGGCCAGATTACGGGCCAGGTTCATGCCCATCGTCGCCAGCCCGACGACGGCGATCACGCTCATCGCCGGGCGCTCGCTCGCTGCACGCTGATGCCCGTCATGACGACGACGATGATCGGCATCAGCCACCAGCCAACGATGTGGTTGGCGTTGAGGATTCCCGTGACGACCAGCCCGATGAAAACGGCCACCGCCACGCTCCAATCGTCGCCGATGATGAAGTCGTACCAAAATCGACCGAAGGCGACGATCCACGACCAGATGGGCGGCATCAGGCTGCTGCCCGGATCTGAGGCGCCCGGCGCCGCAAGACCGTGATAAACGTCAGGGCCGTCGCTACGTTGAGGATCAGGAGCGCCACAATCGTGCCGTCGCTGGCAGGCCAGTTGACGCCGAGCCCCTCGACTGACCAGAACGTGCCGAAAGAGGTCAGCAGCGTCCCGACGATCAGCTGCAAGAAGCTGCGCGGGATCCGGCGAACCGACCGGTGAACGATGAATCCGATGCCCAGGAAGATGACGATGGCCGCGGCCCCCCCGATGATCGCCACGCCATAGTTATTGGCGCCGGCGCCGAATGAGACCACGATGAACGCCACCTCCAATCCCTCGAGCACGACGCCCTTGAAGGCCAGCACCCAGGCGGTCCAATCCATGCCGGGACCCGTCCACTGTTCCGCGGCATCGTGCGGGTCCTCGCCGGCCATTCCCGCGAGGCCGCGGGCGGCGACCCGGGTGATGCCTTTGCGGAACCATTGCAGCCCGAACACGAGCAGCAGGAAACCGACAATCAGCCGCAAGGGCCCAATCGGAATTTGGCTGAGCGCGGCACCG
>VBJI01000236.1 GCA_005880875.1 Chloroflexota bacterium
CGACCAGCCGTTACCCGCGATCTGCAGCCGGCTGACGATCATGGTCAGGACCCACAGCGCGATTCCCGCCAGCACGCCGGCGACGACAATCAGGCCGGTGAACCAGCGATCGTTCCGTCGATCGAGCAGCGGCCGAGACAAAGCCACCACATGCTAAACCGCCCCGTAGGCGACAGGCCCATGGCGCCTGGTCCGCTTGTCCCATTGCGGGGCCCCTCTTCAGCGCGTATGCCTATTCTGGGAGAACAGTTCAGGATGGTCCCGGACAGCTGTCCGTACCCACGTCCGTTTTCAGACGATTTCGCGGATTGCCCGGACTACGAGCCTGAACTCTACCTCCCGACCAGCCTCCGGCAGGCGCCGCTGCCACCCGTCTGGACCTGCTGCCACCTGACGATCGGAGAGATCAAAGGGGAGCGGGGCCACCTGTACGCCAGGTGCCTGCTTGGCGGCGCGGCCGCTCGACGGGAGGCCCTGCTGAGAAAGTTGCGCGGCCCGCGGGCGGCCTGAGCCACCCTTTCCGGTAGACAACGGTCTCTGCGTAGGAGCGAATTCGCCGGGCCAGTCGTCACCAAGCGTGGTAGTCGGCCCGGATCTTTACGAATACCGGCAGGGCCAGGTCTGCCGAGCGTGTAACGGGGCTTGACGCGCGAGCGCGCCGTATCACGGCCGTCTTCGGCCGTGCCACAAACCGGCGGCGTTCCTTACGACCCTGTATGGCCACCTTGCCTACGGCGTTTGACGTAGTGGAGGAGTTATGAAAACCGAAAGGTTTTCGGGGGGTCGGCCCCGTGGCCAAACCGTGACGGAGTTTGCGCTGGTCCTTCCGGTGCTGCTCACGATCATCCTGGGTGTCATCGACGGGGGGCTGCTGATGTTCAGCGTCGGCACGGCCCGCTACGCCGCCAGCGAAGGCTCGCGAGCCGCCGCCGCACTCGGCAATCAAGGGCCGGCGGACAGCCAGATCGTCGCCTCGATCCGCACGGTCGTGACCACCACCCACCTCTTCAGCGTGCGCGAGCATCTCGCCTGAGCCCTGGCCGGCCACGCGTCGCAACGTCGGAAACGGAACGAGCGATTTCATCGGCGTCACGGTGAAGTATTCCTACAGCTGGAAGGCGGGCATCTTCATGCCATTCGGTCCGGTCAACGCGACGGCGGAATCGGACGTCCGGTTGGAGCCGCAGAGCTACTGACATGAAGCGGGGCGGTCCGACCCGGAGGCGTCGTGGTCAAGCACTTGCGGAGATGGCCCTCGTCCTGCCGGTCCTCTGCCTGCTGGTGATGGGGGGCTTCGATGCCACGATCTTCGTCGCCGATCGTGTGACCGGGGGCTACGCGGTCCGCCAGAGCGCGCGCCTGGCCGTCGAGCTTGGTGGCGCGCAAACCAACCCACGGGCAACGACGACGCAGATCGACCTGCAGATCGTCCGCAATACACTGGCGATCACGCGCGGGCTGACCTCCGCGACCGTCGTCGAGATCGATATCTACGGGCCGTCCCAGGCCGATGGCACCTACCGGGCGGGCGATCCGATCGATCGGTACCTGATCAATGGCACGGCGATCACGCCGGGCACCCAGACGTTCCCACTCCAGAACCGGATCCAGATGCCACCCAACGAGACATCCATCGGCGTCCGGCTGGTGTGGCGGTACACGGCGCCCGCGGGCGTCTTCCCGAGGCCGATGCAGGTCGTGGACTACGCCGTCATGAAGGCCGCGCCGGTGCTGGTATGAGACGAAAGGCGGGCCAGACGATCGTCCTCATGGCGCTGACGAGCACCCTGATGATGGGGGGCATCGGGATCGCGGTCGACCTGGTCGTCGGGTACATGTACAGCATCGCGGCCGAACGGGCCGCGGCCGCCGCGGCACTATCGGGAGTCGTCTTCATGCCCAGCCAGTTCAGCAGCGGCCAGTCCATCCCAACAGGATCACGCAATGACGCCTCCGACCGCGCCATCGACGAGGCGCAGCGCAATGGTTTCGACGTCGCCAATACCCAGGAGGGTGTAGCGGTCGTGCCGTCGCCGGTGGCCGGTCATCCCAACCAGCTACAGGTCAGCGTTGGCAAGCTCGCCCCGGTCTTCTCTATGCAACTCTTCGGTTTTCGGCCGTACCTCGTGAAGAGAACCGCCGTCGCGACCTATCTGCCGCCGATCTCGCTCGGTCAGCCGGGCAGCCAGATCGGATCCTCCCTGGGCGAACTCGGAAGGACGCGCTTCTTTTTTCTCCGGGAGGAAGGCTGGGCCGTTGACCGCGGCGAGGGTGACTCGTATACGCCGAACCCACTTGGTGGATCCTCCGGCCCCTCGGACGACGTGCACCAGTTGAGCTTCGCCAATCTGACCACCCCGATCGACACCACCCTGTCGGACCGAGGCGGATACGACTACCGGATCACCATCCCGAGCAACGGTCTGGGCGGGGTGGTCCAGGTCTACGACGCGGCGTTCGCCCCCGACGGCACCGGTTCCTCGGCGAACTTCTGCGACAACAACAACCAGAACCCGGCGGCGCGCACCTGTTCCGTCCGCGGCAACAGCTGGCTTCATGAGGACGACCAGGGAGTGTTCAGTTTCGACAATCCCGCGAACTACTCGACGATGCGCTACAGCCTGTACCGGGTGAACAACATCTTTATCCGGAGCAGTGACGAGCTCCTGTCGCAGCTCACGGTCTTTCCAATCGACGCCCGGAACTGGAACGCCAGCTCCCGGCAGTACACGATCATGGGCGGCGTGAATCGCTCCAGAACGGTCGATCAGCAGTACGCCGGCGGGCTTCCGACCAACATGTTGATCTACCACAACTGGATCGACGTCACCAGTTACAACGGCGCGAATGACCGGGGGCTCGTCAATCTCCGCACCACGGCCGCCCTCGCCAACTACCTCGACGAGGGCGCGCTCGCTGCGGGCACCTACCGCCTGCGGGTGGACATGCTGGACAACAACGGCCTATCGTTCGCCGGATCG
>VBJI01000092.1 GCA_005880875.1 Chloroflexota bacterium
GGCCTCACCCAAGTCGGGCTTCATCACCGGCGTCACCCTCTCCATCGATGGCGGTGCCGCAGCGGCCGGCGCGTACATGGTCGAGAAGTATCGACGCCGGAAAGCCGCAGGACACACGTCGACGTAGCCCGGCACCGTATTCAATCGAAACGATTTGCTACGTGTATTTGTCGGACTGATCATCGCGATCGGTTGCGCATCGATTCCGTGGTTGGCGTGGCGAGTTGGTCGCGGTGCCCTGGTCACGATGGCCACGCTTGCCCTGCCGGTGATGGTGATCGGTGCGATCGTGGGTGTCGCGCTGTACCCGGCGAGCGACCTGATCGTGTTGGCCTTCGCGCTGCCTGGAGGGATTCTTCTGGGGCGAGCCCTTCCGGCGCGGTTTCGCCCGTTCTTCGTGTTCCTGGTTGCCCTGAGTGTTCTCGATGTCGTGCAGGTTGCGCTGACCTCGGGGCCGCCGCCCGGTCAGCCCAGTGCATCGAGCGGGCTCAACCCGCACCTCATCTGGGTCAACTTTCGAATTGGGCTGCCAGCGGGCCATTTCAACATCGGATTCGTCGACCTGCTGCTGATCGCGGCGATGAGCGAGCACTTCCGGCGCCGCGATCGGCGATTTTGGATTGCCGTCCTGGCTGGCGTGATCGGGATCGCGCTCGCCGAACTGTCGGCCGCCGCGCTCGGCGGCAGCCAGAACTCGGTCCTGGGCATGCTCACCCAAGCCCTGATCCCATTCCTGACCGTCGGTTGGCTTGTCGCCGACTTCTTAGCTAGGCGTCAATCCATTCCGGGCGGACCGCGCGAGCGGCGCCCTTCTTTTTCGGACGAGCCCGGCGCCAAACGATGACCGCCGCAGCGGCGAGGATGGCCAGCAGGAGGGCGGCCACCGACGCGTACAGGGGGAGGCGCGCTCGGAGGAAGGGTTCCCGGCCCATCGCCCACAGGATCAGCGCGCTCGACGGATTCCCGCAGAAGACCGCCCCCTTGCCACCGTAAGGGGTCGGGCCAAGCCCGTCCGCGCTTCGCGTGACCTCGAACTCAAAGGTGAAGTCGTTCGCCGATCGACCACCGAATTGCAGCGCCTCCAATGTGAGCCGCTCATGCGCCTGGTGGCGCTGGGCGAAGTAGGCCAGGAGGTCGCCGCGCTTGACGGGTGCCGGACTTGTGAACTCGCCAGGAGGGTCGGTCGCATAGCGCGAGTAGTCGTAGATGAGTTGGTCCAGGCCCGCGGTGTCTCCGTGATTGAAGGCGGCGATGAACCGCGTCACGATCAGTCGACTCGAGGCCTCGGTGCAGGTCGTGCCGCCCGAGGAGGATCCAGAGGAGGAAGGGCTCGATGCCGGCGCGCAGCCAGCGAGCAACGCCAGGGCTGCGAGAGCCACCAATGTCTTCATGCTCCGCACAACGTTTGACGCGCGGCTGACCTGTCGCTGTCAGCCCGGGTGACCTTGCGTCCGATCAGGTTAGGACCGCTTGCACCAGGGCGCGGGCCGCACCGAGGACTGGAAGGAATTCATCGGCGAGCTGATGGCGATGCTCCAAGTACGCGCCGTCGTTGACGGCAACCCAGACCTGCGAGGTTTCGTCCTCCCACACGAGGATCTTGAGCGGCAGGTCGATGGCCGCTTCCGGCGACGCCTGCATCACGCGGGTGCCGGCAGCAGGGCTGCCGAAGATCAGGAGGGTCGTGGGCCGCAGCGTCAGCCCCGCGCGCATGGCTTCCTGCTGCTGATCGATGGCAATGAAGAGCGTGAGGTGACGGCGCCCAATTTCCGACTGCAGCCGTGCGAGCGTCTCTTCATAGCCGAGCCTGCTCGCGATACTGACCACACCGCTCGTTTCGGTCATGAAAGCGTTCCCAACGCTGATCATCATGCGCTTCCTCTGCTCGGCCGTCGTCGATACCTTTTCGCCGGCGCCTGAGTTATGGCTGAGGACAGTGGACTCCGACGTCTCGACCGCGCAGCCAGCTCGCCCGCCCCCCCAACGCCTCGTTACCGTCCTTGCCGTCGTCGACGGCGTCTTCCTGGTTCTGCTCTGTAGCTACATCCCCACGACGTTTGTGGGCGCGACCGTCGACATCCGCGAGGGCGCCGGAGTCATGGTCGGATTCTTTTCGGTCGTCCTGTTGCTGACGACCGGTGCAAGCTGGATCGCGACCCGGGCCGCTCGCTGGCGGGCTGCCGCGCGAAGCGGGCTGGAGACCACCGGCCGCAGCGGTGTTCGGCGCGTGATGTACGCGGTGGCCGGGTCGGCGGTGCTCGCCACCATCTACGGCGCCGCCCTGGCCTTCAACCCTTCGGCCGACTGGCGGTACGGGATTTACCTGATCACCACCGTGCTCCCGATGCTCGTCATGGCCGTCGTCGCCCTGGTGGGCCTGCAGCGTGGCCGGCTATGGAGCAAGGTTCTGGCCCGGACGGTCGTCATCGTCTGGCCGCTGGCGTTTCTGCTGTTCGGCAACCTCCTCGGACTTGTCTACGGGCTGGTCATTCTGGGCACCGGCCTGTGGGCTCTGCACGGTCTGCGGAGTCATCCACTTGACGTGGGCGTTCCGAAAGCAGACCGATAGACTGACGCGGTGCGCGAAACCGAGCTGATCCGATCGCTGCGGGCCGTGCGGCAGTTTTCGGACCGCGAGATCCCAAACGAGATCCTTTTCGACATCCTCGACACCGGTCGGTGGACCGGATCGTCCAAGAACACCCAACCCTGGGATCTCATCGTGGTACGGAACCGGGAGACCCTCGCGGCGCTGGCGACCTGCGGCCAGTTCGCCGGACATCTCGCCGGCGCGAAGCTCGCGATCGCGCTGGTCATGCGTGGTGACGACGCCTGGAGCTGCATGGACGAGGGGCGGCTGATGCAGAACCTGATGCTGGCAGCCTGGGCGCACGGCGTCGGCTCCTGTATCGGATCGATCTATCCCGCGGACAACGAGCGACGTGCCGGCGCGCTGTTGGGCATTCCTTCCAACCTCTTTCTACGCACGGTGCTGTCGATCGGCTATCCAGCGAGTCCACAAGCGCTGCGCCTGCCGGCAAACGCGCCCGTTCCCAAAGGGCGCCGACCGCTCGAGGAGGTCGTTGGCTGGGAGCGCTTCAGGGAACGGCAGGGGTGACGGGAGGTTGCCCTGCCGTCACGAGGGGACTCGGGCGAAGCTGAGTCTGGCGGCGTTCCCAGAAGCTGAGCCGCCAGCGGAGGCGGCGGACGTGCGCGCGGAGAAGGTCGAGGTCGGAGCGCTCCGGGCCATCCTGCGAAGTGGGTGTCCCATCCAGCCGCCGTCCGATCACGTCCATCATCTCGAGGTTGAAGGTCAGCAGGTCGGTGTAGACCCGGACCCAGTGCTCGGCATCTTCCGAGTAGAGGCTCTGCGGCCGCTCGCCGGGAAGCAGCCGGTTGCGGTCGGATGCCCAGCGGACGTTGGCCGCGTCACGAGTCCGAACGCCCTCCTCGTTCACGCTCAAAATCTAGATAATGCTGCCATTAATGTCAAGACTTCCCTTAGAGCCATTCGTTCTGCTAGGCTGCGCCTTATGCCAACAAACAGGGGTTCGAAGGCCGCGGATGAGTTGCGGCAAGCCTGGAGGCCGTCGCGGAAGGATGGTCAAGGGCGCCGGAAAGCCAGGGCGACGTTTCACCTGCCGGCTGAGTTGCTCGAGGAGATGCGGAATACGGTCGTGGCGCTGTCCGGTCCACCGCATCGGTTGACGATGTCGAAACTGGCGGCGACGGCGCTGCAACGCGAACTCGGCCGGCTCCGCCGGGAGAGCGGGGGACCGAAAAAGGCCTTCGCCCAGCGGGCCGAGGAGGTTACGAAGGGCCGACCGGTCGGTTAGTCGAGCCGCCCTCGGCGTGCCGACCTAGCGTGGTGCCGAGGGGAATCGGGGCTCGAGGCTCGGGTCGGGGCGGCGACGAAGCCCGCGCCGGCCCCAACTGAGCAGCCAGACCATCGCAATCACGAATCCGGCTGCGGCCGAAAGCACCACGCCCAGCGGCGGGAGCCCGACAGCGAGTGCGGCGAGAGCACCGATTGCGCCGACCACCGATGCGACGATCACGGACAGCATCCCGGGTAGGACTTGAATCGTGTGGAGTATCGATCCCACCCTTCGACCGGTGGCCAGCTGGTAGCCGATGGTCTGGAGCGCACCGGGTAAATCGTCATGGGAGCCCGTGATGAAATAGGGCTCCAACTCAGGATGCAACTCGAGGTACGCGTGCCGGAGCCGGTTCATGCCGATCACCCAACGGAAGTCATCGCCGTTGAGCTGCATCAGCCGGCCGATGGTCGAGATGCCGGTGAGGACCACAACGGCGAGCAGCGGAATCGCGATCGCGATGAACGCCGGACCGAAGCGAGAAACCTGCGCGACCAACGCCAGCGCAATCACGGAACCGGACAGGATGGTCAGGAATATCGTCACCCGGCTCAAGGATTCGGTGTAGGTCAGCGTGCGGGTGGCGAGCAGGCTCCAGTGCTCGGTTGCCAGGATCTGCAGCTTGGTCGAGGCCGCCGGGTCTTTACCGGACGGCGGCATTTCAGTCGACATTCGCTTGTAGCGTAGACCCTCCCCCCAGAGGGGAGGGAAAGGGTTGGCGGTTAGGTCATAGCGAGTTTGGGAGCGGGCAGGTAGCGGACTGAGACGACACGCTCGCCGTCGAGGTCCAGTTGCAGGATGCTGGCGCGGCCCACGGTCTTGCGCGCCATCTCACGCTCGTTCTGCGGGCGACCGTCGAGCAGGACCCAGGCTGCCTGCAGCGGGTCGGCGTGGCTCACGGCGAGCGACACATCGCCCGGATGCTCGCGAGCCAGGCGATGAACGACGTCGAGCACGCGACGGCCGAGTTGCTCGATCGTCTCGTCGCCGGGGAGCGCGCCGCGCCGGACCTTGTGCACGAACCACCGCGGGCGCACGATCGGGATCTGCCAGTAGCGGGCGCCCTGCAGATATCGCCCGAACTCGGCTTCGATCAGCGCCGGCTCAACGATGAGGGGAACCGGCGACAGGAGCTGCGCGTTGACCAACTCGGCGGTCTCGCGAGCTCGCTCCAGCGGGCTGTGCAGGATGCGGCGGATACCACTTTCTCTGAGCGAGCGGCCAACCGCGGCGGCCTGGGCTCGGCCGAGCGCGCTCAGGGGAAAGCCGGGCAGATGACCATAGAGGATGCGATGAGGGTTCTCGACGTCCGCGTGCCGCATCAGGAGCACGCGTGTCGAGCCGAGGAGATTCAGCTGATCGAGTCCAATCCCGTCATTGTGTCAGAGCTTCCACCCGGTCCTCCTCCGCGCGCGCTGGACGAGAATCTTCAGGGATCCCCTCCCTGACCCAGCCTCCAATGGGGAGGGAAATATTCGCGGCGGCGAGACGGAGGTCGAGCGCGAAGGTCGTGCCAACGCCGACTTCGCTACGTTCGATCACGAGCCGGCCGTGGTGCCCGTCGGCCAGCTGCCGGCTGATGTAGAGGCCGAGGCCGGTGCCGGGCACGGTGCGGAACTCCGGGTCATTTCCGCGATGGAAGCGCTCGAAGACGTGTTCCCATTCACTGGCAGGAATCCCTACGCCGTTGTCGACGACGCGAACGATGGCGCGACCGCCCTCGCTCAAGACCGAGATCGATAGCTGCGGCGGGCGGATGGTGTAGGTCAGACCGTTGTTGATCAGGTTGTCCAGGATGCGAGCCAGCTGCGCCGCATCCGCCTCGACCGGGACGGCGTCAACGGCGAGGGCCGTCGCGATCTCCGCATCCAGGAGATCGGCTCGCGGGCGAGCGCGGTCAACCGCCTGTTGGACGACATCGCGCAAGTCGATCCGGCCCACGGCGTGCGGTCGGGGACTGGCATCCGCGCGCGCGGCCTCCAGCAACTGGTCCACCATGCTCTTCAGCTCGCGAGTCTTGCCGCTCAGGATCTCGATCGCACGTTTCCCACCGTCGGGACCGAGGGAGCCGTCGGCCATCATCGAGAGGTAGCCATTCAGCACCGAGATCGGCGTGCGGAGTTCGTGCGCCGCCATGTTGAGGAAGGCCGTCTTGGACTGGTTCGCGAGTTTTTCGGCGAGGTACAAACGAGCGAGCTCTTCCTTGCGCTCGTGGGTTTCGATGAACGCCGACAGCACGAACGACGCGAGCGCGAGGCTGACGTTGAAGGCCTGCAGCGTCACCATTTTTTCGAAGAGCGTCTCGGTTGCCAAGCTGCCGGCCCCATGGACGGCCGACCAGATGGCGACGCCGGACGCGATCAGGGCCGTTGGCGCGGCGCCGCGCTGCCGGAAGCGCCAGGCGGTTATCGCGATGATGGGCAGGACCAGGTACTCGAGCCGCAGCCGCGTCTGAAACAGCAGAAGGGTCACGATGCCCGTGCCGAGCAGCAGCGCGCCCAGCTCGGTGGCGCGGGTCCAGGTGAGGGGCGGGCCGGAGGTTCGCGGC
>VBJI01000093.1 GCA_005880875.1 Chloroflexota bacterium
GAGCGCGCATTGGCAGGAGGATGCCAAGCAGGAACAGCGGAAAGAGGCCGGCTGATAGGGCAACGTGTAAGGGATCGACGTAGTGGAAGCCCAGAAAAAGGAAGAGACTCGCGAAGCCAACGATGCCGGACGCCAGCGTGGCCCGAGACGCCCATCGCCAGCCGCCACGGACGCCATTCCAGGCGAGCGACGCATACAGGACGCCGATCGACATCAAGGTTCCGGCGAGGGTGATCCGATCGTGCCGCATGAAACCCATCAGCCTCGGATTGATGCCGCTGAGCGCGTCCCGACCGATACCCAGAAACGCTTCGTCGTAGGGGAGCAGCACCCGCGTCAAGCCCACGGCGAGCACGACAGCACCCGCGATGAACATACCCAGGCCGAGGAGCAAGAGCCAGAACCATCCGGCGGTCAGGGCGGCGCTGATGCCGGGCATCGACCCCCGCCCGCGGGCGGTTGCGACCACGCCGGCTCGCATGGCCACCAGCGCCTCGTTGCCGCGCTTCGCCAGACCAGGCCCTGCCTCGATCAGCCCCTGGTCGACGGCCACGAGGTCAGCACCGGCGTCGAACGATTCGACGATGTCGCGGGGGGACCGTGCTCCGCAGCCCGCAACGAGGAGCGCGGGCGGCGGCATGGCCGCGCGCAGCTCTCTCAGGGCGTGACGTACGTCGGTGTCCTCCCCTGGCTTGACGGGCCCGCGAACGACCGCACCAGCGGCGTCGGCCGCGAGTGCCGGCTGAATCCGCGATAGCGCGCCAGAGATCGGTAGCTCAACCAGGACGGTTGAGATGCCGTGCTCGCGGCAGACGTTGAGCACGCCACCCCACGCGCCCTGACGCTCGCCGCCGGCCGGACGCTCTGGGTCGAGCATGCTGATGGCGACGACGTCAACCGCACCGGCCAGCGCATCGAGTACCTGCTCGACCTGCAGGATCGCGCGGGGATCACCGTCGACCAGCACCAGCCGTAGCCAGACGGAAAGGTGGGCAGGCGTCGATCGAAGGCGGTCGCCGAGGCGCTGTCCACCGTATGGCCCAACCTCGACGAAACCAAACCCGAAGCGGCCCAATGCGCCGATGGCGAGCGCGCCCGGATCAACCCCAGCGCCGAGGCCGATGGGGCTGATCAGGGGTTTGCGGTAGGGCGCGGTCGACAGGCTCGGGTCGGGCTTCATGTCGCCGAGGAAATCAACAAGCTGCCGACCGCCGGGAACCGCTATCAGGGCGCCGAGTCCATGTAGAGCCAGCGTCCGGCGCGCGGGCCCTGGAAGCCAGGCGGTGAGCGGCTTCAGCAGCGGATGGTACGACCAGTCAGGCATGACTCACCAGGACCGGCCTGTTTGACCCTGGG
Organism: Chloroflexota bacterium; assembly: GCA_005880875.1. Classification (GTDB taxonomy): domain Bacteria; phylum Chloroflexota; class Dormibacteria; order CF-121; family CF-121; genus CF-13. Next base: position 1,357 of record VBJI01000093.1, read on the forward strand.
TGACGCTAAGGGTGGTCCAGCGCTTTTCGAGCACCCGGGCGTTCGCCCGCTCGGGGACGACCGTCCCCTTCGGATAGGCGGTGATCCGCAGGCCGTCGGTTCGCGGCCGACCGGCCTGATCCCAATCCAGCAGGCGGGATTGCATTCGCTCCAAAAGTTCCGGCTCCGCTCGGAAGCTGACCACAGAAAGCGGCGCCGAGCCCAGTCCACCATTTGGACGTTCTTCCGGCGGACGAGAAAGCGCGACGAGTCCTTCCCTTCCCAACAAGGCCTGCGTCGAGCGTTGTTTCTTGCCGCCAGCGGACCACTCGACCAGGAGCGGGACGGCACTGCGATCGACGACCGAGTCGTCCGCGTAGATGCTGAAGAGGCAAGAATCGGGATCCTCCAGGGCAAGCCACAAGCTCAGGCTTCCACACGCCTCCCGAATGGTCACCCTGATACCGGTCGGCACGTCCGCCGGCCTCTTCTTCAAGGCCTCGAAGAGCGCTTGCGGATCGATGGGGCGGTTATCATCCACGGCGACGAACGGCCCCGGTGGGGGACCCAGAGCGATGACCCGCTGCGGGCCTGCGAAGGCGCCCCGCAGGGGCATGAAGCCGCAATCGGCGACGGACAGGCTCTGGAGATGGTCGGGGTGCCGCTCGAAGGCCACCGACTCCTGAACATGCCGCAGGCTCAAGGGAAGGACGAGCCGACCGCCGATAGCGAGCTGATCGAACCAGGCCGGGGCTATGTCCCAGGCGCTGGCCGTGAGAATGATGCGATCGTAGGGTGCCGCCTCCGGATAGCCAAACCCTCCATCACCACAGCGCACGTCGACCCGACCGAACCCAGCCGCGGCAAGGTGCTGCCGCGCCGAGCCCGCCATATCTTCATCGATGTCGATGGCGACGACGTGACCGTCCGGGCCCACGATCTGGGCGATGAGCGCCGCGTTGTAGCCGGTTCCGGCACCGATCTCAAGAACGCGCTGTCCCGGCCGAAGCTCGAGCTGCTCGAGCATGATCGCCATGATCGCGGGCTGCGAGGACGAACTGATTGGCCTTCCATCTGCGTGCTTGGTCGGAAAGGCCCGGTCGGTATAGACGTCTGAAATGCCGACCTCGGGCAGGAACACGTGGCGGGGAACTTCGAGGAAGGCCTCTTCCACGGGGCCGTTCCGCAGACAGCCCCGGGCCTTGAGACCATCCACCAAACGCCGGCGTAGCCCGGAGCCATGATCCATCACGGCACACACGTTAAACGGAGAAAACAAAACCCGCCGGGGACGATCCCGGCGGGTTCTTCGTGTCGACTTTAGCTTTCGCCCTTGCCCTTGCCCGCGACCGGTTCCTTCGGTGGCTTCTCGGGCTTCTCCGGCTTCTCGGGCTTCTCGGCCTTCGGCTCGCGTGGCTTGGTGATCGGCGACAGCTTGATCTGGCCGTCGATCAGCTCGACCAGCACCGAGTCGCCGGCGCTGAACTTCGTGGTCAGCAGCGTCTCGGACAACGGGTCCTCGATCAAGCGCTGGATCACGCGCCGCAGCGGGCGAGCGCCGTAGATCTTGTCGTAGCCCTCCTTGGCCAGGTAATCCTTGGCCTCGGTGGTGACCTCGAGCTTCATCTCGTGCTCCTCCAGCCGCTGCGCGACCTTGAGCACCAGCAGATCGACGATCCGGCGCATCTCAGCGGGCGACAGGGCCTTGAAGACGACCACCGCATCGACCCGGTTCAGGAACTCAGGCCTGAAGGTTTTCTTCAGCTCGTCCATGATCTTCTCGCGCATCTTGCCGTGCTCTTTCTCTTCCTGGCTGGTGCTCGGCATCGACGGCTGGAAGCCCATCGAGCTCGTCGCCTGCTGCAGGTTGGTCACGCCGATGTTCGAGGTCATGATCACGATCGTGTTGGCGAAGTTGACCTGCTTGCCCTTCGCATCGGCGAGCCGGCCATCCTCGAGGATCTGGAGCAGCATGTTGAAGACCTCGGGATGCGCCTTCTCGATCTCATCGAACAGCACCACGGAGTACGGCCGGCGGCGGATCGCCTCGGTCAGCTGGCCGCCTTCGTCGTAGCCCACGTAACCGGGCGGTGAGCCGACCAGCCGCGCCGTCGTGTGGCGCTCCATGAACTCCGACATGTCGAGCCGGACGATGGCGTCCTCGTTCTCGAACAGGAACCTGGCGAGCTGGCGGGCCAGCTCCGTCTTCCCCACCCCGGTCGGCCCGAGGAAGATGAACGAGCCGATCGGCCGGCGCGCATCCTTGAGGCCGGCGCGCGCCCGTCGGACCGCCTGGGAGATGACCTTGACCGCGTCGTCCTGGCCGATCAGGCGGGCATGGATGTCGTCTTCCATCCGCAGCAGCCGGGTCGATTCCTACTTGTCCTTGAGCTTCTTCTCCTTGTCGCGGAAGGAGGCAGCGGTCTCGTAATCCTGGTTGGCGATCGCCTCTTCTTTCTTGATCTGGAGATCGCGGATCTCCTTCTGCATCGTCTTCAGCTCAGGCGGCGTGGTGGTCAGCTTCATCCGGACGCGCGCCGAGGCTTCGTCCATCAGGTCGATGGCCTTGTCCGGCAACGAGCGGTCCGAGACATAGCGCACCGAGAGCTCGGCCGCCGCCTTGATCGCCTTGTCGGTGACGGTCACCCGGTGGTGCTTCTCGTACAGGCTCTTGACGCCGTGCAGGATCGAGATGGTCTCGATCAAAGATGGCTCGTCCACGAAGACCGGCTGGAAGCGGCGCTCGAGCGCGGCGTCCTTCTCGATGTACTTGCGGTACTCGTTGAGGGTGGTGGCGCCGATGCACTGGATCTCGCCGCGGGCCAGGGCTGGTTTGAGGATGTTGGCGGCGTCGATGGCACCTTCGGCGGCGCCGGCGCCGACCAGCGTGTGGAGCTCGTCGATGAAGAGCACCACCTCGCGGCTCGAGCGGATCTCATCGAGGATCTTCTTGAGGCGCTCTTCGAACTCGCCACGGTACTTGGTGCCGGCGACCAGGGCGCCCATGTCGAGGGTCAGCACCCGCTTGCCGCGCAGCGACTCGGGGATGTTGCCCAACACGATCTGCTGCGCCAGCCCCTCGGCGATGGCGGTCTTGCCCACGCCCGGCTCGCCGATCAGCGCCGGGTTGTTCTTCGTCCGGCGCGACAGGATCTGCACCACCCGCTCGATCTCGGTCTCTCGGCCGATCACCGGGTCGAGCGTGTTCTTGGCGGCGAGGTCGGTGAGGTCGCGGCAGAACTGGTCGAGCAGTGGGGTCTTGGACGGCTTCTTGGCGGTGGCCGCCTCTTCGTCGAGGCCGCTCTCGTGGAGCAGCCGATCGATCTCACCACGAACCTTCTCCAGGTTGGCGCCGAGATCCTCGAGCACGTGGGCGGCGATGCCCTCGCCCTCGATCAACAGCCCGAGCAAGAGGTGCTCAGTGCCGACGTAGTTGTTCCCCATCCGGCGGGCTTCCTCGAAGGAGATCTCGATCACTTTCTTGACCCGCGAGGTGGGGATGATTTGCTGGATGATGATGCGTTCGTTGCGGCCCAGCACCGACTCGATGGTGGCGCGGACTTTGTTGATCTCGACGCCGAGGTTGTTCAGCACCTTGGCGGCGAGGCCTTCGCCTTCGCGCAGCAAGCCAAGGAGCAGGTGCTCGGTGCCGATATAGGAGTGGTGCGAGCGCTCGGCCTCTTCCTGGGCCAGCGTCAGGACCTTCTTCGCTCGCTCCGTAAACCGTTCAAAGGGGTACAACCAGAATCCTCCGACTAAGTTCTCTGTTACTTACAACGATACCCGGATTTCTCGTAAGACTTCCCATCTGATACTGCGGATTCCTCCGCCTGGTAGAACGCTAGGGAGTTACCACGCCACGGGTTCGCCTAAACAATCGTTCTCGGAAGCATAGCGCAAATTCGGTTTGAATACGCGCCGGATTCTAATAATCCCTTAGCCGTCGCAACCCCGAAAAGGACCCTATTCTTGCGGGGAGGCGCTGACCTCGGCGTAGACCGGCTCACGTTCCGGCTTTGGCACCCGCTCGATCTCGCCGGGGTAGTCGGAGACCTCGGCCTCCTCGACCCGGCCGCCCGCCGGTGGTTCCTCGACCTGCTTGAGCGACAGGCTGATCCGCCGCCGGCTGCGGTCGGCTTGTAACACCCGGACGCGTAGCTTCTGGCCGACCTGGACGACGTCCTCGGTGTGCTCGACGTGCTCCCAGGCCAGCTCGGAGATGTGGAGCAGGCCTTCGATCCCGTCGCCGATCTGCAGGAAGGCGCCGTATTTCTTGATCTTGGTGACTTCGCCCTCCACGATGGCGCCGGGCGGGAACCGCTTCTCGATGTGATCCCACGGGTCCTGGCCAAGCTGGCGAAGGCTGAGGGAGATGCGCGAGGTGTCGGGGTCGAGCTTGATGACCTTGACCCGAACATCCTGGCCGACCTGCAAAACATCGGCGACATTCGCCACCCGGTCCCAGGAGAGCTCAGAGATGTGGATCAGGCCGTCGGCGGCCCCCAGGTTGACGAAAGCCCCGTAGGTCGTCAGCCCGGACACCTTGCCCTGGATCTCGTCGCCGATCTTGAGCTTCTCGAAGAGCTCGCCGCGCTGGCGGGCGCGGTCCTCGTCGAAGGCGGCCTTCTGGCTGACGATCAGGCGGTTGCGCTTGCGATTGACCTCGAGGATCTTTACCCCGATGCGCTGGCCGACCAGCTCCTGAAGATTCGAGCTGTAGGTGCGCGAGACCTGGGAGGTCGGCAGGAAGCCGCGCAGCCCCAGGATGTTGACGATCAGACCGCCCTTGTTCTGCTCGCGGACCTCGGCGTCCATCATCTCGCCGGAGACCTGCTGATCCTGCGCCTTCAGCCAGACGGACTCGGCCCGGGCGCGGCGCAGCGAGAGGACGACGTTGCCGTCCTCATTCTCCGGCTGGAGGACGAACACTTTGATGCGATCGCCGGAATGCAGGTCGGGCGTTCCGGCCTCTTTGGTGCCCAGCTCCCGGCTGGAAATCACGCCCTCCGACTTCGAGCCGACATCGACCAGGACCTCATCGGGATCGACCCGGACGACAACGCCGTCGATGATGTCGCCGTGAGCTAGGCGCTTACTGGAAGCTTCCTCCTGGTTGAGGAACTCCTCCATCGTCGCGGCGCTTCCGTTCTGCGAGTCGGACGAGTCCTGGGAAAGCTCGAAATCAGACAAACCAGTAGGCCACCACCTTGTGTTATTGGAACTCGTTGGTCGTCAGATTGTGGGCAGGAGCGCGAGTCACTTCGCAGTATAGCAACCAGCCTGATGCGGTCTCAGCCCGCGTCGCGATGCGTAATCCGAAGTTGGGAATAGACGAGTGCGCCGATACTTGCATACACTAAAAGTGTCATGCTGCATTGGCGGCGCGACAGGACCGCGTTCGCGATTTCCGGGGGCGGGGCCCGGGGGGCCGCTCAGGTTGGCATGCTGCGAGCGCTCATCGAACGGGACATCACCCCGGACTTCGTGGTCGGCGTGTCGATCGGAGCCTGGAACGGCGCCTGGCTGGCGCACCGGCCGGATCTCGAGTGGGTCAAGCGACTGGAAGAGGTCTGGCGTAACGTCAGCCGCCGGACGCTGGACATGGTCTGGTGGCGAGCCGCCCGAAACATGGTCCGCCGGAAGCCCTCGCTTTACGAAGGCAATGGCTTATCCCGCTTCGTCGCCCGCCACCTGCAGGTGCACAACTTCGAGGACCTGGCCGTGCCGCTGCACACGGTCGCGATCGACCTGACGATGGGCACCAAAGCCGTCTTTTCGCATGGCCCGCTGGCGCCCGCGGTGCTGGCGTCATCCGCCATTCCGGGCATCTTTCCGCCGGTCCTGATCGGCGGCCACCAGCACGTCGATGGCGGCCTGGTGGATCCCACCGGGCTGGATACCGCCATCGAGCTCGGCGCCCGACGGGTCTATGTCCTGGACTCCGGCTATGCCGGCCGGTTGCCGGCTCCGCTCGGCTCCATGAACGCCATCGTCGACCACACCTTCCAGATCGCCGCCCAGCACCGCACCCGCTGGACGATTCAACAGATGGGACGGTCGGTGGAAATCGTCCATCTGCGCCCCGACGCCGGATTTCTCCGCCATTCCATGGACTTCGGCGCCACGGACTTCTACCTGAACGAGGGCTACCGGTACGCCGCCGAGGTGCTCGATAGCCGACGCAAGCGCCGGCGGAGCATGCCTGAGCTGGCGCCGACCGTGGCGCCGGTCTACCACTAGACACAATCCCCGACCGGCGTCAGAATCCGACCGGTAATGACGAGGCGAACGATCGCCGCCGTCGCGGGCTGCCTTCTGGCGATCATCGGTGGCGTCGTTGTCCTCGAGGTCAAACAGCCGGGGGACATCACGAAAAAGCTCGGCTCCCTGGTCCTGATCGTCCAGGGACATCCTGAAGCGGTCAACGACATCGACCAGCGCGAGGCCGTCGCGGCGGCGCTGGGCAGCATCCAGGCGCGCAACCTGGAGAACGGAGCGATCCCGGTGACCGGCTACCGGCTCACGAGCGCCTACCACGCATTCGGCCTGACCAGGGCAACGACGAGGGACGGTCGCTCGACCGCGACGTGGGGCGATCCGAAAGAGGGCTGGGCCTTAGAGTTCGCCGCGCCACCGCAGCAGGGCTGGGCCCACGTATCAGCCTTCGTGGTGATCGATGCGCGCAGCGGCAACGTGGACAGTTTCAGCGAGGCGAAGAACAACTAGCGCGAGACGCGGAAGCTGAAGTCGAACGCCTTGACGGACTGGGTCAGCTGGCTCACCGAAATGAAGTCGACGCCGGCCAGCGCGTAGGCTCGCGCGTTGTCGAGGCCCACCTTCCCGGTTACCTCGACCTTGGCGCGGCCCTGCACCAGCGCAATCGCCTGCCGGACCTGACCCGGCGGAAAGTTCTCGAGCAACAAGACGTTGACCTTGGCCATCAGCGCCTGATCGAGCTCCTGCATGTTCGTGACGGTCAGCTCGATGCGCTTGCCCGGATGCGCCTTGCGCAGCTGACGGACGATGCCGGGAACCCCATCGCTGAGGGCGAGGTGCGACTCGGTCACGACCAACCGATCCGCCAAGCCCTTCTGCAGGCTGACGCCACCGCCCACCTCGACCGCATATTTCTCCAGGAAGCGGAGCCCCGGCGTCGTGCGCCGAGTATCAAGGATGCGGGTCTTCGTCCCTTTCACCGCGTTGGCAAACCTGGCGGTCTGGCTGGCGATGCCGGAAAGGTGCTGCAGGAAGTTGAGGGCAGTCCGCTCGGCCTGCAACACGCTCACGGCCGGGCCCGAGACGCGGGCGACCAGCTGGCCGCCGGCCAGCGCCATGCCATCCGTCGCGCGCGGCTCGAAGCTGATGTTCTTGTCGACCAGCTCGAAGACGCGCTTGAAGATCGGAAGGCCGGCCAGGACGCCTTCCTCGCTGGCGATCAGTTTTCCGCGCGCCTTGACTTTGCCAGGAAACAGCGACTGCGTCGTCAGGTCGCCCTCGCCCACGTCCTCCGCGAGGGCTTCCTTGATGAGCTTGTCGACCGCGCTCATCGGGAACCGCATCGTGATGACGGGCACGGCGGCGGGTCTGGGTGGCGGCGTTGGGGTTGGGTGCGGCACCGGAGCCGGGCGCGGCGGCATCCCCGGGGGCCGGCCAGCCGTGCGCCATGGGGACCCGAGGCCGAGGATGGTCGGCCGCGGGAACGGCATCACCGGCACGCCGGGCGGCAGCGGCGGCTGAACCGGGGCAGGCTGAGGCGCAGCCGGCTGGGCGACCACCACCGGCTGAGCTTGGGGCTGACTGTGCTGCGACGGCACCTTGACCGCCGGGCGGCTCGCCGGCGCCGTCTTACGCGCCACCGACGAGTTCTTCGCGGCAGAAGATGCCGTTTTCGGGCGTGCCGACTTCACGGTCGGCTTCGCCTTCTTTGAAGTTGTTGCTCGCCCCTTCGCCTTTGAGCGCCGGTCTGAACTCAGAGGCGCTCCGCTCCCAATACGACGTTGTCGATCAATCTTGTTGATCCAAGTTTAACAGCGACCGCCAAAACACTGCCCGCGATGGCTCGCGCGGGAGTACGTAGCGTGGTCGGGTCGACCACAGCGACGTATTCAATCGTCGATCCCGGAATCTTCTCGAGCGCGGAGCGGGCGGTCGACTCGTGCTCAGCAGGGTGGGCCTGGCCCTTGCCGAAGCTCAGGGCGGCCGCATCCAGAGCCCGGGAAATCGCCGGGGCGGCGGCCCGCTGAGCGGGATCGAGATAGGCGTTTCGCGAGCTCAAGGCGAGACCGTCGGGCTCCCGAACCGTTGGACAGGCCACGATGCGGATCGGCAGGCCGAGGTCGCGGACGAGCTGGCGGACGAGGATGACCTGCTGGAAGTCCTTCTGGCCGAAGTAGGCCCGCTTCGGCTGCGTCAAATTGAAGAGCTTGAGCACAACGGTCAGGACGCCGGCGAAATGGCCGGGGCGGCTTTTGCCCTCGAGGACCTCGGCCAGCGGCCCAGGATCGACATGGGTCTTGAACGCCGGCGGGTAGATCTGCTCGACCGGCGGATGGAAAATGGCGTCCGCGCCGAGCGCGTCGAGGCGGGCGTAATCCACCTCGAACGGGCGCGGGTAGGCCTCGAAATCCTCGTTGGGCCCGAACTGCGCCGGGTTGACGAAGATGCTGACAATCACGCGCTGGTTTTCCCGGCGCGCCCGGGCGACCAGGCTGTCATGACCCGCGTGCAGGGCGCCCATGGTGGGCACGAACCCGATGGCATCGCCCGCCTGCCGCCAGGCAATTGCCTGCTCCTGCATCGCGATCGCCGACTCGACGATCAGCGGTTTATCGGGCCGAGTATTCGTGCTCAGGGGTGGGGAAGGCGCCGTTTCGCACGTCCTCGTCGAACTGCTTCGCGGCGGCTTCGATGGCCTCTCCCAATTTGGCGTACTGGCGCACGAACTTCGCGACGTGGTCGGGATTGAGTCCGAGCACGTCCTGGATGACGAGCACCTGGGCGTCGCCATCGTCGAGGATCTGTTCAGCGGCCTCGTCGCTCCGGCCCTGGACCCGGTAGCCACCGAATTGATTGACGAAGGTCGGCGTCAGGCCCAGGTGGGCCATCACCGGGATCCCCATCGAGGTCAATTGGTTGGTGTACTCGATGACGCGGCCGCCGCCTTCCATCTTGACCGCCTGGACGCGCGCCTCCTGCAGGAATCGGCCTGCGTTGCGAATTGCGTCCTCCGATGACGCGTGGTAGGCCATGAAGGGCAGGTCGCCGATGACGAGCGCCCCGGGCGCCCCGCGAACGACGGCCCCCGCGTGACGGATCATGTCGTCCATGGTCACGCTCAAGGTGTCGGGGTAGCCGAGCATCGTCATGCCAAGACTGTCGCCGACGAGCAGCACCGGGATCCCGGCGCGATCGAGCCAGCGGGCGGTCGTGTAATCGTAGGCCGTCAGCATGGTGAATTTCTTGCCTTCCGTCTTCCATTTGCGTAAGTCGCGCACGTTGACCGTCATGCGGCATCCTCCTTTTGTTTCGGCGCGAGCGCTTTGGTGCGATCGGCGAGGAGCTGGTAGAGCCGTTGAAGTTCCGGGTCGTGCTTGAGGGCGTCGAGGTGGCGCTGGATCGTCCCCTGATCGCCACGCGACGCCGGGCCTGTGATCGCGTCGGCGGGCTCGAGGTCGCGAAGATTATTGACGGCGCCCGCGAGCAGGGTCGTCATCCCGCGAACACCGCGGCGGCGTGGTAGAGCGCGCGGTCGACGCCGGTGAGGTCGAACGGGTATCCGCGAAGGTCGCCCGCCAGCTGCATCAGCTGGTCGCGAAATTGCGGATCGGCATCGATGCCGAAGTAGGTGCCCGCGACGTTGGCCACCGCCTGCGGGCCGCGCCGGAATGTCTGTAGGGGATGGAAGACCCCCGTCCGAAGGCCTCCCTGCTGCGCCAGGGGACGCAGCGCCGATCGGTCCTGCGCGCCACTCAGGTGGACGACGGACTTTCCGGCCGCCGAGCAGAGCGATTCGACCATATCCGTGGCCAGGCCAAGGATGACGTCGTCGGGGACGGCGAGGATCGTCAGGTCGGCGAGGTCAATGGTGGTCGCGGGACTCTGACAGGGCCGGGCGTCGAGTTCCTCGGCCAGGTTGCGAACGTTGTCAGGGTTACGGCCACCGATCGCGGCAATGGCGTATCCGGCGGCGTGGAGGGCGCGCCCGAGAGCCGATCCGGCCCGGCCAGGTCCGACGATGGCGATAGTCGGCTTTTGCATGATTCCGTCTCGGTCACTGAGGATCCAAGCGGCGTCTCTATCTTATAACGCGATCTCGCTTCCGGCCGTCCGTCTTGAGATGGGCTCGAGCGGGGCTCAGTGGTGGAGCAGGGCCGCTTTGCGTTGCTCGTATTCCTGCTGGTCGATCTCGCCGCGGGCAAAGCGCTCGTTGAGAATGGCGAGCGCATTATCTGGCCGGATTCGTCGCGGGGAGACTCGAATCGCCCAGAGCACGAGCCAGACGGCCAACACGATCACGACGCCATAGACGAGGAGCATGAGGATAAGGAAATAAAAGTGTCCTACGAACGGCACCCCCTATCCTCCTTTAGGCGGGCGTCGGCTCCAGGCGACCAGGCGGGATCTCGGGGCCGCGGTCGTCCGTCTTCGGCTGCACCTGTGGCGGACGCGGCGTCTCGGCCTTGGGGCGCTCGGGCACCGGCGGCACCTTGCCGTCAGGCGAGTTGATGACGGCGTCCATCTGCCAGCCTTCGATCGTCTCTTCTGTCTTGAGATATTCGGCGAGCTGCACGAGCTTGTCGCGGCGCTCGGTCAGAATCTTCCTGGCACGCTGGTAGCCGGCATCGACCAGCCGGTGGACTTCCTGGTCGATCTCTCCGGCGATCTCCTCGCTGTAGTTTCGTTGCTCGCCGAGATCACGGCCGAGGAAGACGAGCTCTTCCTTGTGACCAAAGGTCAGCGGGCCGAGCTTGTCCGACATGCCCCACTCGGTGACCATGCGGCGGGCGAGCTTGGTGGCTTTGCCGATGTCGTCCGAGGCACCCGAGGTGATGTCGCCGAAGATCAGTTCCTCGGCGACGCGGCCGCCGAGGATGACCGCCATGTCGTCGTTGAGCTCGCTGCGCGATACCAGATAGCGGTCTTCGGTTGGGAGCTGCATCGTCCAACCAAGCGCCATGCCGCGCGAGATGATCGAGACCTTGTGCACCGGGTCCGCGTTGGGCAGCGACTTGGCGACCAGCGCGTGGCCGATCTCGTGGTAGGCGATGACGTTCTTCTCCTGCTCGGTGATCATGCGCGACTTGCGCTCGGGGCCGGCGATGACGCGCGCGATGGCTTCCTCGAGCTCCAGCTGGCCGATCGCTTTCTTGTTGTTGCGCGCCGCGAGGATGGCGGCCTCATTAATAAGGTTGCTGAGGTCGGCACCGCTGAAGCCGGGGGTCTGGCGCGCGAGCACCTCGAGATCGACCTGGCCATCGAAGGGCTTGTTGCGCGCGTGCACCTCGAGGATGGCGCGGCGGCCGCGAATATCGGGGCGATCCAGCGTCACGTGCCGATCGAAGCGACCGGGACGGAGCAGCGCCGGGTCGAGGACGTCGGGCCGGTTGGTGGCGGCGATCACGATGACGTGGGTGTTGGTCTCGAAGCCGTCCATCTCGACCAGCAACTGGTTGAGGGTCTGCTCGCGCTCGTCGTGCCCGCCGCCCAGGCCGGCGCCACGCTGGCGGCCGACCGCATCGATCTCATCGACGAAGACAATGCAGGGCGAATTCTTCTTGGCCTGGTCGAAAAGGTCGCGCACCCGAGACGCACCGACACCGACGAACATCTCCACGAACTCGGAGCCAGAGATGCTGAAGAAGGGCACGCCCGCCTCGCCCGCGACCGCCTTGGACAGGAGGGTCTTGCCGGTGCCGGGCGGGCCGACCATCAGAACCCCTTTGGGGATGCGCGCGCCGAGCGCCGTGAATTTCTCCGGGAATTTCAAGAACTCGACAATTTCGGTGAGCTCCTGCTTGGCCTCCTCGACACCGGCAACGTCGTTGAACGTGACGGCGGGCTTGTCACCGCTCAGCAGGCGCGCCCGGCTGCGGCCAAAGGAGATTGCCTGATTATTGCCGCTCTGGGTCTGGCGGAGCATGTACCACATGAAGCCACCGATGACCAGGAAGAGGATGACGTTCGGAAGGACGACCGAGAGCAGCAGGTTCGACGAGCTCGGTTGCTCGGTGCTGAAGTTGACGTTGTCCTCAACGAACTTGGTCTCGATCTGGAAGGTGTCGCGGAAGGTTGTCTTGTAGTGGTTGCCGCTGGTGTCGGTCCAATCGACCTCGGTGCCACTGCTCTTGATGGTGGCCTGCTTGATCTGTTTGTTATCGGCCGCCTGAATCAAGTCAAAGGTCGTCTTGTCGGTAGGAGCCGCGATGTTGTTGAAGCTCTTGTAGCTCGCCCAGATGATTGCCAGCAAACCGGCGAGCAGGATGAAATAAAAGATGTTGCGGTTTCGGCCTCTCATGGCCACGCTATCTTAACACCGGGTTTTTAAGAATCCTGTTAGGCAACATGAAGTAGAACGAATTCAGCGACGCTCTATTTCGAGGTGCATCTGGCGGCGGGTGGCGGGCGTGACGCGCTTGTTTTCGGCCACGGTAACGCCCGGGATCCAAACGATCTCTTCGCCGTCGGAAACCACCGGCAAGTTGTCGCGGAGATGTCGCGGAACGTGGGCGTCGACCAGGATGTCCTGCAGGCGTTTCGGCTGGCTGAGGCCGAGGGGGCGCATCCGGTCGCCCGGCTTGCGGGCGGCGACCGTCAGCGGCAGGCGGACGCGGTCGGCGTCGAGGTGACCGACCTGGTCGCGGGCCCT